>NZ_JBLWMN010000007.1:0-136894 GCF_048380895.1 Halorubrum rarum | reverse complement strand
GGAGCCGCTCGGCGACCGCCCCTGACTCCCTCGCGCGAGGCCGTTCGCGGCCTGACGGCCGCTCACGGGCGCACGCCACCGCATGCATTCTTTATAAGTAGCCATCGCCGTCGCTCACGGTCGTTTAAATACTATATTACAACCGACGACCTGCAATACTCACTCCCGCTATCGATCACGAAGCACCCTTCAGCGACAGACTGTTTCATGCTGTGTTATGTCTGATAGATAGGACTTCAACAGAACTCTCGGTGTGTCGAACACACCGTATCGAAATGTATGAATTCAAGTATGTACTACAACACCCTTATAAGAAAATAATTAGTACTGCCGGTTCAGCGGCATCGCTCGCCGACGGTCGTATGCCGCCACCGATCGTGTACTGACGGTCGTGCACCTCACGGACCTCGACCACGGACCTCGACCACGGACCTCGACCACGGGGAGCGCCTCAGTCTGCCCGTTTCTCGACGGTCGCACCGTCGTGTCGTCGCTTCACCGGTGCTCGAACACGAGCGCGTAGTGGTACGGCGGGACGTCGATCCGCCGCGACAGCGACAGATCGGACGCCGACTCCACGATCGTTCGCGTCTCCGCCGGCGAGAGTCGGAGCGCCGTCGGCGGGCCGCGTCGCTCGCCCGCCACGATGGTTTCCTCCCGCGGGAGATCCCGCCAGTTCACCACGATGAATCGACCGTCGTCGGTCAGGGCGGACGCGACCTGCTCGACGAACGCCGACGGGTCCTCGATCCCGTGGAACGTGTTCGCGATCAGTCCGACGTCGACGCGCTCCGGCACGTGGTCCGTCAGCGAGCGAGCGTCCCCGTGGATCGGAACGACGTTGTCGATCGCCTGTCGCTCGGCGAGTCGGTCGAGCGCGTCGAGAAGTTCGTCGTCGACGTCGACGGCGTACACCGGGGCCGGGTCCACGATCCGCGCGGCGGGCAGCGTGAAGTAGCCGTCGCCGCTTCCGATCTCGACGAGCGAGTCTCCGGCCGACACGCCGAACTCCCGGAGCGTCTCGCCGGGCGTCGGCCACAGTCTTCCCCACCAGTCCCAGTCCGGCTGTCTCGTGTTCCGAAAGCGCTCCATACTCGAGTGAAACCGACAGAGCGCAATAGCCATTGCGCCCGCGGAGTCACGAAGGGGTTCGACCCGGTCATCAGTCGAGGTTCGTGTCGAGACCCGTCAGTCGGGGTTCGTCAGTCGAGATCCTCGATCTCTCGCGCGGCGGCCAGCGCCTCGTCGTGGAGCGCGCCGTTTGAGGCGACGAGGCCGGTCGAGTCGTGTCGCCAGCGGTTTCCGTCGAGATCCGTGACGCGACCGCCGGCCTGTCGGACCATGAAGACGCCGGCGACGGTGTCCCACGGGTTCGGCCGGATGTTGGTGATCGTCGCCTCCAGTCCGCCGGCTGCAACCGTCGGGAGCACCACCTGTGCCGCGCCGAATCGACGCATGTCGGCGAACCGGGTGACGATCGCCTCGCACGCTCGAGCGTACTCGTCACGGGCGTCGAACTCCCACCAGATCGTCGGAGCGACGGCCGCCCGCCGGGGATCGGAGACGTCGCTGACGGTGATCGGGTCGCCGTTGCGGTACGCGCCGTCCGTGTCGGCCGTGTACACGTCGCCGAGCGCGGGACAGACGTTGGCCGCGGTGACGGGTTCGCCGTCGACGACCGCGGCCACGGCGGTCGCCCATATCCGAATGTCGCGAACGTAGTTGTGGGTCCCGTCGATGGGGTCGATCACCCACGCGGGACCCTCCTCGGGGACCGTCTTGCGTTCCGCCTCCTCCTCGCCGACGACCGCGTCGTCAGGGTACGTCTCGCGGATCGCGTCGATCACGGTCCGCTGGGCGGCGCGGTCGGCCTCGGTGACGACGTCGTCTTCGCCTTTCGCCTCCACGGGAATCCCCGTTCGGAAGCGGTCGTATGCGACACGCGCGCCGGCTCGCGCGGCTCGCTCGGCGACGGCTGCCCGATCCGATCCGGCGGCGACTTCGTCTCGATCGGCCATGATCCGGATCGGTCGTCCGGACGCGTATACACGTCGATCCCGCCGGATCGACCGTCGCAGTCGCGTCCCAGCCTGTTAACTCAGTTCCGAATTCGAGTATATTTAAGAGGATCGGACGTGTACGTGCACCTAAGATGCACCCTGAAGAAGCGGTCCGTCAACTCGAATACGCCATCGACGCCTCCCTTGACGAGGAGGGCCAGCGGAGCGCAGCGGGGTACCGGCCGACCTTCGAGCGCGTCGCGGAACGCGCCGACGGTGCCGCCGTGTACGCGCTGGCCGGCGATCTCACGACCGACGTCGTCGACGGCAACCGTCCCTCCCCCGCGGAGGCCGCCGCCGCCGCGGATCGCGTCCTCCGCGACCGCGCGTACACCGACGGCGGTCAGTAGGCGACGAACAGCCGTCATCGATCCCGGAGACACCACTTCTTCGACGTCATCGGTTACCGATCGACTCCGACGAGCGGCTACGGTGCCGGTGCGGCGTTCTGGAGGGCGGTTTCGGCGATGTTCCCGCCGTAGTCGGCCGACCGAAGGACGGAATCGACGACGAGGCCGAGCAGCTGTGCGCGCGCGGGGTCCAGATCGCGGAGCAGTTCGTCGATCGCTCGAACGCGCTCGTCGATCTCGCGGACGCCGGCACGGGCGATGTTCGCCTGCCGACTCGCGACGTCGGTGTCGTTCTCGAACAGCGCGTCCATCGCCGTGTCGATGACGTCGACGGCGTCCTCGTGGAGGTCGTCGATCGCGTCGATCACCCGGTCCGGCAGGGGCTCTTCGAGGTTCAAGGTGAGATACGCGATCTTGGTCGCGTGGTCGCCGACCCGCTCCAGCTGTCGGGCGCTGGAGTGGTGGTCGAAACACTCCTCGCGGGAGAGCCCGAGCTCCTCGACCGCTTTGGGCGTCCGGAGCGTCCCCCGAAAGATCCGGGAGACGACGAGCCAGAGTCGATCGAGGTCGTCGTCCCGTTCGATCACGTCGCGTGCGAGATCACGATCGAGCTCGGAGAGCGCCGAGATCGCGTCGTCGAGCATCGACAGCGAGATCAGCCGCATCCGGGTGACCGCGTTGTGGATCGACAGCTCCGAGGAGTCGAGAAGGTCCCGGATCACGACCCGGTCCCGGGTCTCCTCTAACACCTCCAGTCCGACGAGACTCTGGACGGCCTCGCGGATCGCCGCGCGCTGTTCCGTGCTGATGTCGGCACCCTGGAGTTCGATGACGTCGAACCCGCTGACGTACATCGTCGTCACCGCGCGCGTGAGCTTCTGGCCGGTCAGGTCGGTAATGTCCAGCGTCCCGCGGGTCCGCTCCTCGTCCGTCTTCGGCGTGAGGAACAGCGAGTCGCCGTCGGGATAGAACTCGACCTCGCTGCCGGCGGTGACGTCGTTGTCGGTCGCCCACGACTTCGGGATCGAAACGGTGTACGTCGAGCCGCCGGTGACTTGGACCTTCCGCGTCTCCATGCGTTCACCTCGGTTGGGGGCGAACTTAAGCATGATCAAAATATATACCACAGCCGCATCCGAGAGAAGCGCTTAAACCCCGATAAACGGCATATAATGCGGCTCTTTGCTGTCTTTGAACTCTCCTTGGCCGTTAAAATATAGGACTATATAGTAGTATATAGATATTATAGTAGCGTATTTAGTCCCCAGTATCCCTCTATGGAACTGATGGAGAGTGACACCACCGACGGGGCCCGGGGCGGGTTCGGTCGGCGGGCGTATCTGGCAGCCGTCGGGGGAGCGGTCACCGGGCTTTCCGGGTGCCTCGTTCGCGGGGAGGAGGGCGAACGGGGCCTCGAAGGTCGTATCGTGGTCGACGGGAGCAACACCCTGCTCCCGCACGGCGCGGCGGTGGCCGAGGAGTTCCAGTGGCGGAACAACCGGGTACGGATCCCGATCAGGGGATCGGGAACCGGAGCCGGGTTCCAGCGCTTCTGTGACGGGAACACCGACATCCAGAACGCCAGTCGCGCGATCCTCGACGACGAGGTCGAGCTCTGCGGGTCGAACGGGATCGACTACCTGGAACTGGAGGCCGCGCTCGACGGTCTCGCGGTCTGGGTGCACCCCGACAACCACTGGTGTGACACGCTCACGGTCCAGGAACTCAACCGCCTGTGGCGCTCGGGTTCCGACGTCGAGACGTGGGGAGATCTCCGCGAGGAGTGGGCGGACGAGCCGTGGGGTGACGAGGAGATCGATCTGTACGGTCGCGACTCGGCGTCCGGCACGTTCGACTACTTCACACAGGCGATAAACGGCGAGCACGGGAACATCCGTTCGGACTACTCCGCCAGCGCCGACACGAACGTGATCGTCCGGGGCGTCCGCGGCAACCGCCACGCGCTCGGGTTCGGCGGGGCAGGCTACTACTACGAGAACGAGGACGACCTGAAGCTCGTCGCCGTCGACGACGACAACGGCGGCGTCCTCCCGACGCGGGAGAGCATCGAGAGCGGCGAGTACACGCCGTTGTCCCGACCGATGTTCGTGTACATCGATCTCGCCGAGCTCGAACGCGAGGAGTTCCGGGCGTACGTCGAGTTCTTCTTCGAGGAGATCGACGACGACGCGGACCAGTCGATAGTCGCGGACGGAGAAACCCTGACGTGGACCCAGTGGGCGGCACGGAAGGTGGGCTACTACGCGATCCCCGACGAGACGGTCGAGGAGAGTCGTGAACGACTGGCCGACGCGATCGAGGCGGTGCGATGAGCGACGCGAACGACGTCGCGGACCTGACCCGTGCGGGCTCGGACATACCGACCGCGAGGAACCTCGCGGTTCGGGGCGTGTTCTTCGTGTGCGCGCTACTCACCGTGCTCACCACGTTCGGGATCGTCGTGGTGTTGGTCGACGGTGCGCTCGGGTTCTTCCGCGAGGAGACGCTGTTCGGGCTCCTCTCGGGGGTTCTGGGCGGGCTCCTCTCCGGAGGGCCGGCGGAGGCGGTCACCGCGCTTCGCTCCGGACTCGGTGCACAGGTGACCGTCCGTGAGTTCCTGTTCGGCACCGAGTGGTCGCCGATCATCCGGCCCCGTTCGTACGGCGTGTTGCCCCTGCTGTGGGGGACGATGATCATCGTCGTCGGCTCCGCGCTCATCGCGTTGCCGGTCGGTACCGCGACCGCGATCTACCTCTCGGAGTACGCCGACCGTCGCGTTCGGGCGGTCGTGAAGCCGACGCTCGAAGTGCTCGCGGGGATCCCGACGATCGTGTACGGCTTCTTCGCGCTGTCGTTTATCACCCCGCTCATCCAACGGTTCTTCCCGGAGACGGGGACGTTCAACGCCACTGCCGGCGCGATCGTCGTCGGGATCATGATCATCCCGATGGTGTCGTCGCTGTCGGAGGACGCGATGTCGGCCGTGCCGGACGATCTCCGGAACGCGGCGTACGGACTCGGTGCGACGAAGTTCGAGGTGTCGACGGACGTCGTCGTTCCGGCGTCGCTGTCGGGCGTGATGGCGTCGTACATCCTCGCGATATCGCGCGCGATCGGCGAGACGATGGCCGTCACGCTGGCGGTCGGGATGCAGCCGAACATCACGCTGAACCCGCTCGAACCGGCACAGACGATGACGGCGTACATGGTCCAGATCGGGATCAGCGACGTCTCGATCGGCTCGATCGGCTACCAGAGCCTGTTCGCGGTCGGACTCCTGTTGTTCGCTATGACCCTCGTGATGAACCTGTTGAGTCTGTGGATCAAGGGCCGCTATCAGGAGGCGTACCGATGAGTCGACGCCCGTTCGGTGGCGGCGACGAGACCTGTGGCGATACGATCGCCGCCGCCGAGACCCGCGACGGTGGTGACAAGGCCGACGCCGGCGATGACGAGGCCTGCGACCACGTCCACGACGCCCGCACCGACGGCGGCGAGTCCGCGGATCCGTTCGCGACCGTCGGCGGCAACATCGAACGGAAACAGCGGATCGGCCGCGTCTTCGTCGCAGTGTGTGCGGCGTCGACGCTCGTCGGCATCGTCGCGCTCGTCACCCTCCTTGGCGACGTGCTCGTCGAGGCGTGGGGATGGGTGACGCTCGATTTCCTCACGTATCCACCCTCCCGGTTCATCGAGAACTACTACCCCGACGGTCGCGGCGCGGGGATCTATCCGGCGCTGATCGGATCGATCCTGCTTATCGCGTTGACGGCCGTGTTCACCATGTTCCTCGGCGTCGGTGCGGCGATCTACCTGGAAGAGTACGCCGAGGAGAGCCGGCTGAAGAGCTTCATCGAGGCGAACATCGCGAACCTCGCGGGCGTCCCCTCGATCGTGTACGGACTGCTCGGGCTGGCGGTGTTCGTCAGGTTCGTCGGGCTCGGCGAGAGCCTGATCGCCGGCGCGCTGACGCTGACGCTGCTCATCCTCCCGATCGTCATCGTCTCCTCACAGGAGGCGCTGCGAGCGGTCCCCGACTCCCAGCGGCACGCCGCCTACGGCGTCGGCGCGACCGACTGGGAGGTCGTTCGGGACGTGGTCCTCCCGGCGGCGCTACCGGGGATCATGACCGGAACGATCCTCTCGCTGTCGCGAGCGATCGGCGAGACCGCACCGCTGATCATGGTCGGGGCGGCGACGTCGATGTTCCGCGCGCCGATCGAAGACGTCTCCGGGATCCCGGTGCCGGACGTGTTCGGCCCGTTCGCCGCGATGCCGATGCAGATCTTCGACTGGGCGCGGCTCCCGGAAGCCGACTTCCAGCACGTCGCCGCCGCGGGGATCGTCGTCCTGTTGACGATCCTCCTCCTGATGAACGCGACCGCCATTCTCATCCGCAACAAGTACGAGACCCGATAACCCATGAGCGACAGTTACACAGCAAGCGACGGTAGCGAACCCGACGAACCGACCGGCGACGGAACGACCGGGCCGTCCGAGGATGCGCCCGCGACCGCGCCTGGCGAGACGGGAGCCGAGACGACGCCGTCGATCCAGCGGATCGACGAGCGCGACGCCGTCATCGAGGCCAAGGACCTCACCGTCCACTACGGCGACGTGGAGGCACTGAAGCCGGTGAACGTGAGTCTCCCTGAACAGGAAGTGACGGCGATCATCGGGCCGTCCGGCTGCGGGAAGTCCACCTTCCTGCGGTGTCTCAACCGAATGAACGACATGGTCGACGCGGCGCGGGTCGGCGGCGAACTCCGATTCCGCGGGAAGAACGTGTACGACGACGACGTCGACCCGGTCGCCCTCCGCCGGAAGATCGGTATGGTGTTTCAAAAGCCCAATCCGTTCCCGAAATCCATCTACGACAACGTCGCCTACGGGCTGGAGATCCAGGGATACGACGGCGACATGGACGCTCGCGTGGAGGAGGCGCTGCGAAACGCCGCGCTGTGGGACGAGGTGAGCCATCAGCTCGACGAGTCCGGCCTTGACCTCTCCGGCGGCCAGCAACAGCGGCTCTGTATCGCCCGCGCCATCGCCCCCGACCCCGAAGTGATCCTCATGGACGAGCCCGCGTCCGCGCTCGACCCGGTGGCGACCGCGAAAGTCGAGGACCTCATCGACGAGTTGGCCGAGCAGTACACGGTGATCATCGTCACCCACAACATGCAGCAGGCCGCCCGGATATCCGACAAGACCGCCGTGTTCCTCACCGGTGGACAGCTCGTCGAGTTCGGCGACACGAACCGGATCTTCGAGAACCCCGACAACCAACGCGTCGAGGATTACATCACGGGGAAGTTCGGATAGCCGTCCGACTGTCGACTCGAACGCGGGTCGCCCGATCCGAACGAGCCACTCCCCCCTGATCCGCGGAAACACGAGGGTTCGAGCGTGCGGCCGCGACATCGCGGCTCGGCAGCCCCCGATCGACGGGCACGGTCAGTTCACCTCCGCACCGTCGGTCGACCTCGTTCCGTCGTGTGCGTCGTCGGTCGGCATCACGTCGTCGACCGAAACCGTCTCGCCGATCCGAACGGGGTCGTCGACCGCAACGACCCTGCCCCACGAACGGTCCGGAACGACCGTGTTGACCATGAGCCGGAAGTCGTGGTCGAACCAGTCGCCGCCGGACCACGCGGGCATCGCCGCCCGGCGCTCCCGAACGAACGTCTCGCGGAACGCGGGATGCTCCTCGCCGGTGTCGGGGTCACGCGACGGGACGACACAGCGCTGACAGGGATTGACGCCGAACAGGTCCGCGCCACCGATCGAGAACCGGACTCGGGCGTCGCGGTCGGCGAACAGCCGGTCCTCCCAGAAGGCCGGGCAGTCGGCGAGAACGACGTTCGGGCGGAGTCGACGTCGGGCCTCCGTCGCGTCCGCGACGGCGTCGAACCACGAGGCGAACGCCGATAGCGTCGCCTCGGAGACGACGGTCGGTCCCGACGCCTCCCGGTCGTCCGGGAACCCGCCCGACGGATCGCGGACGAGGTCGACGGGATACCCGAGGTACTCGCCGACCCACGCCTCCAGCGCTGCCCGGTCATCGGGGAGCGCGAACGTTCGCTCGGCGGCGTCGATGCCGTCGCGGGCCGGACGTCGGAGCGTCACCACGGTCGGCGTCGCGTCGGTCGACCTCGCGAGCTCGTAGCTCGCTCGGAGGCCGTGGATCGCGGGTTCGGTTTTGCCGTTGACGTATCCGCCGCCGCCACCGACCGACGCCTCGTCCGGATCGACGCCCGCCTCGACGAACGCGTACGATCGGTCGCCGCGGAGGGCCCCGTGGGTACCGAGTTCGGCCTGCTCGACGGCGACGCCGTCGAGCGACTTCACCGGGTACGCGACGAGCTCGCCGACGCGTGTCATACCCGTCGTTCGACGGGATACGGTAAAAGGGATGGGTCGATCCGGGCGAACGGAATCGGACGCTTCGGCTACTCGTCGGCGTCCTCGTCGCTCGCGTCGTCGGTGTCACCGGTATCCGCTTCGTCGTCGGCTTCGTCGTCGGCTTCGTCGTCGGCTTCGTCGTCCGCTTCCGCCTCGTCGTCTTCGGCGATATCGGTCTCGTCGAACGCGTCGTCGACCTCCGCCTCGGGAACGGTCCGGTAGCCGTCGTCGTCCGTGATCGTCGCGACCGCGAGGTCACCGGGCACCAACTCGTCGTCGTGAGCGGCAAGCGCGCGGATGCCGAGGCGGATCCCCGCCTCGATCGTGAGGTCGTCGGTCCACTCCTCCTCTAACACCGCCTGGATCGTCTTCCGGCCGCCGCCGATGACGGTCGCTTTCCACTCGTTGGGCGTTCCCGAGGGGTCGGCCGCGAACAGCCGCGGCTCGCCGTTCTCGATGCCGCCGATGAGCAGGGCGGCCCCGTACGGTCGGGTGCCGCCGCGCTGGGTGTTCTCCTGGACGTGGTCGGTGACGTACTTGGTGAGCGCCTCGACGCCGACCGGTTCGCCGTACCGGAGCTGGTTCCCCTGTGCCTGTCGACGGGCGAAGTCGATCAGCTGTCTGGCGTCCGCGACGTGGCCCGCGCTGGCGGTGCCGACGTGGTCGTCGAGCTTGTGGAGCTTCTCGATGCTCTCGGCCTCCATCAGTGTGGAGGACGCGCGGGACATCGCGACGAACACGACGCCCTCCGCGGTTCTGACGCCGACGCTCGGCGCGCCGCGGGAGACGGCCTCCCGGGCGTACTCGACCTGGTAGATGCGGCCGTCGGGCGAGAACAGCGACGTCCCGCGGTCGTACGCCTGCTGGTCGTTGCCGCCCATCATCGTCGATCACCCGCTCGCGTCTGCACGCGTTCGCTCTCGCTCATTACCCGCTAGTAACGGCGGACGATTGAAAAACCCTCCTTAACCGGTACGCGAACAACCCTCCCCGTCGCGGACGGGAACGACTAAAACCGACGATGTCCCTGTGGGAGACATGCGAACGTCAGGACCCGTCGCGACCGCGACTCTCGTCGTCGCCATCCTTCTCGTCGCCGTCGGTGGGGTTGCGGCCGGCGGGGGTGTCGTGTCCGATTCCGGAGTCGCGACCGGCGACAATGCCGTGTCCGACGCCGTGATCGCGGGTGATCGAGCACCGTCGGACAGCTCGGGCGGCACGTCGATAGCGAACGTCGACGACGACATCGGACTGCGAAACGAGTTGTTCCGCACCGACGACAGGGGAACGGTCGGCGTGCGAACGACGGCGACCGTTCCGGACCGTCTCTCCGAGCTACGGATAACGCTTCACAGCGCGAACGACGACGCGATCGAGGCGGACGGTTTCGATCGCGAACTGACCGACGACGGCGACACGGTGCTGGTCTGGGACGGCGACACGGATCGGCCGTCGGCCACGTACCGCATGGACGCGAACGTCACTGCCGATCCCCAGGGACCGCTCGCGGAGGCCGGCTCGTACCGCTTCGTCGACGTCGGCGAGTGGGCGATCGTTCGGACGCCGCGGATCGACGTCGCCTGGCGAGGCCCCGATGGGACGGGGCTCCAACGTGAGAACGCGGTCGACGGACCGGGCGTGGCCTCACAGGCGATGGCGTTCCTCGGACCGCACGACGAACGCGTCCACCAGGGAGGCGGCCAGCGGTTCCGACTGATCGTCCCCGACGCCGCCGACCCCGTCGAGTCACCGGAGGGCGTCTTCGCGGCGTTCGAACACGCGTCGACCGCGCTGCAGGTCGGCGCACGCGACGACGAGGTGGTCGCCGTGACCGCACCGACCGGATCGGTCGACTGGGGCGTTCGCGGGCTCCAGATCGGCGATTCCGATCTCTGGGTGCTCGACCGTGAGCCCGCGGGGACCGCCGACGACGTCTGGACGCACGAGTACGTCCACACCCGCCAGTCGTACACGGTCGACGAGAGCGCCCGGTGGTTCACCGAGGGGAGCGCGACGTACTACGCCGCGCTGTTCGCCCTCGAGCGCGGCGAGGCCGACTTCACGGACGTCCAGCGCGCGCTCGCCCGTGGCGAGCGGGAACCCGACGCCTCGGCCGTGCTCGCGGACCCCGCGACGTGGAACGGTCCCGCGGACTACACGAAAGGCGCGCTCGTCGCCGGCGAGATCGACCGACAGCTTCGCATCGAGACGAACGGAGAGGCGTCGCTCGCGACCGTCTTCCGCGACCTGAACGAGGCCCCACCGTCTGAGCCCGTTACGATCGAGACGTTCCTCGACGCGGTCGAGGACGCCGCCGCCGAGGGGGCTGACGACGACACCGCGGCCGCCATCCGGGCCGACGCCGAGCGGTTCACGACGACCGCCGACGCACCGGCGGTCTGGGACCGAAGCGCCCACGAGGCGGCGTTCGGCGAGACCCCGGCACAGGTCGGGTACGGGATCGCCGACGAGGGCGTGCGGGCGACCGGCGAGTACCGGGACCGCCCCGTCGACCGCGATCCGGTCCGGATCGTCGAGGGGGAGACGCTCGCCGTGACGCTCGCCGTCCACAACACCGGCGGCGTGGCGGGCGAGTACGACGTCTCGATGACCGTCGACGGCGAGTCGGTCGCGACGCGGAGCGGAACGGTCGCGGCCGATTCGGAGACGACCGCACGCTTCGAGCACGCGTTCGCGGAGCCCGGCGAGTACGAGGTCCGCCTCGGAAGCGAGACGCTCACCGTCGTCGTCTCCCAGCCGGCCGACGTGGTCGTCCGCGACGTCGCCGCAACCCCCGCGAGCGTCACGGCCGGCGAACCCGTCGCGGTGAGCGCCACGCTCGGGAACGACGCCGGGATCCCCGCCGACTCGACGGTCGAGATCCGCGTGAACGGCGACCTCGTCGTGAGCGATCCGGTCCGACTCGACGCGAACGCGGAGACGACGCTGGAACGGGATCTCACGCTTCACGAGGCGGGACCCACGAGGATAACGGTCGCATCGCCGGGCGGCGAGGTCTCGACCACCGTCGACGTCGAGGGTGACGGGCTTCTCGACGGGGCGGGCGGCGACGGAGCGATCGACGAAACGGTCGGCGACGTCCCCGGCTTCGGGCCGGCGGCCGCGGTGCTCGCCCTGCTCTCCGGCGGTGCGCTGCTCCGCGGACGCCGGAAGACGTGAGAGCACGATGCTCGCCGAAGCGTTCGGGACTTAAAAGAGGTGCGCGAAGCGTTCGAGGGTTAAAACGGTGCGTCCGGCCCCTCGTCGACGTCGTCCTCCGCCCCACCGTCCGCCTCGTCGCTCTCCGTCGCCTCCAGCGGTCCGCCCTCCCGTGTCCAGCCCTCGATGCCGCCGCGGAGGCTCTCGACGCGGGCGTCGGCGGTGCCGGCATAGCTTCCGATCAGCTGTGCCGCCTGCTTGCTTGCGATCCCGTGCGGGCAGACCGTGACGATACGCTCCGTGCCCTCCAGTTCCGCGACGCGGGTAGTCAGCTCCGGAAACGGGATCGACTCGCTGCCGGGGAGGTGGCCCCGATCGAACGACCGCTCGTCGCGGATGTCGACGATCCGGACGTCCGCCTCGCGGTCGAGGAGGGCGATCAGCTCGTCGGGCTCGATCTCGCCGTCCATCAGGGGAGCGGACAGAGGCTCGCCGTGAAGACGGCGCGCTCGTCGGTGTCGTTTCTCGCACCGTGGGCCGTACCGCGCTCGTTGAGGACGACCGCAGGGGCCGCGAGCGCCTCCTCGGCGTCGTCACGGATCACCGTCGGTTCGCCCTCGAGGACGTGAAAGACGTTGGTCGCGTCCGCGTGTTCGTGAGCGTCGAGCTCGGCGTCAGGGCCCAGCACGAACGCCTTTACCAGTACGTCGTCGGTGACGACGAGCTCCGCGGTTTCGATCTCCCCACGGTCGGGGTCGAGGTCGGCGACGGCGTCGGCGTATCGATCGAGACTCATACGAGACCGATCACCGCGCGTGAAACCTAAAACGGTCGGTCGACGAGGCGTGCGATCCGTAAACACGATCGACGCGTCGGACGGTCCAGTCGGCTCTCCGCGACGGTCCGGAAGGCGGGACGATGTGACCGTCCCGTGCGCGGAGCGCCGCGACGGGACGGTCGAGTGCCTCGATTCGTGTGCGCTCTGACAGGGAACGACGGTCGCACGCGTGTCCTCTCTCCCCAGATCCCAGGATCGCTCCCAGCCCTAACCCCGGGGCCGTACGCCGACGAATCGTCGGCTGTTCGACGTGTGGCCCCAACGGGGGACGAGAGACGAGTCGTTCCGTCTCCGGTCCGCTTTCGGACCGTCTCCGGTCCGCTTTCGGACCGTCTCCGGTCCATCTCCGGTCGAGTTACTCCGACATCTCCTCGTTCTCCTCGTAGCTCACCTCGATCCCCCGTGGAACCGGCCGGAGCACGTACGTCCCCGTCCGCCCGCGTCGGACGGGCGCGAAGTCGGCCGTGAAGCTCGTCCGGGTGTCCTCGCGGATCTCGAACTCGGCGTTGAACGTGATCGGCGCTTGACCCGGGAGTTCGACGGTCGCCTCGCCGCCGTCCGCGAGCGTCGCGTCGGTGTCCGTCACGTCCAGTTGGAGGAACCGATACGTCGCGACGTCGAGCTCCCGCTCGTCGATCAGCTGCACCTCGTCGCCCTGTAGCTGGACGAGGTCGGCCTCCTGGGGCTCGTCGAACGCGTGGTACTCGCGGCCGGACGGGCCGTCGTCGCCGTCCGCTCCGGTATCGTCGTCTTCGGCACCGTCGTCGGCCGTCTCGTCCGGCGCATCCTCGTCCGCGTCTGCGTCCTCCTCCGAATCTGCGTCGTCGTCCGACTCCTCGTCATCGGCCACCGACTGGTCGTCCGCACCGCTCTCCGCGCCCTCGGGCCCGAGCCAGACGCCCTCGATCGTGACCACGAGCGACTCGAAATCGCCGATGTCGGCGGGCTGGTCGGTGACGTTCGTCGCCAGCGTGCCGGACGCCTGCCCGACACAGCCGGCGAACCCGGCCGTTCCGAGCGTCGCCGCACCCGCGGCCTGCAGGTAGCTCCGCCGACCGAGCGAGCCGAACGCGTCCCGCGTCCCGTCGAGTCGGGTCACGCCATCACCCCCGACGAGCCTCCGGCGATCCCGCTTACGGCGTCACCGAGGTCGTCGATCGCACCGGAGAGGAACCCGTCTATCGCGTCGAGCAGATCACCGACGAACTCGGGAACCGGGTCCGGGAGGTCGCTCGGCGGGCCGGCGTCGTCGCTCGCGTCACCGTCGGGGCCCGGCGGCTCGCCCGCGTCGGCGGCGACCGCTCCCGCGGCTAGCCCCGTGCCGATCAGTACGACCGCGGCAAGCGCCACGACCAGCGTCGTTCGGATAGCGTTCATCGTGGTCCCCGCTCGGAGCCCGACGCGGTTTAATAGGGGCAGTCGTTCGCCCGTTTTGCACCGATTTAACTCGGATCAACGGAGCGAACGCGCGTTCACCGTGATGTCCACCCGGTCCGCGAGCGGTCAGTCGGCGTCACTTATAAATCCGGCGCGGCAGGGACTCCCGGCCGCTACAGCTCCCGCAGGTCCGCCAGGCAGTCGTCCAGATCGCGCGTGGAGGTGGCAAGCGAGAAGCCGTCGACGCGAGCCAGGTCGCCGGCGTGTTCCCACAGGTCGTCCGCCTCGATCCCGTGGAGGAGGACCGCGTTCGGCGTCGGGCTCACGACCCGCATCGCGACCAGCGGCGACTCGCCGCGGGTGACGCGGGTGAAGACGAGCGCGCGGTTCGTCGACTGGCCGTACAGTCGGTAGAACTCCTCGCTCGACAGCCGCGTGATCGCCTGGATCGAGTCGATCACCGTGTGGCCGTTCACGTGGTCCTGATCGCCGCGGACGATCTCCGTCGCACCCATCGCTTCGTAGAACTCCGCTAAGGGAACGGCCGTGGAGTACTCGCGGAGGTCGTGGACGATGTCGCTCTCGAAGCCCGCAGAGAGCACGCGGGCGTACTGTCTGAGTCGGCCGCCACCGCGCTGCTCGTCGATGTCGAGCAGCGCGTCGACCGTCCGCCGGACGACGCCGATCCCCGGGCTCTCGCGGCGACCGCTCTCGTAGTCGGAGACGACCGACGAGGAGACGCCGAGCTGGTCGGCCAGCTCCGTCTGTGAGACGTCGAAGTCCGTCCGCCACTTCCGTAAGGTCGCGCCCGGATCGTCGCTCAACGTGATCTCACCGGCGATCCGCCGAGATAGTTCCTCGCGTGCGGTCTCGCTCATGGTTAAAACCCACACGAGAGCACCGCAAAAGGCTACCGAAACCGGGGTACGTCGACCGTCGATATCCGACACCCGAACGTCCCGAGCGGGGACGGCCGGTCACTCCACGTACAGCGAGTAGACGATGACCGCGAACCCGATCGCCGTCAGCGTGCTGTCGATCGCGATCCCGACGGCGAGACCGACGTCGAGGAACTGGTGGGAGACGCCGCCGATCAGCGCGCCCACGGTGACGACCCCGAAGCCGATCCCGAGCGCACGAAGGGACGGATCGCCAGTCCGTGAGAACGCGCGGAGCGCGTAGTAGGTGATGCTGCCACCCAAAAAGAGGATGGCGGTCTTTACCGCGATGATGACGAATTCGACGTGCATGGTTAGGTTTCCTCCCGTAGTTCCGACCACAGTTCTGCCAGCCGCTCGTCTCGAGACCGGTCGGGGCGGCTGAACTCGATCGACAGCGAACGGTCGTTCTCATTGACGGTGACGGTCACTTCGTCGAACGCAACGGCGTATCGCGTCGTGTGCTGCCCGTCGCGTCGGATCTCCGTCGACTCCTCCAGCAGCGACGCGTCCGTGAGCTTCTCGAGCTTTCGGTAGGTCGTCGAGAGCGGGACGTCGCACTCCTCGGAGAGCTCGCTCGCCGTCTTCGGCTCGGAGAGCGCGGCGATGAACCGCTGTGCGGCGTCGTCCGCCAGCGCGTTCAACACCTCCTCCGGCGACGGCGGCTCCTCGTCGCGCAACGGATCCCGCACCATGCACGGGGCTTCCGACCCGTGGGGCTTAAAACGTTCATTTTCCCGGCGTCGTACGGGTTTTATCTACCTGGTTAGTCGGACGGCCCGGACGGCTCCCGGCTCGGACCGACGTCGTCGGGTCCCCCGGACGACGCGGACAACTGCGCGTACACGGGCCAGGAGGCGTCCCCCTCCGGCGGGTCGGTCTCCTCGCCGCCGACCACGACGCCGGACCCCGAACGAACCTCGCCGACGACCGCGGCCGGGGTCCCACGAGTCCGGAGCGTTTCGGCGACCGACTCGGCGTCCTCGGGGGCGACCGACGCGATCAGCGTTCCCGACGTCGTCGCGTGCCACGGGTCCATGTCGAGCGCGTCACAGACCGGCTCGACGCCGGGCGCGACCGGGACCGCCGCGTCATCGACCACGAACCGGACGCCGCTCGCGCTCGCCGTCTCGTGGAGCGCCCCGAGGAGCCCGCCCTCCGTCGCGTCGTGCATCGCGTGAACGGTTCCCGCCTCCCGCGCGGCCAGCGCGTCCTCGACGAGCCGGACGTCGTCGATCCGTCGTTGGGCGGTCGCCACCGTCTCGGCCGGTAGGCCCAACGCGTCGGGGAACAGCGAGGCGAACAGTCCGGTCGCCTCGACGGCGGGCCCGCGAGTCACGACCAGCCGGTCGCCGGGACGAGCGCCGTCCGGACGGACGATCCGGTCCGGACGACCGACGCCGAGCACGGTCGCCGCACCGACCCACGGGAGTTCGGCACCGGGGTACCGGGCGGTGTGCCCGGTGGTCACGGCGACGTCGAGCCGCGCACACTCCTCGTGTATCGCGTCCCAGAGCTCCCCGAAGTCGTCGTCGCCGAATCCGGTCGGCAACGAGAACGCGATGGAGAGGTGTGACGGGGCGATTCCGGAGACGGCGACGTCGGACAGCGCGATGTGGAGCGCGAACCGACCCGCGCGATCGTACCCCAACCCCGGAAGCACGGAGATCGGGTCGGTCGCGGCGACGACCGCGTACGAACCGTGAGCTCCCCCGTCCCCTCCGCTCCCGTGTCCCGGTTCGATGACGCCGAAGTCGCAGCCGTGTGCGGGACCGAGCGTCACGTCCGCGCGGTCGGCCCCGAGCGCGGGCCGGATCCGCTCCTCGAAGAACCGCCTGCCGATCTTGCCGTTCGTCATGCGTGGCCGTTCCCGCGACCGGATAAAGGGGTTCCGTGCCGGAGTCGACGGGCATCGGTCGCGAGGTGGGGAGTTCCGGATCGAACCCGAACGGAGTCCCGCCCGAGCTCGCGTCGATCCGCCTCGTTCGGGCGTGACCGCCGCACATCATTTATACCATGCCCGGATGACGGATCGGTATGCTTCGGAGCGCGCTGGCGACGCCGACGGACACGGACGACGCCGCCGGCGTCTTTATCGTCGGCACGCTCGTGACGCTGCTCGCGTGGACGATCCCACCGATCTGGCTCCTCGCGTCGGCGCTCGCCCCGCCGCTCCTCGTCCTCGCACCGCTCGCGCTCGCGCCCGCGATCGTCGCTCGCGGCTACTTCGTCCGCGTGATCGCCGAAGGCGTCAGCGACGGCAACGCGGGCGGTGCGCCGTCGTTCGTCGAGTGGGGTCGGCTCTACCGCGACGGGCTCAAGTCCCTGCTGCTCTCGGCCGTGTTGCTTCTCCCGTTGGTGGGACTGCTCGCGCTCGGGGTTGCGGCCGGTGTCGTGGTCGAACTCGACCGCGTCGACCCCGCCCCGATCCTCGAAGGGGTCGCCGGGACCGCCGCGGGCGACTCGGAGGCGACGGCGGCGATACTGGCCCTCGTCGGCGGCCTCGTCGGCGTGCTCTCGGCGGGCTACCTCGTCGCGTTCGCGTACGTCCGCCCGGCCGCGCTCGCGCTGTTCGCCGACTCCGGCCGGCTCCGGGACGGACTTCATCCCGGGAGGGTCGCCGCGGTCGCGTTCTCGGGCGACTACGCGGTCGGGTGGACGCTCGCGATGATCACGCTCCTCACCGGATACGCCCTCGCGGCCCCGTTCGTCCCGCTCGTCGTCGGCATCGGGGTGGTGTTCTCGACGCGGATCGTCGCTCACTCCCTGTACGGGCGCGGGGCGTCGACGGCGCTCCCCGCGAGGAGCGGGACGAGAGACGAGGGCGCTCGGAGGGGAGATGAGGGCGCGCGGACGGGAGGGGAGCACGCACGGACGAGAGATGGCGCTCGGAGGGGAGACGAGGGGACGCTGACTGCGAGACGGGACGCGGGGACCGGCGTCGTCTCCGGGCGGCCGCGGAGCCACCGGATCGGACGGATCGACGAGGCCTCACCCGCGGTCCAGACCGGGCGGTCGGTCCCGCTCACGGGGACGGGCACGGAACGGAACCCCCACGCGGAACGGAACCCGAGCGCGGAGCGGGTAGCGGACGGTCTCGCCATCGGAGCGGACGATGAGACCGGGTTCGACTGGGGACCGCCGATCGAGGACGGGTGACGTCGGCGGCGGACTGCGAGGTCGGACCGCGAGTCGACGCCGCGACCGCGGATGCCAAGGGTTGATACGCCGCGGGGCGAACGACCGCCCATGCGTATCGCCGACCGGGGCTACGGCGAGGAGGGTCGCGAGCGACTCACTCTCGTCCCCGAGAACGTCGACGACCTCTGGCACCTCGCACACGTCCTCGAACCGGGTGACCTGGTCGAGGGCGACACCACCCGCCGGATCCAGCGCGACGACGACCAGATGCGGGACACCGGGGGACAGCGCGAGCACCTCTACGTCACCATCGAGGTCGACACCGTCGAGTTCGCACGGTTCGCGAACCGGCTGCGGGTCGGCGGCGTCATCGTCGACTGCTCCCGCGAGGACCAGCTCGGACAACACCACACCATAAACGTCGAACAGCACGACGAGATCACCGTCGAGAAGCGCTTCAAGCCGGACCAGACCGAGCGGATCGAGGAGGCGACGGAGGCCGCCGAGAACCCCGACGTCGCCATCGCGACCGTCGAGGAGGGGGCGGCGTACGTCCACACCGTTCAGCAGTACGGCACCGACGAGTACGCCTCCTTCACCAAGCCGACCGGGAAGGGAGAGTACTCCCGGCCGCGCGCGGAGCTGTTCGCGGAGCTTGGCGAGGCGCTCTCGCATCTCGACGCCGACGCCGTGATCCTCGCCGGACCCGGCTTCACGAAGAACGACGCCCGCGACCACATCGCCGAGGAGTTCCGGGAGCTCGCCGACCGGATCTCCGTCGTCGACACCTCGGCCGCGGGCGATCGCGGCGTCCACGAGGTGCTCAAACGCGGCGCGGTCGACGAGGTTCAAAAGGAGACGCGGATCTCGAAGGAGGCGACCCTGATAGACGAGCTGACAGAGAACATCGCACGGGGCGCGAAGGCGACGTACGGGCCGGAAGACGTCGCCGAAGCCGCGGAGTTCGGCGCGATCGAGACGCTGCTCGTCGTCGACGACCGACTCCGGACGGAGCGACAGGGCGAGGGCGACTGGTCGATCGACGTCAACGACGTCATCGAGTCGGTCGAGCAACAGGGCGGCGACGTCGTCGTGTTCTCCTCGGAGTTCGCCCCCGGCGAACAGCTCTCGAACCTCGGCGGCATCGCCGCGATCCTCCGCTACAGGCTCCAGTGAATCCGATGGTCACCGTGCCGGTCCCTCTCGCTTCTCAGTTCCCCGTGAGCGCCTCGCTCGCGGGCGCGAAGTCGATCACCTGACCTCGCCCCGCCTCGACCGCGCGCTCGTACAGCATGGACGCGGCGGCCACCGTCTCGATCCCCGTTCCTCCCGAGTCGAACACGGTCACCTCGTCGTCGCTCGTCCGGCCGGGATGGCTCCCCGCGACGACGTCGCCGAGCTCGGCAGCGACGTGGCCGTCGTCGATCAGCCCTGCGTCCAGTGCGGCGATGAAGGAGCCGGCGTCCGCGGTGACGCGGGCCGCCAGGTCCGGAACGTACGTCGCCCGCGCGACGAGTTCGGGCGGAAGCTCGTTCTTTCCGGGGTGGTACTGCCCCATCGCGGTGACGTGGGTTCCGGGCTCGACGTCCGCGTCGTCGATCACGGGGTCGCTCGCGGTCGTCGCGGTGATCACGACGTCGGCGTCGGTGAGCGCCTCGCTCGCGCTCCCGACCGCCGACACGTCCGCGTGGAGGTCGGCATCGAGGTCCGCGGCGAACGCCTCGCGACTCTCGGGCGTCGGCGAGAACACGCGGACGGCCTCGAACTCGCGGACCGTGGCGGTCGTTCGAAGCTGCCCGCGAGCCTGCGGCCCGCTGCCGATGACGGCGATCTCCGTCGCGTCCTCGCGAGCGAGCGCGTCGACCGCGACCGCACCCGCAGCCCCGGTTTTAAACGGGTTCATCGACGCGCCGTCGAGCAGCGCCAGCGGTTCGCCGGAGTCGGCATCGAAAAGCGGCGTCATGAACCACGCGTCCGCCTCGCCGAACCCGGCGGAGTACGTGTACCCGCCCATCGCGCCCGTTTCGGGGAGCACCGCCGCGTACGTGGTGAGCATGCCCGGCGGGTCGCGGTTGATCAGTTTGGTTCGAGGCTCCGCGGGGGCACCCTCGCCGATCTGGCGATACGCGTCGCGGACGCTCGTGACGTAGTCGGCGGGCTCCGCGAGGTCGTCGACGTCGGAACTCGACAGGAACAGCGCGTCGGTCATTGAGTGACCGTGGACCGCGATCGACTAAACGATGCAGGATACGGCAGGGGAAGAGCGGGACGGACGGTCAGTCGGACGCGCCGGGCGTCGGCGGTCCGCCGGCCGACGAGCGACCCTCCGGCGGGTTCGTCACCGTCTCAACCGGATCGATGACCGGGCCCTTGACGAACATCGCGTGGGCCATCAGCCCGAGCGCGATACCCGCACCCACGGGCACGGCCACGGTCAACGACAGCCCGAGCGAATTCAGGACGGCGGTGGTTCCGATCAGGGCGGCCGGGATGAGCCCGAGCACGTAGTCGTAGTACCTACTCATAGTTCATTATGTACTATGAGGGATGGTAACATAAAATTTTCTCATACCTACGTGGTTACGAGAGTGACCCACACGGATACTTGACTCATAACTTATGACCTGAGTGCGCCCCGTACCGGTCTGAGAGACACGCGCAACGTCTTTCCCGGATCTCGTTCGGTACCAGCGATCAGACGTGCCGTTCGGAACCGAACGTATGCGTCGTTCGAGACGTCGCTCGAGGGATTTCGAACGCGTGATCAGCCGGCACCGGGTAGCGGCGTACGGAATCGTTCACCGGGTCGGGAGTTCGAGAGCGTTCACCGGAACTTGAAGTAGAGCGCGCGCCAGCCGCCGAGCGCGACGGACCCCATCACGAGCATGACGGCGATGAACGTCGGCGCGGCACCTCCGGAAAACACGAACGCGCGGAGCACGAACGCGACCGCGGCCGCCGGGATCCACGACCGGATCACGAGCGGTATCGACGACTTCGCCGTTTCGGCTGCACCCGCGGAGTACGCGCCGATGATCGGGGCAACGGCGATCCAACCGATGAGGAACGGTGCGTACACCTCAGCGAGATACAGCGGGTTCTCGATCAGGAACTGCGACGTCGAGTGGCTGAGCGTCCCGACCGTCAACACCGCGATCAGCGCCACCACGTCGCCGACCGCGAGCGGAGTCGCGGAGCGATCGATGCGAGACGAGAGGAACGACTGTGGATCCATATCGGGTCGTCGGAACCGCGCCACTTTGTACGTACGGATCCAGTTCGACGCCCACCGGGCCTCACTTAAGAACTGATATGCACCCGGTCGAACGCTACGCACGGGCCGTCGTCGCTCACCGGAGACTCCTGCTCGCCGCGGTCCTCATCGCGACGGCGGCGCAGGCGCAGGCGTACGTCCACGACGCCCTCGAGACGGCCGAACGCTCGATCCGACATCGACTCGGCTCCTAGTTGGGTACGCCCCGCCGACGGAGCGTTCCGATCCCGTTCGCGATATCGCCGGCGATATCGCGGAACGCTTCGTCGGTGTCGTCCTCCCCGAGCGTTCCGACGTGGGCGTCGTCGTCGGCCGTCTCCCGAATCTCGGGGTCGATCGGCACCGAACCAAGGAAGGGGAGGTCGTACTCCTCGGCGACCGTCTTCCCGCCGCCGCGACCGAACAGGTCGTGAGTGTCGCCACACGACGGGCAGGTGAAGCCGCTCATGTTCTCGACGATGCCGAGCACCGGGATTGACTGCTCACCGAACATGTGTAACGCGCGGTGGGCGTCGTCCGTGGAGACCGCCTGCGGCGTCGTCACGACCACGGCACCGGTGAGCGGAACCGTCTGACAGAGCGTGAGCTGTGCGTCGCCCGTCCCCGGCGGGAGGTCGACGATCAGGTAGTCGAGTTCGCCCCACTCGACGTCGACGAGCAGCCGTTCGAGCGTGGAGTCGATCATCGGCCCGCGCATCACCGCCGCCTCCTTCTCCGGGACGAGGAATCCGAGACTCATCACCTTGATACCGCCCCGCTCGGGCGGCGTGAGCGTCTCCGTCTCGTCGTTGAGCGTCGGCCCGTCCCCGTCGCCGAGCATTCGCGGCACGTTCGGCCCGTACAGGTCCGCGTCGAGCAGCCCCACGCGCGCCCCCCGCTCGGCGAGCGCCTGTGCCGTGTTCACGGCGACGGTCGTCTTCCCGACGCCGCCCTTCCCGGAGCTCACGGCGATGATGTTCTTCACCGACGGAAGCGGTCGCTCGGCGTCGGAGACGGGAAGCGGCGGAACCGTGAGATCGATCTCCCGATCGATGTCGGACAGCTCCTCTCGGATCCGCTCCGCGATCCACTCCTCGTCGGGGGCGTACGGTGCGTGTAAGGTGACCCGAACGCGGACGACGTCCGGCTCGACCGTGACGTCGTCGACGACGCCGAGCGAGACGATGTCGTTCCCGAGCTTCGGGTCCTCGATCCGTGCTAACCGCGTGTAGATCTCGTCAGGAGTCATCCGTGTCGCCTCCGTAGGGTCGATCAAACATAAGGTGCTACCGGATCGTTGTCCGTCTCCGCCCATCGGAATGGCGCTCCAGTATGAAGTTATTTATAAGAGAACTCGCGAAGCAGATCCCACGTCCACGAACTCGAGACGTGGTTCGTTCGGTGCGGCCGAGCTGTCGCCCGCTCCGGAACGTCAGCAATTGGTTAATAAAAATTCGGTTCGGTCCTCGAAGCGTCTACACCGGCGTGAACAGGGAGATGAACGTCCCGAGTACGGCGAGGCCGGCGATGAGCGCGAAGACGAACACCGCCATATAGCCGAACGTGATCCCGATCGACCGGAAGTCACGCGGCTTCCCGAGGAGCCAGCCGGCGATCATCACGTACACCGGGAGCATGATGATCCCGAAGATGACGTACAGTCCGATGTGGATCGCTTCGTGTGCCATCAGTGGTCACCTCCGGTTTCGTCGCCACCATCCGGCAGTGCGGTACGCTTGACCTCCTCCGGTTCGAGTTCGATCATTGGAATCATCTTGGAGAGCATGAGGAACCCGAACACGACCATGAGGATCGTGCCGAGGAACAGGATCCACTCGACGAACGTCGGCGAGTAGCTCCCGGTCGGGTAGAGGTTCGTTAGCGGCGGCTGGGTCGGGTACATGAGACCCTCGACGACGAACATCACCTTCTTGTTGAGGATCGTGATCCCGAGCATCGCGGACAACGCACACAGCGCGGGCACGCTGAAGAACCGGTCGGACCAGCCGATCATGACGAACAGGCCGACGATGGCGATCACGAGTCCCGCGATCGCGAGCCAGAAGAACGGGAGGGTCAACATCCCGCCGGTGAGCGCGCCGATGTTCACCGGCGCGATGTACGCGCCGGTGAGAATGTCGTGCATCGTGAACCACGCCGTCGCGAGCGCGAGGAACGCGAGCGCGATCGTCAGATCGAGGAAGATCCGATCCTCGATGATGTCGTGCCAGTCGTACGTGTACCGGAACGCCGCAGTCGCGATCACCACGATCGCCAGCGCGCTCGTGAGCGACTCGGTTAGCATCGCTGCCCCCGCTGCGGCACCGTACCACGCGGGTTGTGCCGCGATGAGACTGAACAGCCATGGCACGACTCCACCGGACAGAAGCGGCACGAGCGCGAGGATCGCGACGGCGAGCCACCAGAGGATCTGCTCGATCTTCTCGTCTTCACGCTCCGTGTATCCGAGCGTGATGACCGCATACAGCGGACCGAACCACTTCGGAAGATGATCGCGGAGACCGCTTATCTCCGCGCGCAGCGAGAGCGTCATGTACGTGAGCGTCAACACGAGGTACAGCGAGATCACCGCGATGTCCCACGCCAACGGCGAGTGGTGGACGGTGAACGGCCACTGGACGATGGTGTTGAAGATCCGGTCCGGTCGGCCCATGCTCAAGACGATGTTGAACGCCGCCACGCCGAGCGCGAGAACCGTCAACACCTCCGCTATCCGAGCGATGGGTCGGTAGCGGTCGATGTTGATGACGCGGACCGCGGCGGAGATGGCGATCCCACCGTGGGCGACGCCGATCCACCAGACGAACCCACCGATGTACAGTCCCCACGGGACGCCGCCGGATATTCCCCAGTCTCCGATGCCGGTCACCGCGCCGACACCGAAGGTGATCTGGTGGATCCACGCCTCGAGGAACACGAGGAGGCCGAGCCCGATCACGCCGGTGGCGATGAAGAACGCCGAACCGGTCTCCCGCATGGGCTTTAACACGCGCTCCGGATCGATCTCCACGCTCATTCCTCGTCACCTCCGTTGATCACGAAATCGTAGTCGCCGTCCTTCATACCGCGGCTCTCGTAGGACGTCGGTCCCTGTACGGGCGTGGCGTCCTTCGATGGCTCCCTACCGACGTACACGATGTTCGGTTCGTTGCCGACCTCCGGAAGCAGCCGGAACTGGTTGGACTCCGTCTTCTCGCGGAGGTGTTGTCGTGGGTCGCTGTTCCTGTTGTTCATGTCTCCGAAGTGGATCGCATCGACGGGGCACTGCTGTTCACACGCCGTGGTCCCGTGCAGTTCGTGGTCCTCGTCGAGGTCCTGGCGATGGATACAGAACGTGCACTTCCCCATGACACCCCGGGGCGGCGTACCGGCGACCGTGCGGCCGTCCACTTCGCGGTCAGCCCAGAAGTCGTCGCCGGCGTCGTCGAAGTCGTCGATGACGCCGCCGGTCTGATCCCGATCGGTCTCGAACTGGTCGCGGTTCGGATTCGGATCCTCTTTCCCGAGATAGTTGACGCCGTACGGACAGGCGACCTGACAGTACTTACAGCCGACACACGTGTCGTAGTCGGTGAGAACGATCCCGTCCTCCTGACGCTTGTACCGCGCCTGCGTCGGGCAGACGTACGTACAGGACGCCTCCGAACAGTGCTGACAGTGGCGGGTGAGGAACTCCTCTTCCGTGTCGCCGGCGTGTTCGTCCTCGTACCGGAACACGTACGGCCAGTGGACCCCGACGTCGGTGTTGTTCTCGCCTTTACACGCCTCCGAACACTGCAGACACGCGATACAGCGTTCGGTGTCGATCACCATCCCCATCTGCTTCTGGTGGTCGACCTCGTCGATGACGCCGTCGTCGTCAACGTCGGCCACGCCTCCGGTTTCTGCGGCCTCAGCCGCTCCCGACGAGTCCAGACATCCGGCCACTCCGGCGACGCCGGCGGTCGCGGCTCCCCCGAGCGCCTTCAGCACGTTTCGGCGCGTCTCCTCGCGCTCGTTCGGTACCTTCGGGAGCGTCGCCGCGGAGTCGACCGCCTCCTTCGTCGGACGTTCGTCGACGCCAAACTCGGCTTCGACCGCGTCGCTGTGTCGCTCGTGAAACGCGGCTTTCGAAAGTTCACCCTCCGCGACGCGGAGCGCGTCCTCTCCCATCTCTCGGCCGAGGTCCGTGTCGAACTCGACGTCGGAGAGCTGGTCGTCGGCCCACTCGTTCCAGCCTGGGTCATCTATATCTGGGGGAGAATCCGCCGTGTCCATATGAGGTTCACCACGAGTCGATTACGGACTCAGCACCCTAGACATGGCCGTTAAAAATACAGCCCTTTATAAGTGATCGAGCGTCAAGGGCCGATCGGTCATCGGTCGAGACCTTCTCAAAATCGACGTGTTCGATCCTCAGTTCGACGACCTCACGGACTGTCGTCCGTTCGGATGAAGAACTCCTCCGTCGGGTGGCCGGTACAGGTCAACACGTAGCCGCGTTCGATCTCGTCGTCGTCGAGCACTTCGTTATTGGTCATCTCGACCTGTCGGTGACCGTTCCCGCTGATGCG
This sequence comes from Halorubrum rarum, assembly GCF_048380895.1. NCBI lineage: Archaea > Methanobacteriati > Methanobacteriota > Halobacteria > Halobacteriales > Haloferacaceae > Halorubrum > Halorubrum rarum. Next base: position 110,802 of record NZ_JBLWMN010000007.1, on the reverse strand, counting down.
GGCCGTACAGACGCCACAGACTCCCCGCTCACACGAGTAGGGGAGATCCCACCCTTGGTCGAGACCCTGGTACAAAAGCGAATCACCGCCCTCCGGGATCTCGATGGTCGCGTCCTGCCGCAGGAACGTGATCTCGTGGACGGGGCCCTCCTCGCTGCCCTCCTCGTCATCGTCACTTTCGTCGTCGTCCTCGTCATCGGCGCTCTCACCGATCGTCCGGTCGGGAGCCTCGCTTTGAGCCGGCTCCCCGAACACGCCGATGCACCCTGCGAGCGAGAGCGTCGTTCCACCTGCGAGCGCGCCGAGGACTCGTCGACGTCCGGTCGCTGAGAGCCGGGACGGACAGCCATCTCCGTCGCAGTCGGACTCGCACGCTCGTCCCCCCGCCGGTTCGTTGCTGGTCATATCCTCGTCCATAAGAGGCGGTTAGTCCGAAGCCAGTTATCCTTCAAGCAAAAGAATACAGCTTTTTATAAGGGACGGCGACCGATGGACGCCGGGATTGTCGTGTCCAGTTTCGAGCGGCCGAGCACGGTGACGAGTTCTACGCGGCCAGGGATTACCGCGTATTGTTAGCTGATTTATAAACTCGTTCGACGTCCAGTCATAAAGGCCTACAATATCCAGTGGATCGTTATTGGAGACGTAGCAGGGAACATGTGGTACGGTATGGACGGCAACAATTCGACTGACGAGGGGATTCTGATCGAACGAACCGAGCGGACGACTACGGACGAGGAGCCGGTTCCGGAGGGGGCCGGTCCGGACGCGACCCGCCGGAAGTTCATGGCTGCCGGCGCCGTCAGCTGGGCGTCCGTTACCCTCGCGGGGTGTACCGCCCTCGGCGACGAGGAGGAGGACGACGGCCCGACGACGTTCGTCGTCACCGACGAGATCGTCGTGGGCGCGGAGGGCATCCCCGAGGGTGCCGGCGGACTCCTCCGTGAGGGGGTCGCCCAGCGGCTGTTCGTCCCCGGCATGGAGGTGATCTTCAAGGTCGGCGTGTGGGACCGCGAGTCGAACGGCATCGTCAGCGACGAGGCGCTCGACGAGGTGACGATCGAACTCGACACCGGCGACTCCGTCGATCTCGAGTTCTACCGCGACGAACGCGAGTGGAGCGGCTCCTGGCGGATCCCGGACGACGCCGACCCCGGAACGGTCGGATACACCGTCGAGGTGACGAACGGTGCGCAGTTCACCAACGTCGGCGTGTTGGAAAGCGAGTTCGAGATCATCGAGTTCACCGGCGTCGACGCGGGCGCGTCGAACTACGTCGTCACCGACGACACGTACTCGACCGACGACAAGGGTAACGGCTGGGTACAGTCCTGTCTCCCCCAGCACAACTTCACGCCCGGCATGGCGGTCGGCTTCGATATCGGGATCTACGACGGGAGCACCGGCGAACCCGTCGGCCCCGACGTCGTCGACGAGGCGATCATCGTGTTCGAGGCCGGCGATCCCGACACCGTCGAACTCGAGTGGGACGAGGACGGCGGAGTCTGGAACCACACGTGGTACGGAATTCCCGAGGACTACGAGGGAACACTCACCTACGAGGTCCAGGTGACGAACGACGGTAACTTCCACCGCGTCGGCGTGTATCAGGACTCCATCGAGGTCATCGCGGACCCCGACGCCTGATCGGGACGCCCGTCCCGACTCCGATCGGGATCTCCGCCGACGGCTCTTCTTTCGATCCGCTCGATCCCCTCGTTCTCGCCGTCGCAACGCTTATTATCTGTTTCCTGTAATCCATAACCAAGGATGGACGACTCACCCAGCGTGGAGGCGACGGACGAGAGAGTCGACGACCGGTCACCCACGCATCGACGGGAGATCCGTACGACGGTCGACACCGTCGTCGCGGCGGGACAGCTGCTTTCAGCACCGCGGAAGTGTCGCGTGTGGCACGAGGCGTGGCTCGCGGACGGGTTGACGATCCAGCAGCTCGCGGCGGTGACGCCGATCCCACAGAGCACGCTGTACGATCTCACGCGGGAGATGGTGGCGGACGGGATCGTACACGGCGACGGCACGACCGATAACAACGCGACGGTGTTGCGGGCGGCGGACATGCAGGTGTTCGTCTCCGCACACCCAGAAGGGATCGGTCGCCAGTTCAACATCCACAGCACGCTCATCGGCGTGATCGGCAGGGGGATCGAGTCGGGAGACGTCGAGACGTTCCTCGAACGGAACAACTACACGATGCTCTTGGAGGCGATCACGGGCGTGTTGACGATCCTCGACGGCGACCAAACGACCGCGCCCGAACTGGAGGAGCATTTGGAGTGGATCGAAAGCGTCGATGCGAGGCTCATCGAGGGCCACATCGCCGCGATACTCGAGCGTGAAGCCGAAAAGCCGGGCATCGACTGGGAGTTCCCGGAGGATCCAAGCATCGTGCCAGCGGACACACGGAGGCCCGCATGACCGTCGACTTCACGCTCGCGTGTCACGAGTACGAGTGGACGAAGGCGCTCTGGGACGGACGCGTCGAGCCGCAGGGGCTGGAGTTGACGACCGTCGATTACACGAATCCGGAGCGGTTCAACCGGATGGCGAACTATCGGGAGTTCGACGCCTGCGAGATGTCGATGGGAAGCTACCTCGCGACGCGCTCGCAGGCCGAGGAGTACCCGTTCACCGCGCTCCCGATCTTCCCCTCCCGGAAGTTCAGACACGCGTACATCTACAAACGTACCGGCGCGGGAATCGACTCGCTCGCCGACCTCGAGGGACGCGACGTCGGGATCGTCAACTGGCAGACGACGACGGGGATCTGGCAGCGCGGCATCGCTCGCGAGCGACACGGACTCGACACGACGTCGGTGACGTGGAAGGCGGCGAAACCGGAGATCGTCGACCTCAATGCCCCCAGCTACGACATCGAGTTCCTCGACCGTGCGGGGCGGTCGCTGTACGCCGTCGAGGACATGATCGAGCGCGGCGAGGTCGACGCGGTGTTCCACCCGGTGTTCCTCGACGCCGACAACGCCGAACGACTGTTTGCGGACCCGATCGAGACGGAGACGCAGTACTACCGCGAGACCTCGATCTTCCCCATCATGCACACGGTCGTGATCAGAGACGACCTTCTCGAGGAGAAGCCGTGGATCCCCCAGAAGCTGTACGACGCCTTCGAGCGCGCAAAGCGGATCGGCTTGGAGTCGCTCGAGCGCCCGCGGGAGTTCCCGATCATCTGGGCGAACACGTTCGCGGAGCGCCAGCACGAGCTGTTCGGCGAGGACCCGTGGGAGTACGGACTGACCGAGGACAACGTCACCACGCTCGAGACGCTGATCGAGTACGCACACGAACAGGAGGTAATCCCCCGCGAGTACACGCTCGAGGAGCTGTTCGAGACCGAACACGTGAACACCGAGGAGTATCGCTAACGGCCTGTCAACACGGAACATACCAACGATGCTTGAACTCAGTCTCTGTTGTGACAACCGCGACACGATCAACGCGCTGTTGACGGGAGAGGTCGAACCGCGCGGAATCGACCTGACGACGCTCGTTGAGTATCCGCCCCGTCGACACCGGCGGTTCTTCAGACACGGCGAGTTCGACGTGTGTGAGGTGTCGCTCGCCTCCTATCTCTCCGCGATGGAGGAGCCCGAAGCGTATCCGTTCACGGCGATTCCAGTGTATCCGAACAAGCGGTTTCGTCACTCGTTCGTGTACACCCATGTCGACTCCGGGATCGACGGGCCGGCGGATCTCGCGGGCAAGAAGATGGGCGTCCAGTCCTGGCAGACCACGGCGAACGTCTGGGCGCGCGGTATCCTCGGCGACCAGTACGACCTCGATCTGGCGGACGTGACGTGGTATCGGCGCAAGGACGACGACGTCCCGATCTCGATCCCGGACCGGTTCGACATCCGTCCGATCGGCGGTGACGCCGTCGAGGAGACGACGGACATGCGCGAGATGCTGTTCAGCGGCGAGCTCGACGCCGCGACCGACCCGGCGTACTCGCTTTTCAACGCGGTCCTCGAATCAGACGAGGTCGAGCTGCTGTTCGACGACCCCATCGCCGAGGAGAAGGCGTACTTCGAGGAGACGGGGATCCACCCGCCGATGCACCTGATCGCGATCAGAGACGAGGTCCTCGAGGCGAATCCGTGGGTCGCGGTGAGCCTGTACGACGCGTTCCGCGAGGCTCGGGACCGATGTCTCGAACGGAACGAGAACCCTCACGAGCACACCTCGCTCACCTGGGCACACCTCCATTTGAAGGATCAGCGGGAGACGCTCGGACCGGACGTCTGGGAGTGGGGACTGACGGAGAAAACCCGGAGAGAGCTGGACACGTTCATCCGATACGCGCAGGATCAGGGATTGATTACCCGGCGGTACGAGCCCGAGGAGCTGTTCGCGGAAACCGTCCTCGACGTCTGAGTCCAGTGTCGGTCCTCGACGTCTGAGTCCAGCGTCGGTCCTGGCGTCCGAACGTCACCCGTGGCTCAGTTCGATCGCGCGTTCATATCGTAGATCGTGACGCCGAACCACCGAAGCGCCAGCAGCACGACAACGGTCACCGCGACGAAGAGCGTGGAGATGGCCGAGACTAACTCCAGTTCGGCCCCTCGCGTGTAGAGGGTGAACACCTCGACGGGGATCACCTCCGTTCCGGTCGAGTACGTCATGATCGGTATCGTGAGGAGGTGAAACACCTGAATCGCGAGATAGAACCAGATGATCGCCATCGGCGTTTTGAACAGGGGAACGAACACCTCGCGGACGCTCCGTCCCCACGACGCGCCGACGATCCGCGCCGCCTCCTCCAGTTCGGTGTGTATCTGCACGATGTTGCCGACGGCGATCCGTGAGGAGATGGGGATGTACACGATGATACTTCCGATCACCATGATCCAGAGAGTGCCGTACAGGTCGACGAGCGGGTGGATCCGGCCCACCCACAGGAACGTGAACAGGAGACTGCCGCCCATGATGATCCCGGGGATCGCCATCGGTGTGAGCGAGAGGAAATCGACGACCCCTCGGAACCGGTACTCGGTTCGTTCCGTGTAGTAGGCCATGCCGACGACGAGCACCGTACCGATCGTCGCGCTCGCGACGGCGACGAAGACGCTGTTGAAGAACGCGCCGCGCAGGCGCACGTCGGTGAGTGCGGTGACGTAGTGTTCCGTAGAGAGGACGGTGACGTCCGGCTGTCCGGTCCACAGGGAGTGAAACGAAACGAGCACCATGACCAGCACGGGAAGCAGCCAGACGAAAAACAGCAGCACCCACAGTCCGCCTGCGAGCGGCCACCGCCACCCGCCGAGGTCCCACCGTCTCGCCCGATACCCCCGGCCGCGAACGGTCATGTAGTCCTGCTTGCGACCCGTGATTCGGCGGTAGTACCACACGAACGCGGCCGTAACGATGAGGAGACTGAACGCGAGCGCTGCCGCCTCGCCGTACTGGGGGGGTGCACGCAGACGAACGGCCTCCCAGATGGCGGTCGCGTACACGTCGAACCCCTCCGGCGCGCCGAGGATCGCCACGACCGAGAACTCGCCGAGTCCGCGCAGAAACGTCACGAGCACTGCCGAGAGGATCGCAGGGATCACCAGCGGAAAGCTGATCGTCCGGAGCGTCGTCGGGAGGCTCGCGCCGTGGATCCGGCCGACCTCCTCCAGTGCAGGGTCCATGTTCTGCAGTGCCGGTGCGGTGAGAAGGTAGACGGTGTTGACCATGTTGATGCCGACGACGAACGCGATCCCCCACCGGCTGAACACGTCGATCGGAACCGATTCGAGACCGAGAAACCGCTGGAGACTGACGAGAACGAGCCCCTGCTGTGAGCCGTACGTGACGATGTACATGAACGCGTAGATGTACACAGGGATCGCGTACGGGGCGAGTAACACCAGCTCCATCGCACCCTTCGTCGGCAGGTTCGTCCGCACGAGAAGCCACGCGAACAGCAGTCCGAACGTGATCGAGACGACGGTCGTTCCCGCCGCGACGAAAAGCGAGTTACCGAACAGTTCCAGCGCGTCGAAGCTGCCGTTGACGTACACGGCGACGAAGTTCTCGACCGTGAACGACCCGGAGAAGTCGCCGGGGAAGCCCGACCAGACGCTCGTCCACAACAGGAACACGAGCGGGATCAGCGTGAGAACGAACACCGCAAGTGCGATCGCCCCCAACACGAACCGCTCGCTCGCGTTCGGGCCGACGATTCGTCTCAGCCGTCCGGTGAGACCGCTCGAGCTCATGTGTCCGTGTTCGGATACACTTGGATAGCGCTCGGGTCGAAGTGGACGTGGATCTCCTCGCCGGGGTGAACCTGCCTGTAGCTTTCGGTGTGAAGCACCAGCTCCGAGCCGTCCTCGAACCCGACCGTGATCTCGTAGCTATCGCCGAGCAGTCCCTCGCCGACGACGGTGCCGCTCAGTTCGAGGACGTCGCCGCCGTGCTGTGCGTATCGTCCGATCCCGATGTCGTCCGGTCGCATGAAACAGGCCACCGGCGTTCCGTGCCTCAGGTCCGCCGACGGGGAGACGTGGTCCGCCTTTGCGAGCTGAAAGTCGACCAGTTCGGATCGCACCGTCTCGCTTCCGTCCCGGCCGACGTCGAGAGCGCCGTCGAACCGGTTGTACTCGCCGACGAACTGCCGGGTGAACCGGGCGGTCGGCCGGCTGTACAGCTCCCGTGGAGCGCCCCGTTCGACGATCCGACCGTCGTTCATGACGAGGACGCGGTCGGCGAGGTAGAACGCCTCCGCCTGGTTGTGTGTGACGTAGAGGATGCTGACGTCGAGTTCTGCTTGGAGCTTCTGGAGCTCGTGTCGCATGTTCCGTCGCAGCTCGCGGTCGAGATTGCTCAGCGGCTCGTCCATGAGCAGCAGGTCGGGGTCATGAACGAGCGAGCGTGCGAGCGCGACGCGCTGCTGTTGACCGCCGCTGAGGTCGGTCGCCGGCGCGCGTTTCAGCTCCCGTATCCGTAACAGTTCGAGCACCTCGTCGACGCGGGCCTCGTGTTCCGATCGCGCGAACTCGGTCCGGTTGTGTTCGAGCGGGAAGACGACGTTTTCGTAGACGGATTTGTGTGGCCAGATCGCGTAGCTCTGATACACCATCCCGACGTTTCGACCCTCGGGTGGAACCGCGGTTCCATCCCCTTGTACGAGCTCGCCGTCGATCACGACCTCGCCGCTCTCCGGGGTTTCGACGCCCGCAACACACCGCAACACCGTCGTCTTGCCACAGCCGCTGGGACCGAGCAGGGCGACGACCTCGTCGGTATCGACCGTGAAGTCGATTCCCGAGAGCGTGAATCCCTCTTCGAACCGCTTCTCGAGGTTTCGCACCGTCAGCTGTGGTTCCGCGGTCATCGATCGATAGGTGGATCCGGACCACGTAGTCCGATAGTGTTGCCGATCAGTCGCCGTGTGTGGACGTTCGAGTTTCGGCACGGGCGAGCCGACTAGTAGTCGATCCACTCGCTTCGTGCCTGCTCCCCGAGACGGATGTACTCGCGCTCGTCGGAGAAGCTCACCGGGGTGATGTCGGCGGTCAGACGGGAGTGGAGGAACTCGTCGGGTTCCTCGTCGGAGTAATCGATGTCGGTCCGGCCCGGCACGAGCTGGTCGCCGACGTCGTGGATCAGCCGTCGCTGGACGGACTTTTCGACCGTCGCACTGAGCACGTACCGAGCCGCCCACGGATTCGGAGCCTCCCGGTTTATTGACAGGTGATCGTTGTTCATCTGGTCCCAGACGCCGTCGACGAAGACGGCCTCGATCGTGTGCTCCGGAATGAACTGGGTGAGGGTGTTGTTGAAGTTGTAGAACATCAATGGGCTGCGCCCCTCGGCGACCGCTCGTGCCGCGGACGTGTGGGAGTCGGCACCCCTGAACTCCACGTGGTCAAGGAGTCGCTCGACCCACTCTTGCGGCTCGATCCCGAGCTGGTTCGCGTGGTATCCGACGATCCACCCGATCTGTGAGGCGACCAGATAGCCGGGAAGTAGCACCTCGATCCCCTCGTACTGATCGTCGAACAGGTCGTTGTACGAGCTGGGCCGATCGAGCCCCCGTTCCTCGAACACTTCGGGATTGATCGGCATCGCGGAGGATGGCCCGCCGTTGAACGCCGTCGCGAACCACGAGTGGACGTACCGGTCCGGATACTCCTCGTCGACGCTGAACCAGAAGTTCTCGTCGACCCCGTGTTCGAACCAGCGCTCGGCCTCCTCGGAGCCGTTCTCGTGGACCATGTTGATCAGATCCGACGGCTGGGACATGAGATCCGCCTGGTCCCGGTCTGCCTGTCGCTCCTGGATGATCCGCTGGGAGATCTCGCCGCCGTCGCTGACGAACGCTTCCAGTTCGAGACCGGTTCCGAACTCGTCGTTTATCACCTCGATCAGCTGCTCCCACACCTCGACCTCGCCGAGGGAGGCGTACAGCGTCACCGTCGTGTCGTCGTCGACGTAGTCGGCGAGCTCCTCGGTCGTCCACGGTGGCTCCGGCTCCTCGGCCCCGCCGGCCCCGCCGGTCCCGCCCGTCACGGTCCCCGTGTCGTCACCGAGACACCCTGCGAGCCCGCCCGCGAGCGCTGCGCCGCCGGACGCGAGGACGGCCCGCCGGGTTCTGCCGTTCGCTTCGACCGTCGAACCGAGTTCGCGCATTGGATCGTCCATTCTTGATTATACGATCTTCGTAATAGGGAATGTCATTGGGTGTGGAAAATACAGCTTTTTATAACTTCGGTGGGAGTCGGGCGAGCCTCAGGAATCGCTCTCGACCGTCGTTTTAACGTTCCCGAAGTACCGGTCGACGTCGGACTCGACGACGCGACGGAGGATCCCCGGCGTCAACGAACCGGTGCCGCCGGTGAACGTCAGATACGCCTCGTAGGACAGTTCGATGACGTCGTCGTCGGTCTCCGTCAGTTCCATCGCCGCCGTCCCGCCGAACTCCGAGGCGGTTCGGGAGTCGTAGGCCGTCCCCTCCGCGAGGATCCAGTTCGGTTCGTTCATCTCGACGAGTTCGATGTTCCCGGAGATGGAGATCGTGAGGCGGGTTATTCCCCGAGTGATCTCGACTTCGTACTCCCGGTCGGAGACGCGTTCGACTGACTCGGCACCGGGAATGCAGGTCGCGAGAACCGCCGGGTCCGAGACGTTCCGCCAGAGCTCCGCTTTGGTCGTCGCTATCCGCTCGGTTCCGGTGAACTCGAGTTCCGTTCCGGCCGACGTGTCGTTAGCTTTCATGATGAGTTTGTTAGACGTGTGGAGTGAGTGGGGGGTATCCCGGATCGCTGCGACTACTCGGTGACCTCGAACGTGAAGTGTAACGCCGGCAGCGACCGAACCGGATGGTTCTCGCGGTACGAGAGGTGTGCCTTCTGCTCGAAGTCCGGAAGGTCCTCTTGGGTCTCGAAGAACGACGGGTACACGTCGATGAAGTGATAGCCGGGCTCCCCGGTCGCTTGGATGATCGTCCGGACGATCCCCTCGCCGTGCTTCTCCATGTCGACGCCGCAGACGTAGCCGAGCGGACGGTTGTCGTACACGAAGAAGTACGCGTTCTCGTAGGTCGGCCAGCCGATGCCGGTCAGTTCGATCTCGATGTCGGTGCCGACTGGACCCTTCTGCGGGGAGACGTCGACGATGTCCGGCTGCATCACGAACCCGGTCACCGCGACCTCGTGGCCGTCGACGGCCGCGGTGATGGGTCGCGTCGCGCCCATCCCCCGCGGAATCGTCACGTCGATCTCGAACGCTCCGTCCTCGTCGGTCGTCACCGACGGCAGCAGATCCGGGAGCGGCTCCGGCGTGATCGGGTTGCCCGCGACGCGGTTACCGACGTGCGTATACCAGATCAGGTCCACCTCCGTGTCGGCCGGAAACTCCCGCCCGACGATCGTCGCTTCCGTCCCGGGCTGCCCGGACGTCGGCGTGATCTCGAGTGTCGCGTCGGTGGCCTCGTCGAGCTCCGGATAGTGAGCCGTAAGCGGCGTCTCGTCCTCCAGTGAGTCCATCCACGTCGTCTCCGGCTCCGATTCGAGCTCCGTGACCTCGACGGTCCACGACGACTGTCGCTCGTCGCCGACCGGACCGAACGGCGACTGCGTGTTGTTCTGTAAGAACGGCACGCCCCGCAGGTTGCGCCACACCTGGATCACGTGTTCGCCCGGCTCGTCGATCGCCCTGATATCGGCGGTCGCCGTTCCGCGGTTCAACGTCCCGGTCATGAACCCGACCATCCCGTTGTCCCACGCGAGTTGGTAGTTGTTCGTGATCATGTTGGGGCCGAGCCCGTACCCCGTGACCGTGAACGTCTCCCCAACCGGCGCACTCGTGCGGTCGATCTCGAACCACGGCTTGATCGTAACCTTCGTCCGTGCCTGCGGGACGCCGTCGATCGTCCGCAGCTCGATCCGGTGTTCACCGCCGTAGTCCTCCTTTACGGTCCACTCCTCGGAGAACCGTCCGGCGCTGTCGGTGGTGACCGTCGCTATCGACTCGCTTCGGGGTTTGAACTGAGGGCCGACGACCTCGTTGCCGCCGAGGACTCCCCAGCTCCCGATCGCCGAGTGCCAGATGACCTCGTATATCTCGTTGGCGTCGAGGTCACGGCCCGTCAGCGTGACCGTGTCGCCCACGTACGTCTCCGTTTCGCTGACCTCGAACTTCGACTGGTCGTCGTCGTCGCCACGGCGTCGTGAGAGCCGGTCTCGAAGCTCGTTAGAGAGGCTTCCATCTCCGGACATACCCGACGGTTGCGGTCCATCGTCCCTCCATGCTCCGGTTCATATTCCAGCCTTTTATACATCGGACAGAGCCGCGCCGGATCGACTACGGTAACGCCGACCCGCCCTCAGAGAGCGGCGACGGCAGCCGGAGCCCCTCGAACTGGTCGAGACCCTGCACGTTCATCACCAGCTTCACCCGGTCGGTGACCGGGACTCCGACGCAGGTCAGGCGGGCGTTCATCCCGGCGACCTGCTCGTCAGAGAGCACGTGATTGCCCGGCATGGCGACGTCGCCCGATTTGACCAGCACCGCGCAGTTCGCACACGCACCGCCGCGACAGGCGTACGGCCACGAGAGGTTGCGATTCTCTGCGGCTTCGAGGATCGTCTCGCCCGGCTCGACGAGGATCCGACCGAACACGCTCGGATCGAGACCGGCTTTGGACGCCTTCTCGAACAGGTCGTCGTCGTCGATCGCCCAGCCGTGCTCGTCGATGGCCGTGTAATCCAGGTACTCGACGCGGGACTCGGTTCGACGCACGACCGGTGCCGTGTCGCGCTGGCTGTACCGATCGACCACGACCGCGGCCTGCTCGATCGGCTCCGACTCCAGGTCGTCGAACCACTGTCGGATCGTCTCCGGAGCCAGTCCGTAGCCGTCCGCGAGCTCCTCGAAGGAGACGCCCTCGGCCTCCGCGATCGTGACGACGGGCCGAGAGTCGAGCGCCGACAGCCAGTCGCGTATCTCTCCGTCCGAGAGGTCGTACCAGTCGGCGAGATCGCCGACGTCGACGCCCTCCTCGTGGGCGATCGCGATCATCAACCACCGTGCAGTCGATCGATCGCGGACGTGATCGAGCCACTCGCGAAGCTCGTCCGCCGTGAGCGCTGTCGAGTTCGTCATACGTCGACGGTTCACATGGACCGGATAAAACGTTCGGGGGGTACTCCCACGAGATGGGGAGACCGTCGAGCACCCTGCCGTCCCCGGAACCCCTTTGAACGCTCCCGCCAACCGTTGAATCATGATCGACGAGACGGTCGCCGAGATCCGGGCGATGCAGACACACAGCACGTCGGTGGTCGCCGTGAAGGCGACGCAGGCGCTCGGAGAACTGCTCGAGCGCGAGTACATCACCGTCGACGAGTTCGAGCGCGACCTCGAACACAACGCGGGCGTGTTGCGCCGGTCGAACCCCTCCCACGCCGCGCTCCACAACGCCTTACGCGAGGTCGAGCGCTCCGTCGTCGGCGAGGCGACGACCGTCGAGGGGGTCAAACAGCTGCTGGAGGACACGATCGACCGCGTCGTCGAGCACGTCGAGACGTCGAAGGCGGCGGCGGCGGCCAACGCCGCCGAGCGGATCGGCGACGGCGACACGCTCTTGGTCCACGACTACTCGACGACGGTGCTGGAGTCGATCGAGACCGCAGCGATGGACGGAAAGCACCTGACGGTGTACGTGACGGAGGCTCGTCCGCGAACCCTCGGTCGCAAGACCGCGCGGGCGCTCGCGGCGATAGACCGCGTCGACACTCGCATGGTCGTCGACAGCGCGATGGGGTACGCGCTCCGCGGCTGCGACCGCGTCCTCCTCGGGATCACCTGTATCACCGGCGGCACGTACTACAACCGGATCGGCACGTTCCCGCTCGTCGTCACCGCGCGGGAGCTGGGGATCCCCGTTACGGTGGTCGGCTCGGGCGCGAAGCGGATCGAGGAGTTCCGCTTCGAGAACGAGTTCCGCGACGCCGTCGAGGTGATGCGTGAACCCCTCGAGAACGTCACCATCGAGAACCCCAGCTACGACGCGACCCCGATCGGGATGATCGACACCGTGATCACCGACGACGGCGTCGAAGAGCTGTAAGGCGGCACGAGGCGGTTGCGACGCGGATCACACAGCGGAGTGCCGAAGTCTCTCACCGTTTTCGCACGTTTTCTGCAGCTTCGGCGACGATCTCGTCGACGATGTCCGCAAGCGGCAGGTGTTCAGCGAACGCGGTCGCGAGCGTCTCGAAGTAGCTCTCCGGGAGGCGGGCCTGATCGACGTCATACGTTTTGGTCGTGTAATCTCTCATCTGGCCCATGTTCGTGATACCTGCCTCATCGAGTACCGGATCGAGACGCTCTTGCCACCGGTCGCTGTTGTACAGTTGGTTAAATTCGTCACGCGTATCCACGCTCGTGGGACAGCGGAGAAGAAACGTGAGTCTCCCGCGGCTAAACGACTCCTCGTTCCGAATAAGGTGAATGAAATGGAGACGCACACCGTGGTTGCCGTGAGTGTCGTCGGGATCGAGCGTCGGTTCGAGCCGTGAATCATCGAGATACCAACCGTCCTTGAAGAGGATCCCCCAATCTCCGTAATCGGGTCGAGTATGCCACTCGTCCGTCCAGAGTTCCTCATCGACGTGACGCTTGAACAGTTCCGGCCAGTCCTCGATGGAACGCTGGCGGAGTGATTCGGCACCCTCGAGAAGTGCGTCGATATCGTCTCTGTACTCGCTGAGTAGCTGTACCTTCTCTTTTTGAATCGCCGTGAAATCGTCGTCTTCCATGTGTGTCACCTGTGTTACCGTCGAGAGGAACTCCCGAAGTTGGCTGACGCTCCGTTCAGGATAGCGGCCGTGCGAACGTGAGAGAACCGACTCGAACGCCTCGACGACATGCTTCCAGTAGAGGTCTTCGAACGCGTCGGCGTCCGAGTCGGGGCTGTATTCCTTGGAGAGGAACACGTACTGTTGGCCCGCATCCGGATACTTTTCTTTCAGTTCATCGCCGATATGGTCGTCGCTCACATATCGAACCGTCTGTTGATCTCCTTCAGTTGCATCGACCTTTGATTCGATACACAGGAACCACTCATCCGACGCACGGAGAACGATATCCAGTCGGTTGTTTGCTGGTGACGTGACCTCCGTCTCGACCTCGATACCCTCGAGATGCCGATGGTAGTACGTGAACGGTCGGTCGGATGCTCTCTGAACGGTATCGAGGAACGCTTTCAGCAGATCGATTCCGAAGCCGTGTGGTTGACTCGGATCGAGAAAATACGCCAAGAGCGTGTTCCAAGTCCGCTCAGACCTCGTCGAGCCGAGAATTCGAAGCATCGACTTTGGCGGCTCGGATACCTCCGGTAGTGCGTTCCGTGCGGTGCGTAGCTCACGGAACCGTTCCTCCAGTGTTCCGCTTGTCGACATCATCGCACGATTGGGTCGATACGGTATAAATCCATACCAGCGATCGACGACGCGTAGTGACACCGCTTCGCCGTTCATCGATCGAAACGTACCGACGTTCACGGCTCTCCGACCCGCACGCTTTTGCACGCCGCTCACGCATGTCCGAGCATGCAACGGGGTCGACGAAAACCCGACTGGCTGAAGTCCCGCCCACCGTCGGGGAGTCAGTTCACGGCGATCACGGAGACGCTCCGCGACCGGAACCTCCATACCGTCTGTGAGGAGGCGAACTGCCCGAACATGGGCGAGTGCTGGTCCGGGAACGACGGGCCGGGGACGGCGACGTTCATGCTCATGGGCGAGCGCTGCTCGCGCGGCTGTAACTTCTGTGACGTCGAGACCGGCGGAATGGAACCCCTCGATCCCGACGAGCCCGCGAACGTCGCCGACGCGGTCGACGAGATCGGGCTCGACTACGTCGTCCTCACGTCGGTCGACCGCGACGACCTCGCTGACGGCGGCTCCGAGCACTTCGCGGAGACGATCCGCGAGATCAAGCGCCGCGATCCGGGAATCCTCGTCGAGACGCTCATCCCCGACTTCGAGGGCGACCCCGAGGCAATCGGTCGGATCATCGACGCCGGGCCGGACGTGATCGCCCACAACGTGGAGACGGTCGAACGGCTCCAGTGGCCGGTTCGCGACCGGCGCGCGAGCTACGAGCAGTCGCTCGCCGTCCTCGATCAGGTCGATCGAGAGTCGGACGTGTACACGAAAACGAGCGTGATGCTCGGCGTCGGCGAGTACGACCACGAGGTGTACCGGACGCTCGGCGACCTCCGTGAGGTCGGCGTCGACGTCGTCACGTTCGGGCAGTATCTCCAGCCGTCGCGGTCGCATCTGGACGTGTTCGAGTACGTCCACCCCGACACGTTCGACGTGTGGCGCGCGGTCGCCGAACGGGAGTTCGACTTCCTCTACTGTGCGTCCGGACCGATGGTTCGATCGTCGTACAAGGCGGGCGAACTGTTCGTCGAGGCGCTGCTTCGCGAGGGGCGCTCCCCGAAGGAGGCCCGCCGGCGAGCCCGGGCAGCCGGCGGCGACTGAGCGGGCGGCGACTGAGCGGGCGGCGCTCGCGAAGACGCCGTCGAGGAGCATCGAAGGGCCACACAGGCCCCCGAATCAGTCCGTTCGCGGGATCGCGTACGCGCCGGCGGCGAGGAAGACGACCGCCAGCGCGGAGAGCACGGTGAGGTCACCGACCCATGCACCGGGTTCGTAGGTGATCGCTCGGGTGCCGCGCGCGAAGTACGTCAGCGGCGAGGCAGCGACCGCCGGCAGGAACCACTCGGGCAACAGTTCGGGCGGAACGAACGTCTCCGAGAGGAAAAGCAGGGGGAGCGCCACCGTGTTGCTGGCGGCGATGACCCCGTCCTGTGAGTCGGCGAGCGCACCCAGCACGGCTCCGAACCCGCAAAACAGCGCGACGCCGACGGCGACGAAGACGGGCAGCGCCGCGAGCGCCGGCGAAACGATCGGCTCCGCGTCCGTCACGGCGACGACGAGTGCCAGGATGAGCAGGCTCGCCGCGCCGATGATCCCGACGTTGACGAGCGTGTGTGCGATCAGCCACTCGACCCGCGTCAGCGGCGTCGTCGCGAGCTTCTCGAACCGGCCGCCGTCGCGGTGGCGAGCGATCTCCGACCCGACCCGCGAGAGCGGCGTGAAGAGGACGACGACCGCGAGGTATCCCGGGAGGTAGTAACCCGCCGGCTCCGCGAACAGTCCGCCGCCCGTCGGCTGGGTCCGGACCAGCGCGCCGAAGATGACGACCAGTATCACCGGAAAGAAGAACGTGAAAAACACCGCGGTACGCCGGCGGAGGAACGACCGCGCCGACGCCGTCGCCTCGGACCGGATCCGGCCGACGCGACTCATCGGTCGGACGCCCCCGCGGGAGTCGACGGCTCGTCGATCGGGTGCGCATCCGGCGTCGGGACCGACCGATCGGTTCTGCCTCCCGACCGCTCGTGACTTCCGTCCGCTCGGGGCGTGTACTCCTCACCGGTAAGCCGAAGGTACACGTCCTCCAACGAGGGTTCGCTCCACGTCAGCGACTCGAACGCGACGCCGACCGCCTCCAGCGCGTCGACGGCCGCACCGATCTCCTCCGGACGTACGCCGACGATCCGGAGCCCGTCTTCGGTCGCTTCGACGTCGACGTCCCCGCCCACGCCGTCCGCGATCCGATCGACCGCCTCGTCGGTCGCGGCCGCCTCGAGCGTCACGTCCAGCCGAGGACGCCCCCCGTGTTCGGCGATCAACTCCGCCGGTTCGCCGACGGCGACGACGCGACCGTCGCGAAGCAGGGCGACCCGGTCGGCCAGTCGCTCCACCTCGTCCATCGCGTGGCTCGTGAGGAACACCGTCGTTCCCGTCTCGGCCAGTCGTTCGACCAAGCGGTGTAGCGATCGGCGACCGGCGGGGTCGATGCCCGTCGTCGGCTCGTCCAGAAAGAGCAGTTCCGGGTCGTTGACCAGTGCGGTCGCGACGCAGGCCCGCCGCTTCTGTCCGCCCGAGAGCGTCTCGTACCACGCGTCCGCGTCCCCGTCGAGCCCGACGTCTCGGATGACGCCCGCGACGTCGCGGGCATCGTCGTACAGACCGCCGTAGTACGCAACCAGTTCGCGGGCAGTGAGTCGCTCGGGCGGGTCGAACGACTGCGGAAGCAGACCGATCCGTGCGGGGTCGACGTCGCGAGGCTCGGAGCCGAACACCCGCACGTCTCCCTCGAACGCCGTCGTCCCGGTGAGCGCACGGACCAGCGTCGTCTTTCCGGCCCCGTTCGGTCCGATGAGACCGAACACCTCACCGACCCCCACCGAGAGATCGACGCCGTCGAGCGCGACCACGTCACCGTACGATCGACGAACGCCGTCGGCGACGACGGCGGGTTCCGCCCGCTCGTTCCGTGTCGTCCCGTCGGCCGTGCCGGCCGCGGGTGCGTCCGCGGCCGTCGTCTCGTTCATACCGGGGATCGGCGGTCGCCGCGCGTAAGCGTTCCTCTTCGACGCGGGACCCGCAGGCCCGGTGGATCCGATCGATGACGGAACGGGACCAACGAATGAGGACGAGACGAGACAGTACGTGAGGCGTATCGGAAGCGAGTGTCGACAGAGCGGCGAGAAGGATTCAGTTCGCGGCGTCCGGGTCGTCGGTGAGTGCGTCACGCAGCTCGCGGCTGACCGGGATGAACACCCAGAACGTGAGCGCACCGAGGATCATCAACCAGAAGAAGGCGTCACCTGCGAGCAGGCCGATCTCGTCGTACACGCTGTTTACACCCTCCGGCTCGCCGACCAGTTGGGCGACGATGTAGTACGAGGGCGTCCGGTACCACCCGGCGAAGGTGATCCATCCGAGACCGCCCAGAGTGAACAGGGTCAACCCCTTCATGAACTCGTCTGCCATTAGCGGATCATTCGCTGGAGTCCTCTTGAGGCTTTCCCATTCCCTGGGCGCGAAAACGCGTTCCGAGAACGTACACCGCCGTTCCGAAGAGGATACACGCGATCCCGACGGTCGCCAGCAGCGCCGCCAGCACGTCCTCCGCGAACGCGAGACCCACGGTGCCGAGGACGTACACCACGGTCGTCCGAACGAAGCTGATCTGGAGCGTCGCCGCGTCGACGAGCGTGAACCCGACGAGAAACAGGACCACCGTGATGAGCGTCGAGAACACCGTGACCGTCTTGTAGAGTCGTAGCGGGACGACGATCTCTCTGCGACCGCCTTCGGACCGCAGGCCGGTCGGTTCGGGCTCGACGTCGCCGTCGATCGTGTCGTCGCCGTCGATCGTGCCGTTGTCGTCGATCGTACCGTCGTCGTCGCCCGGGACGGGACGGTCGTCCGAAGCGGCGTTGCGACTCGGATCGGTCAGTGCGGCACCGTCGTGGGGCTCGGAGCGTGTCATGCGAAAGCGGAGCAGCCGCGAACGGTCGTCGGGGCGTTACTTCGGCGGCCGCAGCATGTAGTACCGCCGGTTGAGGTCGTACATGTATCCCTCACGCATCGTCTTCAACACGGCGTACGTGATGATCCCCGCGACGACGGGCAACATGAACGTGAGCGTGACGATGAGCTCCAGTTCCATGGGGAAGAAGTTCTGGATCGCCAGGGCCGCGAGCGTGAACGAAAGCACCACGCCACCCATCCCGATCGCCGCCCAGAACGGCTCCTCGACGGGACGACGGGCGCTTCCCTTGTTGAGGAACGGGACCAGCGTGATGGCTCCGAACACGACGCCGTGTGCGACGATTCCGAGGAACTCGTTGGACATGACGATGTTCCCGCCGAGGACGGCCAAGTCCGGGTTAAGCGGGTCGAGCTTCAGCAGTCCGAACGACCAGTACAGGTACCAGTCCGGCAGGATGATCGCGGGCGTCGAGCCGGGATTCGCAGGGCTCCCGAAGTGCGGCGGCATCAGTGCGGACACGAGGACGATGATCCCGACGAAGAAGCTCGTGATCGCGAGGTTACGGATCGTTTCGTGGGGCCATGCGGGAAAGCCCAGCACGTCGCGCTCGACGTACGTCGACTCCGTACGGAGGTCCTCGTCCTCGCGGCGGGAGCGCTCGAAGTACTGATAGGTGAGCCGCGAGAGCCCCTGCGAGCGCTCCTTGCGCTCGCTCCAGGTCGGGGTTTCGTCGTCCGGCGGGATCGTCGCCGGCGGTCCCCCGTCGGTCATCGCCCGCTCCGCGTCGTCGTTCGAGTCGGTGGGTGTGGTGTCGGTCGTCATTGGATTAGTGCGGCTCCGCGATCCCCTGCACCCAGACGATGCCGACGTGGAGCGCGATGAGCGCGGTCACCACGAACGGCAACACGAACACGTGCAGGATGTACATTCTCACGAGCGTCGCTTGCCCGAGCGTGAACCCGCCGAACAGGAGCTGTGCCGCCCACTCACCGACCAACGGGGTCGCGAGGGCCATCTCGACGCCGATCTGTGCCGCCCAGAAGGACAGCTGCTTCCACGGCAGGACGTAGCCGGAGAACCCGAACAGCAACGTCAGGCCGATGAGAACGATTCCGAGGATCCAGTTGACCTCTCGGGGCTCCTTGTACGCGCCGGTGAAGTAGACGCGCAGCATGTGGAGGAACACCGCCGCCACCATGATCTGGGCCGACCAGCGGTGGATCGACCGGAGCATGAACCCGAACTGCACGTCCTGCATGATCATGACGAGCGAGTCGTACGCGGCCGTGGGGTCACCCTGTGCGACGGCACCCGCCGTCGACGGCGAGTAGTAGAACCCGAGCAGTGCGCCCGAGACCGCAGCAACGAGGTACGCGATGATCGAAAGCGATCCGAGCGAGTACAGCGGGTACCAGTACCAGAACTTGTTGTCCAGATCGTACTGTTCGGTGTGGCTCTTGGGCATCTGGAGGTTCGCGCGGTAGTACATCGTCTCCAGCAGTTCGAGGTAGTCGACGATGCGCAGTCGCTTGTCGAGCCAGATGAGCGTGGTGAGGAACGCGGTCTCGATGACCGTCAGATCCTGCTGTTTGAGCCACGCGTTGTGGTCCATCTCGTCGGTCTTTTTGAGGCTCATTGTGATATCACCGCTTATAGTACGGATACACCGCGCGTTTGACGGTGTCCCATGCGTCCCCTGTCTCGAGTTCCACGCCGTCCTTCTCGTCCTCTCGAACGTACAGGTCCTCCCACTTCCGGCGGCGCTTCTTGACGATCATGACGTCCGGCAGGAACTCCTTGCGGTACAACAGTAGGATAAAGGAAAGGTCGATGAACACGAGCGCGAGCAGCGCGCCGGTGTACATGTTCCCGAACTCGGTCGAGGCCCATCCGGACATCAGCCCGTACACGAAGACGAAGACGAAGACGACCTCGATAATGGTTAACAGAACGATCGCGATGGCGGCGGCAGTGCTCTCGCGGGCCGGCTCGTACCGGTGGATGTCGCCGTACGAGGAGCCACCGGAGCTCATTGGTTCCCTCCGTGACCGGTGTGTGCCGACTCGCCGTACTTGAGCATGTAGAACGTGAACACGAACGTCAACGCGATCCCGAGCATCGAGACGATGCCGACCCAGTGTGCGTGAATCGGGACGCCCCAGTGGCCGGGGTCCTCGGGCCAGCCGTCGTCCGGTCCGGGTTCAACGACCGGGACGTCGTCGCCGACGGCGACGGAACCGAACATGTTGACGCCGCGGTGAGGTTCACAGACGTAGCCGGTCATTCCCCCCTCCTCGAACGTGTACGAGTAGGTGTATCCTTCCTCGTCGATCGGGTCACCGCTGTCGACGTCCGTGTGGGTGTTCTCGAAGTCGGTGTTGTCCGCGTCGGCGACGACGTTGTGGGCACCGCCCTCGCCGGTCCACTCCCACGTAACCGTCGTTCCTTCGTCGATCCAGATCCCCGCGGGACTGAACGCGAGGTTCCCGCCGTTTCCGGATGCACCGACCTCGACCGTCACTTCGTCCTGGCCACGGAGGTCCTCGTATCCTCCGTCGATGCCATCGAGGTGCCCCCCGAAGTCGGGTGTCGCACCCTCCTGTGCGGCGACCGTTCCGGTCGCTACCGTGGAGGCACCGACCGCGGCCGTGGCACCGCCGGCCGTTCGCACGAATTCCCGCCGTTTCATACAACACATCGTCAGGACGGGTTGCGCTTAAACCCACCGACTAACGCCGATGGGTGGGAGCCGAGTAAACGCCCTGTATACGCTGATTTCGGGGTTTTTACCGCTGATCGCGTTTCTCGGAGTCGCCCTCGTTCCCGGTGGGGGTTGCGGGGCCCGTTCGGCGGTCTTCCGGACCCTCCGATCGTCCGCTCGAGACGGACTCGTCGTCGAGCGGCACGAACGCCGGACGCTCGTCGAGATCACGGAGCGTCCGCAGTCGGTTGCGGTACTCCTCGGCACGGAACCGGTCCGAGAGCCGGGCGTTCGCCACCATCACGAACAGGAACGCTCCGACGAGGAGAAACAGCAGCGCGATCGCGGGAGCGAAGATCGTCTCCACGCCGAGGAACAGCCACGCACCGAGCAGCGCCACGCCCGCGATCAGCTGGACCGCCGCGACGACCTGTATCATGAGGTTCCCGAACTCGCCGGAACCCTGTGGCACCGATTCGGGGGACGGGAGCGACCAGTCGTCCGGGGGCTCCGGCACGTCGTAGCTCTCCATCGCCGCGAGCGCGACGACGGGCTCGACGTCACGGAGGACGGTCCCCTGACCGGTCACGTCCCCGTTCGGTCGGACCATCGCGTAGCCCTCGTCGGAGTAGACGAGCACGCGCTCGGACCCGTCCTCGCGGACGCGTTCCAGGATCCCGAACAGCTCGCGGCGAGCGATCCGTGATTTCAACTCCGCTTCGACTCGATCGAGCAGCCGGTCGCCCGTGATCCACGTCTCCGGATCGAACACCGCGTCCCACTCCTCCGGGCTCATTCGAGCCATGTCGGAGGGACCGAAGTCGTCGAAGTCGTACTCCGACTCGACTCGCTTACGAAGCTCGTCGATGTCGGAGTCAGTGTCGGTCGGTGCCTCGGAGTCGACCGGGTCCTCGCCGCCACGTCGCTCGTCGACGGCATCGTCCGCGTCCGATCGCGTGGAGGCGTCGTCCGCGTCCGATCGCGTGGAGGCGTCGTCCATCGTTCGGTGGTACGCGTTCCGGCGGGTAATCGTTTTGGTCCGATGCGCGTCCGGGACGGACGCCGGGTCGGACCGGAAATACGTACCTCGACGAACGACGGCCGTCCGATCATCGATCGTCCGGTCGTACGGCGTCCAGCATCTCTCGAGCCGGAACCCGAGCGTTTCGGTCGTCATGAATACCCGCATATCTTCCCACTACCGGTCGCCTGATACGGCGGAGTGACGTCGATCGGTGTATGAGCGAGGTAGATCACACGGAGCGGTTCGAGATATCGGCCGAGAGCGAAAGCGAGACGAAAACCACCGTTGCGGCGCGTGGATTCGAGTTCACGATCGACGAACCGGCGGCGCTGGACGGAACCGACGACGGTCCCACTCCCGTCGAGTATCTGCTCGGCGCGTGGGCGGGCTGTCTCAACGTCGTCGCGCACACGGTCGCCGAGGAGCGGGGGATCGAGATCGACGGGATCGACTTCGACATCGGTGGCGACCTCGATCCCCGCAAGCTCTTCGGCGTCTCGGACGACGCTCGTGCGGGATTCCAGGAGATCCGTGTCCAACTCCGCGTCGCGTCCGACGAGGGTGTGCCGGCGGGATTCGTCGAGGAAGTCGAGGATCGCTGCCCGGTCGGTGACAACATCGGAAACGTGACGCCAACGAACGTGAGCGTCGAGATCTCGTAGATTCGAGTCCAGTCGTTCGTTCCGGTTGCGACGAGCCCACCTCGTCCGTGAATCGAGGCGCTTTACGCGTCCCGGAACGTAGCCGCCGGTATGGTCGACGAGTCGGTCATCGCGGTGGCGGCAGCGCTGTCGGTGACCGCCAGCCTGCCGTTCCTGTTGTACGGCGCGTGGATCATGATCGACGCCGAGACGGTGACGTGGGGCGTGTTGGTTCACCACTTGAAGTACATCACCGTCGGGCTCCTCCTGACGACGATACCCCTCGTGACGTGGATGCTCCCCCGGATCCTCGGGCAGATGACCGGCGACGCCGTGATCCACGCGTTCTTCGGACTACAGGCGTACGCGCTGTTGGTGTTCGCGCTCACCGGGATCGTCCGGATCCTCCAGGCCAAGCGGAACGCGAACGCGTATCACGACCCGGACGCCGACCTCGACGATCTCCACGAGCATATGGGACACTGGCGAAGTCGGCTTCGCGTCGGCGTCGCGGGATTCATGATACTGTGGTTCTGTGCGTGGCTGAGCGGTCTCTACCGGTTTTATACGTTACACCTGGTTCCGATGCTTCCCTGATCGGTGGTCGGTCCCTCGGCCCCGACCCGGACCGCCACGACCGACAGGTTCAATCCCGTTTTGCCCGTACCCCCCACATCGTGGCAGTCACCTTTGATCTGTTCGGTACGCTCGTCGACGTCGAGTACCCGTCGGATCCGGCGGAGGTCGTCGCTCGTGAGCTGGAATCGCGCGGAGTCGACGTCCCGGACGACTGGCACGTCGCGTACGGTGAGATCCACGTCGACGCGCCCGCCGGCGCGGAGACGCCGTTGCCGGCACACGTGGCGCGAGCGCTCGCCTCCCGCGGCGTCGAGGCCGACGAGAACGTCGCCAGACACGCGGTCGTCGCCGCGTTCGACCCCGAGGTCACCCGTCGAGAGGGCGCGGTACGGGCCGTCAGAGCCGCCGGGGACCGCGGTCCGGTCGGGCTCCTCTCGAACTGCGCGGTTCCCGAACTGGTCCCGCGAACGCTGATCCGGTCGAACCTGCGCGGGGAGTTCGACGCGGTCACCACGAGCGTCGGCTGCGGCTGGCGGAAGCCGCACGCCAAGGCGTTCGAGGCGGCCGCGAGGTCGCTCGGCGTCGAGCCGTCCGCACTCACCCACGTCGGAGACGATCCGGCCGCCGACGGCGGGGTCGTCGATGTCGGCGGTCGGTTCATCGACGTCACGGACACGCCCCTCACGGAGCTCGAATCGGAGCTGGAGGCCGAGCCGTGAGCCTCGCGGCGGGGAGTGCCGTCGCGCTCGCCGCCGCCCTCGACCGGACCCTGTCGGAGCCACCGGCCCGACTCCACCCCGTCGCGTGGCTCGGCCGGACCGTCGAACTGCTCGACGACGCCCTCCCGGACTCGCGACCCGTCGGCGTCGTCGTCGCGGTCGTCGTCCCGCTCGCGTTCGCGGCCGTGGCGGCGGGCGTCGTGCTGGCGGCGGCGGGGACCGCTGCGATGCTCGCGACGGCGGGAACGGGTGAACTGCTCGCGCCGAGCACCGTCGATCCCCGGCTCGGTCCTGTCGTCACCGCCGTCACCGCCGCCGCCGGGGGCGTGTTGTTCGTCTGTACGAGCCGACGGATGCTCGTCGGCGTCGCCGACGACGTGATCGGGGTCGCGGACGCGGATCCCGAGGCGGCCAGGCGGGAGGTCCGCGCCCTGGCCGGACGGGACGCGTCCGCGCTGTCGCCCGGAGAGCTCCGATCGGCGGCCGTCGAGAGCGCGGCCGAGAACCTCGCCGACGGACTGATAGCGCCGCTACTCGCGTTCGGCGTCGTCGTCGTGCTCGCAGCCGTCACCGGACTCTCGTCGGTCGGCGTGCTCGCGCTCGCCGCCGGTGCCGCCGCGTGGGTCAAAGCGGTCAACACGCTCGACTCGATGCTCGGGTACCGCGACCGACGATCCGGGTGGGCTCCCGCGAGGCTCGACGACGCCGTCATGTGGCTTCCGGCCCGCGTCGCCGCGCTGCTGATCGGAGCGGTCGGAGCACCGGGACGGTCGATCCGAACCGTTCGTCGGGCACGGCCCGCGACGCGCCGGCCCGCCTCGCCGAACTCCGGCTGGCCGATGGCAACGATCGCGGCCGCACTCGAGGTCCGCCTGACGAAACCCGGCGCGTACACGCTGTTCCCGGACGACGAGCTCCCGGCTCCGGACGAGGCTCGCGAAGGCGTCCGGATCGTTTCGCGTGCGGGCTGGCTCGGTATCGCTGCGGTCGCGATAGCGGTGGTGGTCGTATGAGCGGTGGTGATCGCATGAGCGGTGACCCGTCCTCCCCGTCCGATCCAGCCGCACCGTCCGATCCAGCCACACCGTCCGATCCAGCCGCACCGTCCGATCCAGCCACACCGTCCGATCCAGCCACACCGTCCGATCCAGCCACACCGTCCGATCCAGCCGCGTCACCGGCTCGTCCCGTTCCCGCCCTCCGGGGTGCGATAACGTTTCTGACACGGGTCCCGATCCCCGGCGGCGATCCGGCGGACTGGGACTCGTTCCGACGGTCGCCGTGGACGCTTCCCGTCGTCGGCGCGCTGATCGGCGGGCTCGCCGGGCTCGCCTTCCTCGTCCCCTCCCCGTGGACGGCCGCGACGCTGTATCTCGTCGCGTTGTACCTCGTCGGCGGCGTCACGCACGCCGACGGGCTCGCGGACCTCGGCGACGCGGTCGCGGTCCACGACCCGGACAGGCGGGTAGCGGTCCTCACGGACGCCGCGCTCGGCGTCGGAGGCGTGCTGGCGCTCGCGGTGACGCTCATCGCCACGACGCTCGGTGCAGTGGCGCTCGCGACCGGATTCGTCGGCGGAACAGGGGGAGTCGCCGGAGCCGGAACCGTCGCGTTCCGGATCGTCCTCGCCGCCGAGGTCGGCGCGAAAGCGGGGATGGCGCTGCTGGTCTGTTTCGGATCGCCGGCCCACGAGGGGCTCGGATCGGCGGTCGCGAGCGACGTCGGCCCGCGATCGTTCGTCCCCGTGGCGCTGTTGGCCGTCACCGTGCTGGTCGCGCCCCCGATCGGCTCGCTGCCGGTTCTCGCGGCCGCGCTGCTCGCGGGTCCGGCCGTCGCAACGCTGCTTCTCGTCCGCGTTCGACCGTGGCTCGGCGGGATCAGCGGCGACGTGCTCGGCGCGGCGAACGAACTGGGTCGGGCGGTCGCGCTCCACGCGGGGGTGATCGCGTGGACGATCGCGTGACAGAGCGCGAGGGCGCGTCCTCACCCGTCGACGAGGCGATCCTCCTCTGTGGAGGACGAGGAACCCGTCTCGTCGGCGACACCGAAAAACCCCTCGTCGAGGTCGGCCGTCGGTCCATGGTGGCTCGGGTGCTCGCCGCGCTCGCGGGGAGCCGGATCCGTCGCGTCGTCGCCGTGACGTCGCCGCACACACCGGAGACCACGGCGATGCTCGACGCGGAGCCGCCGGACCTCGCTGGACCGGCAGAGCTCGCTGGATCGAACGTCGCGTCGGGGCTGACGTGTGAACTCGTCGTCGGCTCCGGCGACGGCTACGTCGACGACCTCTCGCGCGCGCTCGCGGAAGTCGAGGGTCCGGCGGTGTCGGTCGCCGCGGACCTTCCCCTGTTGTGCCCGCGCGACGTCGACGACGCGATCGATGCGGCGGCGAGCGGGGTCGACGGTGGCGCGAGGACCGGTCCGGGCGACGGGAGCACCGAGACTGACCCGGGCGAGGGCGAGACGTCGATCGACCCCGTCTCCGTCTGCGTACCGGTATCGCTGAAACGCGAACTCGGTGCGAGCGTCGACACGTCGTTCACGTCCGACGGTCGGGAGGTCGCGCCCACCGGCCTGAACGTCGTCGCGGACGGTGACGACGAGGTAGTCGTTCGGCACCGCGAACGGCTCGCGATCAACGTGAACCGCCCGCCCGACCTCGATCTCGCTCGACGACTGGCGGACGCGAACTGATCCGGACGTGACCATGGGGTGGTACCAGCGGATCGTCCACCCGGCGCGTACAAGCGCTTTAGTAGCCTGGCCGATGTTTCGGTGAACATGGATACCCACGCGCTGGACGTCGCGAGTCGTATCCCTCACGGCGGGACCAACGACCCGCACGTCATCGACTTCAGTGCGAACACGAACCCGGAGAGTCCGTCGGGGGTAACGCCGGTGTACGACGCCGCACTCGCCGCCTCGCGTCGGTATCCGTCGGACGACTACGGGGAGTTCCGTTCGGCCGCGGCAGAGTACGTCGGCTGTCGACCGCGGTCGGTTATCCCGACTGCGGGCGTGATGGCCGGGATCCGTCTGCTGTTCTCGATCGTCGTCGACTCGGACTCGACGGTCGTCGTCCCGGAGCCCTCGTTCGGCGAGTACGCACACGAGGTCCGGATCCAGGGCGGGGAGCCAGTCGGCGTCGCACACGACGAGGTCGTCGACGTCGACCCGTCCGGTCACGACCTCGTGATCGTCTGTCGGCCCAACAACCCGACCGGCGAGGCCGTCGATGCGACGGCGCTGTGCGCGCTGGCCGAGCGCTGCCGAGACGCCGGATCGACCCTGTTCGTCGACGAGGCGTTCCTCGATTTCACGCCGCTGGCATCGATCACAGGCGAACCCGGTGTCGTCGTCGCGCGCTCGCTCACGAAGGTGTTCGGCCTCCCCGGACTCCGCGCCGGGTTCCTCGTCGCGACCGGCGACGTTCGGGATCGGCTCGACACCGGTCGGGTGTCGTGGGGGATGTCGACGCCCGCGGTCGACGTCGGGGCGTACTGCCTGCAGCGCGAGGAGTTCGTCGAACGGACCCGCGAGCGCGTCGCGTCCGAGCGCGACCGTGTCCGCGACCGTCTCTCGACACGGTGGGACGTGTTCCCGTCGGACGCCCCGTTCCTCCTGTTCGACGTGGGCGAGGACGATCCCGACGCGGTGCTCGACGCCGCTCGCGAGGGCGGGATCGCGCTCCGTGACGCGCGGACGTTCGCGGGGCTCGACAACCACCTTCGAACCGCGATCCGCCGGCCCGACGAGAACGACCGCCTGCTCGAGGCGCTCGAGGTATGACGCTCCGCGCCGACGTCTCGGACGGCGTCTGTCGCTGTCGACTCCCCGGCGGGCGATTCCTCTCGACCGGATTCGACGGCGGCGTCCACGTCGCCGACGCCGCGTACAACGTCACCGTCCCGGAGGGCTGGGGCGACGCCGGCGTCCGCGACCTCCGTTCGTACGTCGACGACCGGCTCGCCGGGGTCGGATTCACACCCGGTTCCGGACCCGCGCTGCTCACCGGTGTCGACCAGGCACACGCCCGGATCGCCCGAAACGGCGAGGTCTCGGTCGTCGCCACCGCGGGCGTCTCGAACCCGGCGGCGCTTCCGATCGGGGCCGCCGAACGTGACGCCGATCGAGCGAGGTCCCACGAGGGGACGGACCGAAACCGCCCGATCGGGACCGTCAACCTCGTCGTCGGGACCGACAGGGACCTCGCGCCCGGCGCGCTCGCGAACCTCGTCGCCGTCGTCGCGGAGGCGAAGGCGGCGACGCTGCTCTCGGCGACCGGGTACCCCGGAACGACGAGCGACGCGGTCGTCGTCGCGAGCGATCCGGACGGGGGGTCGACGGAGTTCTCCGGGTCGGCGACGCCGGTCGGCTCCGCGACTCGCGCGTGCGTTCGAGACGCGCTGCTCGCGTCGCTGTCATCGCGGTACGACGGCCTCGATGACGCGACCGGCCGCGTCACCGGCGACGGGGTCCCGGAGTCCGTCTCCGACGCGGAGCACGGCGTCGTGACCGACCGGGAGGCGACCGTCTCGCGGATCGCGTCGATCGATCGGCCCGACGGTCCGGACCGTTAGGCGTCGTCGAGCCACGCGCCGTCAATCCGTCCCTCGCCGACCAGCTTCTCGAGGTGAGCGACGACCGTCGCCCGGGCGAGGTCCTCGACGCCGGTCAGGTCCTTCTCGTAGGCGGCATCGAGCACCGCGTCCACGTCACTCGCGCCCCGATCGACCGCCGCGAGAACCGCCTCCTCGCGGTCGAGTCGGTGATCGATCAGCCGCTGGCAGGCCGCGTCCGGGTCGTCGATCGGTGCGCCGTGACCGGGATACAGTCGACGGAACCCGCCGTCACGGACGCGTTCGAGGCTCTCCAGGTACGCGCGCATGTCGGCGTCCGGCCCGCCCACGACGACGCTGCCCGCCGCGACCGCGAGGTCGCCGACGAGCGCCTCCCGCGGGTCGGCCGTCCCGGGGTCGCCCACCGCGAACGCGACGTGGTCCGGCGCGTGTCCGGGGGCGCCCAGCGCGACGACGTGCGCTCCGTCCCCGGTTTCGTCGATCGCGTCGCCGTCGCGAACCGTCGCGTCGGGCCGGATCCCGGTCGCATCGACGAACCGCTTTACGTGATCCGCGTGGGCGTACACCGTCGCGTCGGTGTCGGCGGCGTAGTGGGCGACGGCTCCGACGTGGTCGCGGTGGGTGTGCGTGACCGCGATCGCCTCGACGCCCGGCTCGTGGGCGGCGATCGTCTCGTCGAGGTCGGCGGTTCGAGCCGCGGGGTCGACGAGGAGTCCGTCGACCAGATACGCGTTGGTCGTCCCTTCGGGTGCGCGGGTGTCGACGGGAACGGAGACACGTCTGATCCGCGGGACGTCGTCGGAACCGGTCGAGTCCATCAGTCGCTCCGTCCGAGCGTCGACTCGGGACCCGATCCCGGCCCGGACCCGTCACGCTCCCGGCCGGGGATCGGGACGTCGACGTCGTCGGCGACGGCGTACCGTGAGAGGTCGACGACGCCGGCGTCGACGTCGGCGACCGACTCGTACGGGCGACCGACGACGACGTCGCCCGCGGTGCTCCGGTTGATCCCCGGGATCGTCGTCAGCTCGCTCATCGAGGCCGCGTTGACGTCGAGGGGATAGGGGACGCCCGTCACGGACCGGTACCCGTGGTCGGTGATCGCGACGTCGATGGCGGTTCCGAGCTCGCGCTCGCCAGGCACCGCGACGAGCAGGGCGTACGTCCCGAGCTGGCGACCGAACGTCTTCCCGTCCTGATGGTACTCCAGGTGCACGTCCGGGAGCACGGTCCCCGGCGGGACCACCCGGTCGAGCATCGGGTTGTCGATCGTCTCGCGGACCGTTCGTTTGTACGACTGGAACCGCTCCGCGTGAGCGTGAGCGATGTCGGCACCGGTCTCGGCCATCTCCGTGCCGGCGAACGCCATCACCTGTCGGATGTTGATCCGGCGGAGCATGAGCCCCTCGTCGTAGACGCTCTGGAGGAACTCCTTGTTGTGGTCGTACGTCTCCGGTCGCTCGCCCGCGAGCCCGTGAACCAGGTTGATCCCGGGGAGGAGCTTCGGGAGCCGCGGCGAGGCGTCCGGACCGGTGGAGGGGCCGCGACGGAGTCCGTCGTCGTCGGGAGCGTCGCCCGGACGCCACCCGCCCTCCTCGTTGACGACGCGAACCGCCTCCAGACACTCCTCGGCGCTGACGAGGAGGTTGTTCTCCTCCCTGACGACCGGGTCGGCCGATTCGAGCCCGAACGCGGCGGTGTCTCCCGGCGTGTTGTGCTCGGCGATGACGCGGATCGCCTCGCGGGACGCCTCCGGGTAGTCCGTGATCGTCACGGGATTCATGTTGTCGAGGTGCAGCGTTTCGAGGTCGGGAGCGACCTCGCGGACCCCGCCGTACAGCTCCCGGAGCGCGTCGGGATTCGGGGCCTCACCGTCGCCGCCGAACGCGAGGATGTCCGCCTGTCGCCCGAGCCGGAAGTGTTTCACCCCTCGGTCGGAGAGCGCGTCCACCTCGGCGACGACGGAGCGCGGCGTCCGGAACGCGGGGTCGCCGTACAGCGGCTCGGTACAGAACGAGCAGCGGTACGCACACCCGCGGGAGGTCTCCATCTCGCAGATGAGGTAGTCGGGGTGGTTCGGGTGCTGTTCGACGACGAACGCGCCCGCCGCCGCCCAGCGGTCGACTTCGGCGTTGTCGCGCATCCGGTCGCCGAACCCTTCGAGCCCGTTCGCGACCAGGTCGTGTGCGGCCGCCTCGACGTCGCCTTTCGCGACGAAGTCGTAGTCGAGGTCGTCGCGTTCGGTCTCCTGTGCGCCCGCGTTCTCCTCGCCGACGCCGAAACGGACGGGACCGCCCAACAGGGTCACGCCGTCCGCGGTCCACCCGAGCTCGCGCACCTCGTCGGGCTCCGCAGGCGTCCCGCCGACGTAGTTGCCGGGGACGGTCATCCCGCCGACGTACACGTATAGATCCGCGTCCGCGACGTCGGCGTGTTTCGAGCGGTCCTCGCGCAGCTCGTCGATCGTGTGGTAGGTTATCGACTCCTCGGGGACGCCGGCGTCGACGAGCGCGCCGGCCGTGTACCGCGGGTACGTCGAGACGTACGGCGGCACCCCGAAGTGCGCCGGCTCGTCGACGTAGCCGTCGACGATGGTGACGGTGAGATCGCTCGGGTGCGGCGGCGAGGAACCGCCGTCGAGCGCGGCCGGATCGGTCATGTTGACGGCTCGTAGTCCGCCGACACGGGAAAAGGGTGCGGATGCGGGAGCGGCTGGATGCGGGAGCGGCTGGATGCGGGAGCGGCTGGATGCAGAAGCGGCTGGATGCGGGAGCGGCTGGATGCAGAAGCGGCTGGATGCGGGAGCGGCTGGATGCAGAAGCGGCTGGATGCGGGAGCGGCTGGATACAGAAGCGGATAGAAGCGGGACCGGATGGGAACGCAGACGGAGACGAACCCGATGGGAGCCCATCGACTCAGGATCCAAGCTTTATGGGATGCGGGACCGATCGAGTGATCGGAGTCATTCCCGCGATGTCACCCCGCCGTGCTACCCTCCTGGCGTACGCTGCAATCGGCCTGTTCGTCCTCTCGAGCGTCGTCCGGATCGTTGAGGCCCGCGACGTGCCGTGGCTGACCATCGCGCTCGTCGCGTGCGGGACCGGACTGCTCGCGGGACCCGCGAGCTGGCTCGCGCGGGACCGCCTTTCGGGAGACTCGCGTGAGACGCTCTCGATCGGCGCGATCGTCGTCGGCATGGTCGCCGGTCCGATCTGGCTCGGCGTCGCGCTCGCGTTCGGGCTGCCGGTGATGTCCGCGTTCGACGGCGTGTTGCTCGGGACCGTGCTCGGGCTCGGCGTCGTCACCGTCGTGGAGCGGACGGTGGTCCCGGAGCGATTTCGAGGGTGAAGCCGCGAGCGGACGTTCGGAGCACGGAATGCCCGGATCCGGGGTCCGTCTCGTCCCGCCCCGTTCCCACTCGGTTTTAAGTATTCACTCGACGACGAGTGAGCATGAACGAGACGCTCTCACGGCTCGTCGACAGCGGCGTCGTCGCGGTGCTTCGCGGCGTCGAGGCCGACCAGCTCATCGGGATCGCGGACGCGCTGCGGGCGGGCGGCGTCACCGCCGTCGAGATCACCGCCGACACGCCGAACGTCGCGGAGCTCATCGACGACGTGTCGTCGTCGTTCGACGACGGCGAGACGGTCGTCGGGACCGGAACCGTCCTCGACGCGGAGACCGCCCGAACGACGCTGATGGCCGGCGCGGAGTTCGTCGTCTCGCCGAGCCTCCACGAGGACGTCATCGAGACGTGCAATCGGTACGGGGCCGTCAGCGCGCCGGGCGTGATGACGCCGACCGAGGCGATCCGCGGCTACGAGGCCGGAGCCGACTTCGTGAAGGTGTTCCCCGCCTCGACGGTCGGCCCGGACCACCTCGCCGCGATGAGGGGCCCGCTCGGCCAGATCCCGATGATGCCGACCGGCGGGATCGGACTCGACAACGCCGCCGACTTCGTCGACGCCGGCGCGTTCGCGGTCGGTGCCGGCGGCGCGCTCGTCGATTACGACGCCGCCGAGCGCGGCGACTACGAGTCGATCACCGAGACGGCCCGGGAGTTCACCCGTATCGTCGAGGACGCACGCGAGAACTGAGCTCTCCGGGTTGTCTCCCTTCCGTCGACCGCCGCATTATCCCGCCCCGTCACCTCATCGTTTCGCGGTGTCTCCCGCTCCGGCGGTCCCCTCACTCCTCCGTCTCGTAGTGGTCGCCGGCGGCCGCCGGCAGCCGCGTCCGGCCGACCAGCGCGAGCACGACGATGACGACGACGTAGGGAATGGTCTCCACGAGCGAGCTCGGGATCCCGTAGCCGAGCTGCTGGAGCCGGAGTTGGATCGCCTCCAGTCCCGCGAACAGGGCCCCGGCACCGAGCGCGCCGAGCGGGTTGTAGTTGCCGAACAGGTACGCCACGATGGCGATGAACCCCTTCCCTTGGACCATCGTCTCGCCGGAGCCGATGAATCGACCGACGGTCAACGCGAGCGCGCCGCCGCCGGCACCGGCGAAGACGCCGGAGAGCAACACGCCCGCGTGTCGGACCCGCGAGACGGACACCCCGACGGTGTCGAGCGCCCGCGGGTTCTCGCCGGCCGCCTCGATGTGGTTTCCGAAGGCGGTGTGGTTCAGCGTCCACCACGAGACGAGCGTTCCGACCGCGACGAGGACGCCCGAGTAGTGCCAGCTGACGTTGCCGACGCCGGGCGTGTTGACGCTACCGAACAGCACCGTCGAGAGGAACGGCGCGAGCCCGAGCGCGATGAGCCAGATCGCGAGTCCCGCGATGATCTGGTCCGCCTTGAACTCGATACAGACGACGCCGAACACGAACGCGAGCAGGGTGCTCGCGAGCACGCCGGCGAGGAACCCGATCAGGATCGCGGTCGACCCGGCGGCGAGCCCGACGTCACCGACGACGAACGCGACGTAGATCGAGGTGAACGCCGAGATGATCAACAGCCCCTCCAGTCCGATGTTGATCACGCCTGACTTCTCGGCGAAGATGCCGCCGAGCGCGGCAAGCACGATCGGCGCGGAGAGTCGGACCGTGGAGGCGGCGGTGCCGCCGGAGAAGACGATCCCGGCCAGATCGCCGACGACCGTCTCCGGAAACAGCAGCCCGAGGAGTCCCAAGAGCGCGAGGAACCCGACGGTGCCGACGATGAGCGACCGGACGTACGCGGAGTCGACGACGTCATCGAGGAGCGGGATACGAACGTCCGCGATCCGATCACGCATCCGTCTCACCTCCGTCGTCCGCCGCGGGTTCGGGCGGGTGTCCCGACTCCTCGACGTCGATGTACGTCCCGATCATCCGGAAGAACTCCGGCATGGCGACGAACAGGATTATCAGCCCGCGGAGCACGCCGACCAGCTCGGTCGGGACGTCCGTCTGGAACCCGACCTCCAGTGCACCGCCCTTCAACACGCCGAACAGGGCGGCCGCGGGAGCCACGCCGATCGGGCTGTTGCCGGCGAGGATGGACACCGCGATGCCGTCGAATCCGAGCGCCGGAACCGACTCGATCCATCGTCCTTCGGACATGAGGATCCACATGCTCCCGCCGATACCGCCGAGCGCACCCGAGATGGTCATCGCCCGGACGGTGGTCAGCTTGCTGTTCACGCCGCCGTACTCCGCCGCGATCGGCTGGATACCGCTGACCCGCAGGTCGTACCCGAACGACGTGTGCTCTAAGAGCACGTACAGTCCGACGACCGCGAGCAGGCCGCCGAGGAGTGCGAGTTCCGCGAAGTCGCCGTGTGCGGGGAACAGCCACGGTTCGATCCGCGCGTGTTCCGGGACCCGATCCGTCGCGACGACCGAACTCGTCTCGTCGCCGAACGGTCCGGCGACGAGGACGAACGCGACGTTCGCGGCGATGAAGTTCAACATGATCGTCGTGATCACCTCGTTGGCGTCCGCGTACGCCTTCAACGCCCCGGGGATCGCTCCCCAGAAACCGCCGCCGACCGCGCCGGCGACGACGCCGAGAGCGATCAGTACGATCCCCCCGAGCCGGCTCTCGGGGAACAGCGGCGCGGCGGCGACGACGACGAGCGCGGTCAACAGCGCGCCGACGACGAGCTGGCCCTGCGTGCCGATGTTGAACAGTCCGGCTCGGAACGCGACGGCGACGGAGAGCCCGGTGAAGATCAGCAGCGTCGTCTCGCTCATCGTGAGCGCGAGCGAGCTGTTGAAGGGGCTCCATCCGGGCATGAGCCCGAGCCACGTGAACGTGAACGGGAGCCAGTCGGGGTTCAACAGGGCGGGCTGCCACGTGTAGAACGGCTCGCCGAGCGCGCCGTTAAACAGAACGAAGTACACCTCGAAGGGGTCATAACAGAACCCGAGCCCGGTGACCGGCATCGTCCACGCGGCAGTCGAACACTCGGCGACTCGTCCCGATGCGAGGATGATGAAGAAGCCGATAGCGATCGACAACAGGAGGGCGGCCATGCTGATGAGGATCCGCTCGACGGTCGAGAGCGCGACCAGCCTGCGGAGGAACGCACTGATCGACGCACGGAGACCGGAGGCGCGGCTCACGCCGACACCCCCGTCCCGTCGTCGACGTCGTCATCCATGTTCCCCGTTCGGTCCTCGTCGCCGAGTCGCGCCCGCTCAAGGTCCTCGTCGCTCGGTGATTCGCCGGCCATCAGCAGACCGAGCTGTTCTTCCGTTACGGTGGCCGGATCGACGACGCCCGTGAACTCGCCCTCGTGCATCACGGCGAGCCGGTCGGACAGCGCCTGCACCTCGTCGAGCTTCGAGGAGACGAGCAGGACCGCCGTTCCCTCCGCGCGAAGCTCGAGCAGTCGGTTATGAATGAACTCCGTCGATCCGATGTCGACGCCCCGGGTCGGGTGCGTGGCGACCACGAGATCCGGGTCGCGCTCGAACTCCCGTCCGACGATGAACTTCTGTTGGTTGCCGCCGGAGAACGACTCCGCGGTCGCTCCCCTGCTCGGCGGCCGGACGTCGTACTCCTCGATGAGCCGATCGGCGTGATCCCTCGCGGCGTCCCAGTCGAGTCGCCCGCCCTCCGCGAACGCGTCGTCGTGTTGGCTCCCGAGGATCCCGTTCTGTACCAGGTCGTACGGCATCACGAGCCCCCGCGTGTGACGGTCCTCCGGGACGTACGCCATCCCGCGATCGATCCGTTCGCGACGGGAGACGCCGTCGAGCGACGCTCCCCGGAGGGAGACCGTTCCGGCGACCGGCTTCCGAAGACCGGTGACGGCCTCCACGAGCTGTGACTGACCGTTGCCGTCGACGCCGGCGATTCCGAACACTTCGCCCTCACGGACCGTCGCGGAGACGTCGGAGACGGCTTCGACTCCCCGGTCGTCCTCGGCAGTGAGTCGATCGATGTCGAGAACGACGTCGCCGGGGGTTCCAGTCGCGGACTCCCGCTCCATCAACACCTCTCGGCCGACCATCAGCTCCGCGAGCTCCTCGCGGGTGACGTCGTCCGTGTCGATCGTCCCGACGTGTTTCCCGTCGCGGAGCACGGTGATCCCGTCGGCGGCGTGCATCGCCTCGCCGAGCTTGTGCGTGATAAAGATGATCGTCTTCCCCTGATCGGTGAGCTCCTCGAACACGCCGTACAGGTCCCGGACCTCCTGTGGGGTCAACACCGCCGTCGGCTCGTCGAGAATGAGTATATCCGCCCCCCGATACAGCGCCTTCAGGATCTCGACGCGCTGTTGGACGCCGACGGAGACGTCCTCGATCCGATCGGTCGGGTCGACGTCGAACCCGTACCGTTCGCTGAGATCGCGGACGGCGTCTCGCGCGGCGTCGTCGTCGACGCGCAGCCCGAACCACTCCGTGGGCTCGTTGCCGAGCACGACGTTCTCCCAGACGCGCATCGGATCGACGAGCATGAAGTGCTGGTGGATCATGCCGATCCCGGCGTCGATCGCGTCGCGCGGCGAGTCGAACGACCGCAGCTCGCCGTCGATGCGGATCCGGCCGTCGGTCGGTTGATACAGGCCGTACAGCACGTTCATCAACGTGGTCTTTCCCGCGCCGTTCTCTCCGAGCAGCGCGTGAACGCTCCCACGCTCGACTTCGAGGTCGACGTCGTCGTTGGCGACGACCCCCGGGAACCGCTTCGTAATGCCGTCGAGGTGGACTGCGAGGTTCGATTCTCCCGGGTTCATTGTACCGGTTTTCTCATGTGGGAGGGTAAAAGCGCGTGGGTTCGCTCCGAGGACGATGCGCTGACTCGTTCGATCAGTCGATCGGGTCGAGACGAGCGACGCCGTCCGGCGCTATACGTCGTCGGGGTCGTCAGGGACGTCGATGTCGCCGTCGATGATCCCCTGTCGGATCTCGTCGACCTCCGATCTGATGTCGTCCGGAACGTCGTCGCCGATCGTGTCGCCGTACACGCAGGAGACGCCCTCGGACTCCAATCCGAGCTCGACCTGCGAGCCGCCCTGGAACTCGCCGTTAACGACGTTTTCGGTGGCCTCGTACACCGCGCTGTCGACGCGTTTGACCATCGACGCGACGATCACGTCCGCGAAGTCGTCCTGCGTGAGCGACTGGTCGGAGTCGACGCCGATCGCGAACCGACCCTCCTCCTCTGCGGCCTGAAACACGCCGACACCGGTGCCGCCCGCCGCGTGATAGACGACGTCCGCGCCGCTCTCGTACATCGACAGCGCCGCCTCCTGTCCGCCGGCCGGGTCCGCGAAGTCGCCGACGTAGCTCGTGATGACGTCGACGTCGCCGCCGACGTAGTCGACGCCGGCCGCGTAGCCGGCCTCGAATCGCTGGATGAGCGGTGCTTCGACGCCGCCGACGAAGCCGACGCTGGCCTCGTCGGGATCGGTTTCACCGTCGCCCGCGCTGAACGACTCCTGCGAGAGCAGTCCCGCCAGCGCGCCGACGAGGAACGATCCCTCCTCCTCTTTGAACTCGTAGCTCGCAACGTTCGGCTCGTCGAGCCGGTCGTCGACGAGCATGAAGTTCTGCTCGGGGAAGTCGGGTGCGACCTCCGAGATCGCGTCGAGCTGCGCGAAGCCGATACACGACACGAGATCGTAGTCGGGGTCCGTCGACTCGGCGTACCGGCGCTGGAACTGCGAGAACTCGCCCGCGTCGGCGGGCTGTGACTCGTCGTACGCCAGATCGAACTCCTCCGACGCCTCGATGATCCCGCGCTGGGCCGCGTCGTTGAACGACTCGTCGCCGAGGCCGCCGAGCGCGTACACCATACCGACGTTGAACGCGTCTCCGTCGTCGGTCGCGTCCCCGCCGTCGCTCTCGTCACCGTTCCCGTCTCCGTCTCCGCCGTTCCCGTCTCCGTCCCCCGCGTCCTCGGGACCGCCGGTACAGCCCGCGATCCCCGCAACGCCCGCTACGCTCGCCGCTTTGATGAATCGACGTCGATCGAACTCGGAATTCATTACGCGTTGACAACGATGGGTGTACCCAATAAAATCGTCGTTTTAACGAGACATCGACGAGAATAGACCGATCTCGTGATCGGGAGTTCATCGACGAGCAGTGATCGGTCCTCCGCTCTCGGAGGGGTGTCCACCCGACAGAATCCTTGCCTACAGCGGGATGGACGTCACGGGTGGAACTCGTCTTCGTACTCCTCGTCGTCGTCCTCCTCGTCCGGCGGGACGAGGTGTCCGGTCAGTAGGTAGCTGACGACGAACAGGACGATAAAGCCCACGCCGACGGCGGCCGTCGTTCGGACGACGAACGGCCACTCCTGCCAGAGGAAGTACCGGTCGGCGATCAGGATCCCGACGATGGCGGCGACGATCGCCTTCTGTTCGTCGGTCGGGTCGGTCGCCACCTGCTTGAGATCCGATCGGATCTCGTCGAGGAACCCCCCCATCGTCAGGGACCCCCGTGGTCGCGGATCACGCGACGAACCCGCACGAGTCCCTCCTCGAGTTCGTCGGTCGGGAGACCGAACCCGAGACGGAACCGATCGGGGAATCCGAACAGCCCGCCCGGCGCGAGCACGACGCTCTCCTCCTCGACGACGGTCCGACAGAACGACTCGGCGTCCGAGAACCCATCGGGAACGGTGATGAACCCGTTGACGCCGACCGGTTCGTGCCAGTCGAGCCCCAACCGGTCGATCCAGTCGGCGACCCGCTTTCGGTGGTCACGTGCCAGGTCGCGGTTCTCCGCCAGTATCTGGTTCTCTCGCCGACCCAACGCCTGTTTGGCGACGTGTTGGCCGAACAGGCTCGGGGAGATCGTCGTGTAGTCCTTCCAGCGCCACGCGCGGTCGACGACCGCTTCCGGACCGGCGATCCAGCCGAACCGGAGCCCGGCGAGCCCGTACGCCTTCGTGAGGCTCGTCGTCGAGATTCCGTGCGCGCCGAAGCTCGCAACGGGCGGCCGCGGGCTCTCCGCGAGCAGCCGGTACACCTCGTCGCACAGCAGGTACGCGTCGTGGTCGACGGCGACGTCGTAGACGGCGCGCATCGTCGCCTCCGCGTGGTTGCGCCCGGTCGGGTTGTTCGGGTTGTTGACGACGACGACCGCGGTGTCCTCGCGGACCGCGTCCGCGACCGCGTCGGGATCGAGCGTCCAGTCGGGAGCCGCTAACTCGACCCGTGTCACCTCGCCGAACGCCTCCGGAACGGAGTGGAGCGCCTGGTACGTCGGCGTGACGACGACGGCGTGGCTCCCGCTCCCGACGCCGTCCTCGCCGATCGCACCCTCCTCGCCCAGCAGCGAGAGGAACGCGAGGAAGTTCGCCTCCTGGGTCCCGCAAGTGAACAACACCTCGTCCGCGCTGCGACCGTACCGATCGCCGACCGACGCGCGGAACTCCGGGTCGCCGTTCGTCGGGATGACGTAGTCGAGCACTCCGGGGTCGAGGTCGAACCGGTCGGCCGCGAGCGACCGGATGCCGCTTTCCGCCAGCATGATCTCGGCCTCGTGTTCGTACGCCGCGAACCAGCGTTCCAGGCCGAACGGTTCGATACGCATGCTCGTGGATCCGGGTGCCGTGAGGATAGGTGCTACGGTCCACGCTCCGCTCACCCGTTTCGACCGACGCGGAGACTCGTCCCGACCGACTACTCGCGCAACGACGCGAATAAACCGCCTCGCACGCTACGAGGGTTATATGGGACGGAAGGACGACTACTACAACCGCGCGAAACAGCAGGGCTACCGGAGCCGGTCCGCGTACAAGCTGAAACAGATCGACGAGGACGCGAACCTCTTCGAGCGCGGCGACACCGTCGTCGACCTCGGAGCGGCACCCGGCGGGTGGCTACAGATCGCGGCCGAGGCGGTCGGCCAGACGGGCACCGTCGTCGGCGTCGACCTCCAGCGCATCGAGGCGTTGGACGACCACGACGTGGAGACGATCCGCGGCGACATGACCGACGAACGGACCCAACACTACCTCCGTGAGGCCGTCGGCGAAGGCGGCGCGGACGTCGTCGTCTCCGACATGGCACCGAACATGACGGGCGAGTACTCGCTGGATCACGCCCGGTCGGTCCACCTCGCCCGGCAGGCGTTCGCGGTCGCCGACGAGCTCCTCGCGCCCGGCGGGGACTTCGTCGTGAAGGTGTTCCAAGGGCAGGACCTCGAGGCGTTCCGCGACGAGGTCGAAGCGGAGTTCGAATACCTCCGGACGGTGTCGCCGCCGGCCTCCCGCGACTCCTCCTCGGAGGTGTACCTCGTCGCGAAGGGGCGGCTCACCGCGCCGGTCGAGGAGGGCGACCGACTGGAGGTCGAGATCGAGGAGCTCGGCGAGGAGGGCGACGGGATCGCGTACCTCGACGGCTACTCGCTTTTCGTGCCCGACACGGTGGTCGGCGAGACGGTGACGATCGTCGTCGACGACATCAAGCCGCGGTTCGGATTCGCCGAACGAGTCGACTGAGGAGTCGCTTTTACCCGAAACGACGCGTTTGTCGACACCCGAGCCATCGATACTCCCTTGACGACACCCGCGCCATCGATATTCCCTTGACGACACCCCGGCGGCGACACCATCGACGTCGTCAGCTCTCCCCGAGCGTGCCCCACGAACCGGACCGCTGAAACCGCTGGCGCGTCTCCGATCCGGTATGACGAGCGACTACGTCGATCGCGTGGAAGCGAACCGTCGGGAGAAGGACGACTTCTTCGCCGAGCACCCGCAGTCGCCTATCCCACCGGAGCACCGCGATGCGTTCGACGGCCTCGACTACTTCGACCCCGATCCCGCGTACCGCGTGGAAGCGACCGTCACGGTCCACGACGACCCGGAACCCGTCGAGATGGAGACGACAGCGAGCAATCCCGTCAGGTACCTTCGAGTCGTGACGTTCGCGTTCGAGATCGATGGCGACGAGTACGCCCTTGCAGGCTATCGACAGGCGGGCGACGACGGCGCGATCTTCGTTCCGTTCCGCGACAAGACGACCGGCCAGCAGACGTACTATCAGGGCCGATACATGGAGCTTGAGCCCGACGAGGAGCTCTCCGACGGCGACGTCGTGACGATCGATTTCAACCTCGCGTACAGCCCGTTCTGTGCGTACAGCGAGACGTTCTCGTGTCCGTTACCGCCCGGAGAGAACTGGCTGGAGACGGTCGTTCCGGCCGGCGAGAAGGCACCCGACTTCGAGTAGCCGCACTGAGAGGCTCTGTGGACGACGGTTGCAGTCGATTGCTGGACGAACGACGGTCGCAGCCGATGCCCGACGACCGGGCTGACCGGTACTAACCGGTACTGACAGGTACTGGCCGGTGCCTTTATCAGTATCTGTGGTTCCGTTGACGTATGCGACCCTCGCCCTCCACCCTCGAGCAGCTTCGGCACGCCTCGTGGCCAGTCGTCCTCCTGTTCGTCGTCGCCGTGCTCGCCGGGATCTTCGTTCGTGCGTATCGACGCGGCGTTCCCGAACTCGGCGTCGTGATCGTCGTCTTCCTCGTCTTGAACGGCGGGCTAGTCGTTCTCGGCGCGTGGGCAGGGAACCGTTGACGTCTCCCATCCATCCTCGCACGTTGCCGTCCCCCATCCATCCTCGCACCCGGTTGGCCGCCGGAACGATCGGCGGCCGGGGCGTCTCCGTCACGCGTGTCGTTCACGGCGTCGCCGCTCGCGGTCGAGAGCCTTCGCCGGTCGCCCGTAGCGACTCGCGCGCGTCGACCCTCGGGCGAGGAGGTATATAAGTGGGCTACCGTTCGCGGTGGGACGCTCCCACATCGGCGAGCACGTCGGCTGTGAGTGGTCGGTGTCGGTCCGCCGACCGAACGAGTTCGTGTGCCGCGTCAGCCGGTATCAATACCTTTTACCACCCCTCCGGGGAACCGTCGAACATGGACGAGGACTACCGAACGGAGGAGGACAGCCTCGGCGAGATGCAGGTGCCGTCTGACGCCTACTGGGGCGCACAGACCCAGCGCGCCGTCGAGAACTTCCCGATCTCCGGGATCACGTTCGGACGCCGCTTCGTCCGCGCGCTCGGGATCGTCAAGAAGTCCGCCGCGCAGGCCAACCGCGATCTGGGACTCCTCGAGGAGGAACAGACGGAGGCGATCGTCGCCGCCGCCGACGAGGTGATCGCCGGCGAACACGACGACCAGTTCCCCGTCGACGTGTTCCAGACCGGCTCGGGCACCTCCTCGAACATGAACGCCAACGAGGTGATCGCCAACCGCGCCGCCGAGATCGCGGGCGCGGAGATCGGCGATCGGATCGTTCACCCGAACGACCACGTCAACTACGGTCAGTCGTCGAACGACGTGATCCCGACCGCGATGCACGTCGCGGCGCTCGAAGCCGTCGAAAAGGACCTGCTCCCGGCGCTGGAGACGCTTCAGGCCGAGCTGGGGGCGAAGGAGTCGGAGTTCGACGGGATCGTGAAAACCGGTCGCACACACCTCCAGGACGCCACCCCGGTCCGGCTCGGCCAGGAGTTCGGAGGATACCGAACGCAGGTTCAAAAGGGGATCAAACGCGTCGGCGACGTCCGTCTGCACCTCCGCGAGCTCGCGCTCGGCGGCACGGCGGTCGGGACGGGACTGAACACGCACCCCGACTTTCCCGAGCTCGCGGCGGAGTACATCTCCGACGAGACGAACACCACGTTCCGCGAGGCTGACAACCACTTCGAGGCGCAGGCCGCCCACGACGCGATGGCGGAGGCACACGGCGCGCTCCGCACCGTCGCGGGCAGCCTCAACAAGATCGCGAACGACCTCCGGCTGCTCGCGTCCGGCCCGCGCAACGGGCTCGGCGAGATCGAACAGCCCGAGAACCAGCCGGGCTCGTCGATCATGCCCGGCAAGATCAATCCGGTCGTCGCCGAGGCGGTCAACCAGGTCCACACGCAGGTCGTCGGCAACGACGCCGCCGTCTCCAACGGTGCGGCCCGCGGCGAGTTGGACCTGAACCTGTATAAACCCGTTCTCGCGCACAACTTCCTGCAGAGCACGGCGCTGCTGACGAACGCCGCCGAGACGTTCGGCGAGCGGTTCGTCGCGAAACTGGAGGCCAACGAGGAGCACTGTATGGAGCGCGTCGAGCAGTCGATGGCGCTCGCGACCGCGCTGAACCCGGCGATCGGCTACGACAAGGCCTCGAAGGTGGCCAAGCAGGCGCTCGTCGAGGGGAAAAGCGTCCGTGAGGTCGCCGTCGAGGAGGGGTACCTCACCGAGGCGGAGGCCGACGAGGTGCTCGACCCCGAGGCGATGACTCACCGGGTCATCCTCGGCGACGACTGAGCCGGCGACTCGACGGTTCAGTATCAAAAGCGCTGCGGACGCGACCTCCGACGAGCGGTGGACGTCTCGACGTCTCTCCCGGCCGGCAAGACGCCGCCGCCGTTATGTTCGTTCCTCGCGACCGTGACCCCATGGACTCGAAGCGTTTCCTGTTCGTCTCGGCGGACGCCGCGCTGATCACCGACCTCGCGTGGCAGGTCCACAGGGAAGGACACGACGTCAAGTACTACATCGAGGCCGAAAGCGACCGAGAGATCGGTGACGGCTTCGTCCCGAAAACCGACGACTGGGGGGCGGAAGTCGAGTGGGCCGACGTCATCGTCTTCGACGA
This sequence comes from Halorubrum rarum, assembly GCF_048380895.1. NCBI lineage: Archaea > Methanobacteriati > Methanobacteriota > Halobacteria > Halobacteriales > Haloferacaceae > Halorubrum > Halorubrum rarum. Next base: position 67,619 of record NZ_JBLWMN010000007.1, on the reverse strand, counting down.
CGTCTGGGTCGGCTCCGACGTCGGGACGGGCGAACTCGCACGAGAACTCCGTGACCAGGGCAAGGCAGTCGTCGGCGGGACGCCCAACACCGACCGCCTCGAGGAGGACCGTGGCTACGCGATGGACGTCCTCGAGGAACACGACGTCAACACGATCGAACACCACGTCTTCCACGACTTCGACGAGGGGATCCGGCACGTCCAGGAGCACCCTGCACCGTACGTGATCAAACCGCTCGGAGAGGTACAGAACGTCAAGCGGCTGCTCTACGTCGGGAACGACGACGACGGCAGCGACGTCGTGGACGTGCTGAAAGCCTACAAGAAGGCGTGGGGGCACCGGATGAAGGGCTTCCAACTCCAGCGGAAGGTCGAGGGCGTCGAAGTGGCGATCTGCGGGTTCTTCAACGGCGAGGAGTTCATAGACGAAGTGAACTTCAACTTCGAACACAAGAAGTTGTTCCCGGGGAACATCGGACCATCGACCGGCGAGATGGGAACGTCGATGTTCTGGGCGGGCCAGAACAAACTGTTCAAGGAGACCTTCGGTAAGCTCGAAGCGTGGTTCGCCGAGGAGGGCTACGTCGGAAGCGTCGACCTGAACTGCATCGTGAATGAGAGCGGGATCTACCCACTGGAGTTCACGCCTCGGTTCGGGTACCCGACGATCGCGCTGCAAGAAGAGTCGATCGAGTCGTCGACCGGCGAGTTCTTCGCTGATCTCGCACACGGCATCGACCCTCAGGTGAGGGTTCACAACGGCTATCAGATCGCCGTTCGGGTCGTGTTACCTCCGTTCCCGTTCGACGACGAGAAGACGTACGACGAGAACTCCCGGAACGCGGCCGTGGTTTTCGAGACGGAAAGCCGGGACGGGATCCACCTCGAAGACGCGAAGAAGGTCGACGGCCAGTGGCGCGTTGCTGGCAACAACGGGATGCCGATCGTCGTGACCGGCAAAGGCGACACGATGCAAGCCGCACGTGAGCAGGCGTACGATCGGATCGACGACATCGTGATGCCCAACATGTACTACCGGGACGACATCGGCGAACGCTGGATCGACGGTGACGGTGACCGGCTGCAAGCATGGGGATATCTCGGCCCGAGCAGCTCCTAGGTCCCGAGGTCGACCCCGTCGGTTTCGCTCCGAGAACCGTTCATAAGGGGTGACGGGCCGGCGGACACCCCGCTACGCTCCCGCCACGTTCGGCGTCAGCTCATCACTCGAGATCGAAGCGATCGAGCGTCATCACTTCGTGCCACGCGTCCGCGAAGTCGTGTACGAACGTCTCCTCCCCGTCGTCGGAGCCGTACACTTCCGCGATGGCTCGAAGCCGGGGGTGCGAACCGAAGACGAGATCCGCACGGGTTCCCTTCCACTCGAGTTCGCCCGTGTCACGGTCGCGAAGCTCGAATACCTCCTTTGACTCCGAGAACGGTTCCCACTCGTAGTCCATGTCGAGCAGGTTCACGAAGAAGTCGTTGGTCAACGTCTCCGGTCGGTCGGTGAAGACCCCGAGATCGGACCCCTGGTAGGTCGCGCCCAGCGCGCGCATCCCACCGACCAGCACCGTCATCTCGTCGGCGGTCAGATCCAGGAGGTCGGCCTTGTCGACCAGCAGCTCCTCCGCCGTGCGGTCGGCGTCGTCTCCGAGGTAGTTACGGAAGCCGTCGGCTTTCGGTTTCAGTGCCTCGAACGACTCGACGTCGGTCTGTTCCTGCGAGGCGTCGGTTCGCCCCGGTTCGAACGGGATCTCGACGTCGTAGCCGGCGGCCGCTGCCGCCTTCTCGACGGCTGCGTTGCCACCTATGACGATCAGGTCGGCGAGCGAGACCCTGACGTCGTCGGACCGCGAGCCGTTGAACGACTCCCGGATCCCTTCGAGCGTCGAGAGCACGCGCTCCAGCTGGTCCGGCTCGTTCACCTCCCAGCTCTGCTGCGGTTCGAGACGGATCCGAGCCCCGTTCGCGCCGCCGCGCTTGTCGCTGTCGCGGTACGTCGACGCCGACGCCCATGCAGTCTTGACCAGTTGCGAGACGGAGAGCTCCGACTCGAGAACCTCCGCTTTGAGCTCGGTGAGCTCCTCGTCCCCGATCAGTTCGTGGTCGACGTCGGGGATCGGGTCCTGCCACAGCATCTCCTCGTCCGGGACCTCCGGGCCGAGGAACCGGGACGGCGGACCCATGTCACGGTGAATCAGCTTGTACCACGCCTTCGCGAAGGCGGTTCCGAACTCCATCGGGTTCTCCTGGAAGCGCTCGACGATCTCCCGGTAGTCGGGATCACGCTTCAGAGCGATGTCCGTCGTGAGCATCATGATGTCCTCTTTCTCCGAGGGGTCCTCGACGCCCGGTGCGGACGCATCGAGCTCGCCGTTCTCCGTGGTCCACTGCCACGCACCGCCGGGACCCTTCTCGGGCCACCACTCGTAGTCCAGCAGGTTGTCGATGAAGCTCATGTCCCAGTTGGCGGGCGATTGAGTCCACGGACCCTCGATGCCACTGGTGATCGTGTCCGCGCCTTTGCCGGAGCCGTACTCGTTCTCCCAGCCGAGGCCCTGCTGCTCGATGGGTGCCGCTTCGGGATCGGGACCGAGGTTCTCGTCGGAGTCCGCACCGTGAACCTTCCCGAACGTGTGTCCGCCGGCGATGAGCGCGACCGTCTCCTCGTCGCTCATCGCCATCCGATCGAACGACTGCCGGATGTACTCCGCCGACGCCTCCGGGTCCGGCTCGCCGCCCGGGCCTTCCGGGTTGACGTAGATCAGACCCATGTGGTCGGCAGCGACGTCCCCCTCGAGGTTCCCCTCCTCGTCGTGGCGCTCGTCCGCCATCATCTCCTCTTCGGGCCCCCAGTCGACGCCGTCGTCGGCCTTGAACTCGTCCTCGCGTCCGCCGGCGAAGCCGAACGTCTCGAACCCCATCGACTCCATGGCGACGTTCCCGGACAGGACCAGCAGGTCGGCCCACGAGAGTTTGCGGCCGTACTTCCGTTTGACGGGCCACAGCAGTCGGCGTGCCTTGTCGAGGTTCGCGTTGTCGGGCCAACTGTTGAGCGGCGCGAAGCGCTGTGTGCCGCCGGACGCGCCGCCCCGACCGTCGGTCGTTCGGTACGTGCCGGCGCTGTGCCACGCCATCCGAATGATCAACGGCCCGTAGTGGCCGTAATCCGCCGGCCACCAGTCCTGGGAGGTCGTCAACACGTCCTCGATGTCCGCTTTCACTTCGTCGAGGTCGAGCGTCTCGAACTCCTCGGCGTAATCGAACTCCTCGCCCCGCGGGTCGACCCGTTGGGCGTTCTGGTCGAGGATATCCAAGTCCAGTTGATTCGGCCACCACTCTTGGTTGGACCTTTGCATCATTCGACGGTTGCTACGGTTTGGTATTAAGATTGTTTATTTCGGTAATGAAATTTCGGTACGGGCTAAACGATTCATCTAATTCGTAAACTTTTCTCGAAGGGGATTCGTACCGCGTCTGCGGTACGCCACCGGAGTCCGCACCACACGCGAGTGACACCGTCCGAACGGGAGTCCACCGATCACCCGGCGGCCAAGCCGATCGCCGACGAGGCGACCCCGCATTCACACATCATTTAAAAACACGCCCGCGTTACTCGGAGTATGACCAAGTACTCGACGGGTTCGGGCGGTGGCGGCGGCGACGGCGACGCCTGTGAGCTCTGTGGACGCGAGACGTCGACCCTCCAGCAGGCGAACGTCGCGGGTGCACGACTGCTCGTCTGTTCCGACTGTCGCCCCCACGACGACGCGAGCAAGGGACGCTCGAGCGGTCACGGCGGCGGGGGCGGTGGTGGCGGCGGATCGGCGGGCGGGAGTTCGGGAGGCGAATCCGGCGGCTCGACCAGTCGGAGAAAGGAGGTCGCACGGAAGCAGGCGAAGGTGTACGACGCGGCGACGGGCGACTCCCGGCACTGGGAGAAGGAGGGAACGGAGTACGAGAAAGATCAGCTTCCGTACCTCGTTTCGGGATACGGAGACGCCGCGGAGAGCGCCCGTCAGGACGCCGGTCTGACGGTCGAGGAACTGGCCGAGCGGCTGGAGGTGAACGAGGACGACGTCCTCGCCGTCGAACAGGGACGGGCGGCGACCGCGGGCGTCGGCGGCTCCGTCGTCCGCGCTATCGAGGAGGAGCTCGACGTCCAACTCGTCGACGAGTGACCGACCGGCGACCACGTTCGGTCGACGGTCACGACCGATCCGGACCCGGCGGTCCCGTCGCCGATCGCTCGGCCAGAAACCGCGCTTCCGTCCCGCCGAGATCCCGCTTCCGGAAGCGGTCGAGTCCCGACTGGTACCTGTCGACGTCGCCGTGAGCGGACGCCGGAGCGTCGACGGGTCGGGCCAGTTCCAGTTCGGCGATCCCGGTCCGTTCGCCGGTGTACGCGAATCCGATCTTGTACATCGCCTCGTACGCGAACGGGTTGTTGACGGCGATCCGGACCTCGTCGTACCCGCGTGCCTCGAGTCGCGACACCGTGTGTGCGATCAGTTCCGGGCCGAGCCCCTCGCCGCGGCGGTCGACGTGAACCGTGACGTACCGGAGCCGACAGCACGACGGGTCCGTTCGGTCCGGCGAGAAGGAGACGGCCGCGACGACGTCGTCGTCGAACGCGTCGGGATCGACGGTCGGTGGAAGGGACTCGCCCGGCTCCCACTCCGGGACCGCCGACGAGCCGTCGGCGGTCCGCAACACCGCCTTGCCCGGCGCACCGAGGACGAACTTGCCGGCGTAGGCGAACGCCCGGTAGTCGAGCCGCAGCGTCGCCCCCGAGCCCGAGTCGCCGACGAGCGCGTACTCCATGGCGACCGATACGGCTCGGCGATGTAAATGAACGAGGGCTCGCCGCGAGCGCCTTTTAAGTGTCGTCGCCACCGATCGTTGATATGTACGGCCTTGGCGACGTTCGCTTCTTCGACCGGATCGCCCCGCTATACGACCGCGTCATGCCCCCGGCCGACGGCGAGACACTGGCCGCGGGGCTCGACCACGCGACGCGTCCGATCGACCGACTGCTCGACGTCGGCGGCGGATCGGGGCGTGCCGCGGCCGCGCTGACCGGTCCCGAGATAACCGTCGTCGACGCCTCGCTCGTGATGTTGGCGCGCGCTCGGGAGCACCGCGGGCTCTCGGGCGTCGCCGGAGACGCCGGGCGGCTCCCCTTCCGCGACGGGTCGGTCGACGCCGCGACGATCGTCGACGCGTTCCATCACCTACCCGAGCAGGCGGCCGCGATCGGGGAGGTCGCGCGCGTTATCGCCCCCGGCGGTGCGCTCGTGATCCGAGAGTTCGACCCGACACACCCGCTCGGTAGAGTCCTCGTCGCGAGCGAGCACGCGATCGGGATGGAGTCCCGGTTCCGGCCGCCGGAGGATCTCGCCGACGCGCTCGCCGACGCCGGGTTCGATCCGCGGATCGTCGACCGCGGGTTCGGCTACACGGTGGTAGGCGTGCGGGTGTAGATCGTACGTCCTCCGGTGATGGGGACGCCGCCGGCGGCGAGACCGTCTCGGAGGGTGACGGAGGACGTACCCCCGGTGCTTTCCTCGTCGGAAATCCAATAGTGAGGCCGATGGCTGCCTACGAGATCGGATTACTGATCATCGGCGTTGCGATCTTGGGAGCAGCCATTCTGCCTCGGCTGATCGAACATCGTCCACTGTCGTTTCCGATCATATACGTCATATTCGGGCTCCTCCTGTTCGCGGTTGTTCCTGGTACTCCATCCCTTAACCCGATCGAGAGCTCTCACGTGACCGAACGGCTCACCGAACTCGTCGTGATCATCTCGCTTATGGGGGCGGGGTTAAAGATCGACCGTCCGTTTTCCCTCAAGGCGTGGTCCGCGACGTGGCGGCTGATCCTCATTGCACTCCCGCTCACTGCGGGGATAATGGCAGTCCTTGCGTGGGGGGTCCTCGGTCTGTTGCCGGCCACAGCCATCTTACTCGGGGCCGTGATCGCGCCGACAGATCCGGTGCTCGCATCAGACATCGGGCAGAACGCGCCGCTGACGGAACTCGAAGAAGAGCAGGACCCGGAACAGCGGTGGGGGACGGTTCGATTTTCACTCACCTCGGAGGCCGGCTTCAACGACGGGTTAGCCTTTCCGCTTACGAACCTGGCTATCGCGGCAGCCGGGGCGGCGCTTGTAGAGGGAGCGTCCTGGTCATGGCTGGTCGACTGGGTTCTCGTTGATGTCTTTTATAAGATCGTGGCGGGGGCTGTCCTCGGCTACGTGCTCGGAAATCTCATGGGCCGGTTCCTGTTTCGGTTACCCACGGCTGAGAGCGTCGCCGAGATAATGGGAGACAGTCAGGAGGTAATGGCAGGGATCGAAGCGCTGGCGACGACGCTGATCGCGTACAGCGTGACCGAACTACTGGGAGGGTATGGCTTCATTGCCGTCTTCGTGGGGGCATTGACACTCAGACACTTCGAGTGGGAGCACGACTACTACGTGGAGCTTCATGATTTCGCCGTCGTCGCCGAACGGCTTCTAATGGTGACGGTTCTCGTGCTGTTCGGGGGAGCCGTCGCCGGGGGGTTATTGGAACCTTTGACGTGGATGGAAGCACTCGTTGGGATGGTCCTCCTCCTGATCGTCCGGCCGGTGGCCGGGATCCTCAGCTTTATTGGAACGGCTGCTCCTTGGCCGGAGCGGGCCGTGATCGGGTTCTTCGGTATCCGAGGTATCGGCTCGTTCTATTATCTCTCCCACGCCTTGTCGGAGTCATCGTTTCAGGAAATGGAACTCCTCATCGCGGCGGAACAGCTCTGGGCCTTCGTCGGATTCGTCGTCCTGATGTCGATCATCCTGCACGGAATCAGTGCAACTCCAGTCATGAACGCCCTCAATCGATGGCAGCAGCGTCAGGAGAATTGACATCCTCCCCGCCCTGAAGGGCGGGGTTTTGCACCTGCTCATCCCAGAACCGATGGTCGCTGCAGCTATTGACGGCAACCGGACTCGACCGAATCTCCCGCACGTGCCTCAAAAGGACCGCTTCGTCGCCGGTTCAGTCGTGCGAGTGGCTGTGTGCGCCGTGGTCGTGGGCGGCACCGTCGTGGCCCTCGTCGTCGTGGGTATGGTCCTGGCCGTCGTCGTTCGTCTCGCCGACGATCTCCGCGCCCTCGCCGTCGATCATGTCCATGTTCTTGAGGTTGTCCCGCTCCTCGAAGTCGGCGACGGCCGCCATCACGTCCTCCTGTGTGATCGTCATCCGGTCCTCGGTGAGCGCGCCGAGGACCGCCTCCCTGAGCACCATCCGGAGGTCGGAGCCGGTGAGCCCGCTCGTTCGGTCGGCGACCTCCTCGGGGTCGAAGTCGGCGATCCGCATCTGCCGGGTGACGACGCGGAGGATGTCCGCGCGCATGTCCCGGTCCGGCTTGGGGAAGTTGACGATCTCGTCGAACCGCCGCCACGCAGCGGCGTCGAGCTGGTCGGGGTGGTTCGTCGCCCCGATGAGCAGCACTTCGTCCCGGACGAGCGACACCTCGTCGATCGACTTGAGGAGCGTGTTGACGGCGCGTTTCAACGCGGCGTGCTCGTCGGACCGTCGCGTCTTCGCGACGGAGTCGAACTCGTCGATGAAGAGGATACACGGCGACAGTCGCTTCGCGACCTCGAACGTCTTCTCGACGTTTTTCGCCGTCTCCCCGAGATACTGGCTGGTGATCATCGACAGTTTCACTTCGACGAACGGAAGTCCGAGTTCGTGGGCGAGCGCCCGGGAGATCGTCGTCTTACCGGTCCCCGGCGGCCCGACGAACAGCAGTTTCCCGATCTCGCGGAGACCGATCTCCGCGAGGTACTCGCGGTGTTCGATCGCTTTGACGATCTTCTGTATCTCGTCCTCCTGATCGCCGGTGAGCACCAGATCGGCGAGCGTCGTCTCGATCTCCTCGGGCGCGCGGACGTTGACGAGATCGAGCATCTCGCCGTCCTCGTCCTCGTCGAAGTACTCCTTCAGGAGGGCGTCTATCCAGACGCGGTCCGCATGGATCGGCCGGACGTCCTCGCGCGCCGCCTCGTGGGTAACCGGGGAATCGAGGTCGTCGGACGCCACGAGCGCGGCGACGATCGTCGGGTTCGAGGCGATCCGCTCGTCGTCCGCGCGGTCGTGGAACCACTCCAACGCCATCTCGGGCTGCGTCAGGGTGATCTCGCCGGAGAACTCCGTTCGCTGCGTGAAGAGGAGATCGGAGACGGCATCCCACGGACGGTCGACGCCCGTCGCTGTGCGGGTGACCTCGTCGGTCGCCTTCAGCGGGCGTTCGACGCCGCCCGGGGCGTCATCGTCGGCTGTATCGGACCAGAACACCTGCCGGAATCGGGGCAGCAGATCGTTCTCGTCGAGGTCGCGGTTCTCGGTGTAGAGGTGGGCAGTCAGAACGAACTCGACCACGTCGAGCGCCGGGTCACTCATCCCCGTGAGATAGCTGCGGTGGACGTTTAAGACCGTCGAACCCGCGCCGCGTTCGGTCGAGCCGGGACGGAGCGCCGGACGAGACGGAGCGCCGGACCGAAACCGTCGTAGTCGTCCGCGCGGACGTATCGGCGTATGACGAAGTGGCTTCACAGCGGCCGCCGGCGCGACGTCTGCGCGATCCTGTACGACGCCGAGGAGCTCCGCGCACAGTCGCTGAAGAGTCGGATCGAGTCGCACTACGACGAACGGATCGATCCGAGCTCGTTTTACGCGACGCTGTCGGCGCTCGTCGACGCCGGGTTCCTCGACCGTCGAACGAGGGGGATCGCGGACGCGTACGCGCTCACCGACGCCGGAGAGCGGGCGCTGCTCGACCACTACGAGTGGCTCTCCGCCCGCATAGACGACGCCGACGGAGAGCTCAAGGATTAACAATGAGGAGGCCGTAAATTATTATATGACCGTCGTCAGCGTTTCCATGCCCGAGGACCTGTTGAACCGGATCGACGAGTTCGCCGACGAACACGGCTACACGGGTCGCAGCGAAGTCGTTCGCGAGGCGTCCCGAAACCTCCTCGGCGAGTTCGAGGACGCGAAACTGGAGGACCGCGACCTGATGGCGGTGGTGACGGTGCTTTTCAACTACGAGACCACGAGCGTCGAGGAGCGAATGATGCACCTGCGACACGAACACGAGCACCTCGTCGCCTCCAACTTCCACAGCCACGTCGGTTCCCACTACTGTATGGAGCTGTTCGTGCTGGAAGGCGATCTGACGGCGATCTCTACGTTCGTCGGGAAGATACGCGCGACGAAGGACACCCTCTCCGTCGACTACAGCGTGATGCCCGTCGACGAGTTCGGCCCCGGAACGTTGGAGGCGGAGATGGGACACGGCCACGGACACGACGACGAGTAGCCGACCGACGGACCGGCTTCACCGGTCGCCGAGAGCGGTCGCGGGGTTTAATCACCCCTCGCCCCTATCGCCGGTGATGGCCGAGAGCTACCGTGGCGTGTTCGGGGCGATACCGTACGCGATCCGCAACACCGACTCGTGGACGATGCGGGTGTACGGCGTCGTCGGCGCGCTCTCGGCGATGTTCATCGCCGTCGTCGTGACGCTCGCGCTCGTCGACTGGATGGCCGAGACGGCCGAGATGGACGGCGGCATCTTCCTGTTCTCGCGGTCGCTGTACGTGATCGCCGGCTTCGCCGCCGTCGCCCCGCTGATCGCGCCGTTGCTGTTCGTCGCGCGTCGTCATCGACGGAACGACCCCGTCGCCGACGGCTACGATCGGAAACTGGCGTACACGGGTTTTCTCTTCCTCGTCTCGCTGTACGTCGGCATGGTTATCTCCGCGCCCGCCGACCTCCGCGATCCGAGCGAGTCGGTGCTCGTCAACGCGCTGTACGCGCTCCCGTCGCTCGCGGGTGTGATTCCACCGATCGTCGCTGCCGGCCTCGTGTTTTGGACACACCGTCGACTGCGACGCTCGGCGGCCGACCAGAGCGAACGCGCGGACGACCCGCCCGCCGGCGAGGCGACCGACGTCGACGCGCTCGATAGCTGAACACGACGGACGACCCGCCCGCCGGCCCGCTCGAAACCCGGAAAAGGCTCGACGCCGTACCGCCACCAATGACCGACGAGAAGGAGAGCACGTTCCTCGTAACACACGTCGAGGCCGACTCGGCCGTGCTGAAGGACGTCCACGACGGACAGGTACACACGCTGAGCTCGAATCCGGGGGTGGCCGTCGACGACGCCGTCGAGGCCACCGTCGCGCCGGATCCACCGATGGACGTGACGTATCAGGTGATCGAGGTCGCGGAGCGTCGGGAGCTCTCCATCGAGCGGAGCGAGGAGCCGCCGACCGGACAGGAACGCGAACTCGCGGCCGACCAATCGGTCGGGGAACTCACCCGGGAGCCGCGCGCCGGCGTCGGCGAGATCCACGTGCTGACGCCCCCGAAAGAGGCGACCGAACAGGCCGTGACCGACGTGGTCGAGGACCGCGAAACGACGCTCGCCCGGGCCGCCCGGCTCGGAGTGAACCGGGTCGAGATCCGTTCGGAGCCCGGCGTGGTCAGCGTTCGATACCTCCCCTGAGGCGTCGGTGCAGGTGACGGCCGAGTCTCGATTCGGCGGACGCGGATCGTAACACCCCTATACGGTTCAATTGACTAGGGTATGAGTTTTACCCTCATGATCGTCCGAGCGGATGACAATTCACATTACCCCTCGCTTCAAACCCCCGAACATGAGTGATTCGTACGTGATCATCGGGGATGGTATCGCGGGGGCATCCGCGGCGGAGACGCTCCGTGAGCAGTCACCGGACGCCGAGATCACGGTTATCACCGACGAAGGGGAATCCCTCTACAACCGGATCCTGATAAAGGAGTTCGCGAAAGGGAAGCTCCCGGAAGCGCCGATCTCGATCCACGACGAGGGATGGTACGACGACCACGACGTCGACCTCCGTCTGAACACCGTCGTCGTCGACGTCGACATCGAGAACGACGCCGTCCACACCCACGAGGGCGAGACGTTCGAGTACGACGCGCTCCTGCTCGCGGTCGGCGGGACGCCCCAGCAGCTCCCGGTCGGGAACGCCGACGCCGACGGGATCCATCACTTCTGGACGTTCCAGGACGCCCGGAAGATCAAGGCGAGCGTCGAGGACGCCGACCAGGGCGTCATCGTCGGTGCGGGGCTGCTCGGCATCGACTTCGCCGCGATCTGCGGCGCACAGGACGTCGAGGCCAAGTACCTGATGCGCGGCGACTGCTGGTGGCGCTACGCGCTCTCCGAGGAGGGCGCGGAGATCATGCACGAGGCGATGCGCGAGCGCGGCGTCGAGCCCGTGTTCGGCTCCGGCGTGGACCACTTCGAGGTCGACGACGACGGTCACGTCGAGGCCGCCGTCGACCCGAACGGCACGCGCTACGAGTGCGACTTCGCCGGCGTCGCCATCGGCCTCGATCTCAACTCGGAGCTCATCGAGGACACGCCGATCGAGGTCGACGACGGCATCGTCGTCGACGAGTACATGCGCACCAACGTCGACAACGTGTTCGCCGCGGGCGACATCACGCGGTTCAACGACCTCATCCTCGGCGAACACGGACAGAACGGCTCGTGGGGCTCCGCGAAAGAGCAGGGGACGATCGCTGCCCGAAACATGATCGACTACGGCTCCGAGGAGTTCAAGTGGGTCTCCTCGTACTCGATCACGCACTTCGACTTCCCGTTCCTCTCGTTCGGCCACCCGACGCTGGGCGAGGAGTCCGTCGAGGCGACCACCGACGACGGCGAGTGGCGGCGCGTCGCGCTGAAGGACGGTCGGATCGTCGGGGGCGTGCTCATCGGCGACCTCTCGCCGCAGTCCGCGTTCAAACAGCTGATGCGCGAACAGCGGTACGTTGCCGACCAGACGGAACTCCTCATGGAGCCGGGCTTCTCCGTCGACGATCTCGCGCCCACGACCGAGCAGTGAACGGCATCCGCTGAGTTCCGGGACGCGACGACCGTCGACGAACGACACGGAACGCTCCCGGGGTGTGAGCACCCGAACGTGAACGGTCTCGACTCTCGGAGTGTGAGCACCCGAACGTGAACGGTCTCGAGGGGTGCGCCGAGACACCCGCCTCGTTCATCTGTCGAACCGTACCGACTCGGCGCGTTCAGCGTCGTGTCGCACCGATCAGTTCCCGGACCCGCGCGACGTGCTCGCCGAACGCCGGGTCGTCGCGCCGCCGGGGACGCTCCACGTCGACGTCGACGATCTCACGGACGCGACCGGGCTCCGCGGCCATCACGACGACTCGATCCGCGAGCGTGACCGCCTCCGAGACGTCGTGGGTGACGAACAGGACGGTCTTTCCGGTCGAGGCCCACACGTCGAGCAGTTCCCGCTGGAGCATCTCGCGGGTCTGTGCGTCGACCGCGCCGAACGGCTCGTCCATCAGGAGGAGGTGCGGGTCGACTGCGAGCGCTCTGGCGATGCCGACCCGCTGTTTCATTCCGCCCGACAGCGACTTCGGGTACGCGTCGCGGAACTCGTCGAGTCCGACGAGCTCCAGCATCTCGTCGACCCGGTCGGCGCGGTCGGCGTCGGTCGTCTCCGTCCGCTCGAGCCCGAACGCGACGTTCTCCGCGACGGTCAGCCACGGGAACAGGTGGTAGTCCTGAAAGACGACGCCCATGTCCGTCGTCGGACCGGTGACCGGGGCGTCGTTCAACAGCACCCGCCCGTCGGTCGCGTCGGTCAGTCCGGCGATGACGCGGAACAGGGTGGTCTTTCCGCAGCCGGACGGGCCGACGAGACAGACGAACTCCCCGTCGTCGACGGCGAAGCGCACGCCTTCGAGCGCGCGAACGGGATCGCCGTCGCCGGCGTACGTCTTCCCGACGCCGTCGACGACGACGCCGGCACGGCCGCCGTCGGGATCGGAAGCCGACGATCGGTCGCCCGTTGCCGACGCGTCGTCCGTTCCCATCGTTCCCTCGTTCACGCCCGCCACACTAACATCCTCCGTTGGGCCGCGCGGAACGCCACGTCGACGACGAGGTACATCAGACTCAACACGAGGATGTACGCGATCACTTCGTCGACCAACAGGTTGTTGCTCGCACGCAGGATGCGTCGGCCGACGCCGGCTACACCGAATATCTCGGCCGCGACGACGAGCATCCAGCACCGCCCGAGTCCGGTCCGGATCCCCGTCGTGATTTCGGGGAGCGAGGCGGGAACGACGACGGATCTGAGCATGTCGATGTCAGTTCGGACTCCGAGCGTCCGACCGACGTCGAGGAGATCCGTGGAGACGCCCTCAACCGCGCCGTAGGCGGCGTAGAAGTTGATCCAGAACGCGCCGACCGCGATGATGAACGCCGCCCCGGCGTGGTTGATCCCGAACCACGCGATGGCGAAGCCGATGAGCGCGAGCGGCGGGACCGGGCGCAACAGACGCACGATCGGCGCGGTCACGTCGTCGAGCGTTCGGTTCCACCCGAAAGCGATCCCCGATCCGACGCCGAGTGCCGTCCCAACGACGGTGCCCGGGATCCAGTGGCGGACGCTCTGGCCGAGCGCGGTCGTCATCTCGCCGGACGCGAGCTCAGCGGCGAACGTCTGAGCGACCGCGACGGGCGACGGGAGGACGAAGGTGGGCTGCGTGAGCGAGACGAGATGCCAGACGACGACGAACCCGACCAGACCGACGCTGCCACGAACGGCTCGCGTCGGGTCGAGATCCGACCGGACCGCCGCGTTCTCGCTCCCGTCGAGGGGTCGATCGGTTTCGGTGGCCATTACAGGGAGTCGTACACCGACAGGTCGAAGATCTCCTCGGTGGAGAGCTGCTCGTCGATCTGGCCGTTCCGGTTCGCGAACTCCGAGAACACCTGCGTCGCGTCGAGGATCTCGCTGGGGTCGGTGATGAAGTTCGAGAGCGGGGAATCGAGGGCTCGCCGCGCTCGATCGGCCGGCATGCCGATTCCCTCCTCGACGTGGACCGCGGTGTCGTCGGGGTTCGTATCGATGAACTCCGTGGCCCGGACGTGCTGCTCGACGAACTGGCCGGCCAGCGGCGAGTCGCGGACCGCGTCGCTCATCAGCGTGACCGCCGCGGGCTGACCGGGGAGGATCTCCGCGGCCGTCCGGAGCATCCTGACCGACGACCCTTCCTCGTCGGCGATCGTCGGCACCGGCTCCATGATCGACGTCCCGTCGATCTCGCCGTTGGCGATCGCCTGCCAGACGGCGCTCGCGCCGTTGATCTCGAGGATCTCGACGTCCTCGCCGGGCTCGACGCCGACGTCCTCCAGCCAGAAGCGGAGGAGGACGTCCGGGACGCTCCCCTGCGGGAACGTCCCGAACCGGAACGGCCGACCGTGCTCGTCGGCCCACCGCGAGAACGCCTCGCCGCCGTGCTCCTCGAACGTCGCGTGGAACGACTCCTCGGCCATGATCCCCATCGGCTCGCGGATGTTCGCCGCGGTCACCTGTGCGGGGAGTCCGCGGTCGATGACGATCATCGCGGGCACGATCCCGAACATGGCGACGTCGATGTCCCCGCCCGCGAACGCCTGCACGATCGCGGGCCCGTCGGTGAACTCCTCGCCGGTGATCTCGGCGTCGATGTCCGAGAAGTACCCCTCTCCCTCCATGACGTACCACTGGAGGTCGGGGTAGATCGGCATGTGTGCGACCGTCAGCTCGTCGAGACCGTCGTCACCGCCGAGACAGCCGGCGAGTCCGACCGTCGCCGCACCGCCTGCCGTCGCGAGAAACGAACGCCGGGAAGCCGATGTACCGTTCGTATACATACGATCGGTAGACGATTCACGGTTAATACGCCGCCGCCAGGGGTAACCATCGAACGTACCGAGGACGACGAGACAGTATCGATTCACCGGAAACGGGGTGCTTCGTCCCGTGTTCTCGCCGCCTATGCGCTTTTGATCATCTCCGAGGTATCCGCAACTCTTGCGACGGCCGCGGATCCGGCGATCGACGCGGAGATCGCACCTACAAGGGAAACAGCATCGTGCCTGCCGCAGCGAGCTCATCGAGTTCGTCGCCGTACGTGACGGTGACGTAAAGCAGCGTGAAGATGACCGCGTTATGGAGGCCGTGGAGCAACGACGGGACGACGATGTTCTCGGTGTACTCGTAGACGGCTCCGAACACGAGACTCGGGAAGAAGAGGACGGCGACGGTCGTGAGCCGGCCGGATATCCCGCCGGTCAGCGCCATCACGTGGATGGCGGCGAACACGGCGGAGGCGATGACGATGGAGGGAGCGGCCGGCAGCGACTCGCGGAGCCGACCCTGGACGACACCGCGGTACAGGATCTCCTCACAGGGACCGATCACGAGGAACGAGGCGGCGATGAAAATCGGGACGATAGCCGGGTTCTCCAGTGCGAGCTCCGCGCTCTGGTTCGCCGCGGTGTCGACTCCGATCAGCTGGATCACGACGGAGATGCCGATCACTGACGTGATGATGACGACCCAGCCGACGACGACGACACCGAGATCCGTGAGGCTCGGGCGGCGGACGCCGAGATACGAGACGATCCCGGAGCGGTCGAACCCGCGCCACGCGAGATACCCGACTGCGAGCCCGGCGAACGCGACGTACTGGCCGACGAACAGGGTGAGAAGCAGGCTCGCGACGAGCCCGAGGTCGAACACCATGTCGACGACGAACACGCCGACGCCACCCACGAACGCGATGAGCGGCCCGAGAACGCCGAGACCGACGGCGGTCGCGATCGCGACGAGCGGCGTCTCGTCGGAGTCGCCGTCGATCGATCCGTGATCGTCGGGGTCGCGAGGATCGGTCGGGTCGCGAGGATCGGTCGGGTCGCGAGGACCATTGACGTCGTCGGAACCCCGAGCGTCGGGATCACGGATGTCGCTCGGATCGCGGGGATACTCGAACCCGTCGTCCGACGGCGACGTGCCGTCGGGGGTGTCGTCCCCATCGCCGCTGGAGGTGTCGGTCATCACCGGCTCTTTGGGCTCCCGTTTCATAGGGTTGTTCGTCCGCGAACCCGCTCTCGGCCAGATCGAGTCCTACTGCCGACGAGTGAGTTCGTACTGGGTCACCGCGGTGACGGTCCGGCCGTCGCGGCGGTGGCCGTCGACGACGCCGGCGAGCAGGTCGTCGTACGCCACGACGTCGACCGCGATCGACTCGTTGTGGTCGAGGTTCCGATCGGCGGTCGGCGTACAGCCCGTCGCGACGAAGTGGTGATGGACCGTGTTGGCGATTCCGTTCGACGGTTCGACCGTGATCAGGTGCTCGAAGGCGTCCGCCGCATAGCCCGTCTCCTCGGCGAGTTCGCGGGCGGCCGCTCGTTCGAGGTCGGCTTCGTCCGCCGGCTCGACCGTCCCCGCAGGAACTCCCCGGTTGACGCGCCCGACCGCCTGTCGCCACTCGTCGATGACGACGACGTCGCCGTCGGGCGTGAACGGCATCACGACGACCGCGGGCGGTTCGTCCACGTAGTGGTACTCTCCGTCGGCTCCGCCCGGAAACCGCACGTCGTCGCGGCGCACGTCGAACCCCGGACAGCGGTACTCGATCCCCGTCCCGGTCGTCTCCCATGCGAGGTCATCCATGTCCCCGCGTCGCCCGCGGAAAACAAGGGTCTGTCGGGTCCGTCGAGGCGGTTGGACGTCGAACGCCGCCGCCCGCTCCCGGAGCGACCATCACGCCAGCCACTCGTCCGGTTTCGTGTCGTAGTCCACCTCATCGGCCGCGATCCGCGCTTCGATCTCCGGGTCGAGTTCGTGTTCCGTCGTCTCGCCGCCGTCGTACTGGAAACGGACGCCGACCGCCGTTCCCTCGGGCTCACGACCGCGCCGCTTCGCTCGACGGATCTCCTCGTCGGTGTACTCCGTGCGGATCGTCGCGAGGTTCACCGGCCGGCCCCACAGCTCGAAGACGCGCTCGAGGGTCGCTTTCGCCTGCTCCGTATCGAGCGCGACGCCGTTGTACCGGTGGCCCAAGAGGAGCTCGCCGCGGTTCCGGAAGTTGCCGTCGAGGACGACGATCGTCGGCTTCCCGAAGTTCGTAAAGCGGAGCAGGAGCTTCCGTTTCACGTCCTCGGCGTCGACGCTGGCGACGCGGAACCCCTCCGACGCGTGGCTGTACTCGTACGTGAAGTAGTTCCCCTCGCGGACGAACTCGTCGGTGAGGAACTCGTCGATGAACGTCACGTCGTTGTGGCTCTCGCGGATCTCGAACATGCGCTCCCAGCCGGCGGTACGGTCGACGTCGGCGAGCGCCTCCGCGACGGTCGCGTAGCGGTCGACGTCGAACATGTACCGTCCGCGCTCCGCCAGCGTCGACCGCGAGACGCTCCGCAGCGCGCCGCGGTGTTCCGGTCGGGCGAGGACGTAGTGCCGCTCCGCGAGCCCCTCGTAGGTGAGCAGCTTCCACGGGTAGCGCTCGATGTCGGGTCCCTCCTCCGGGTCGAGGTCGCCGTCGCGGACGGAGAGTGCGCGGTCGACCGTCTCCGAATCGACGCGCGGGTCGTCCTCGCCCGCGAGCTCGGCCAGCTCGTCCAGCGTCTCGGGACCCGCGCCCGCGATGGCCGGGTGCGGTGCGAGCGCCGCCGCGACGGCGTCGAGGTCGATCCGCGAGTGGAAGCTCTCGGGCGTAACCCCCTCGACGCGGAGCAGCCTGTCGATGACGTCTCGCCGGGCCGCGCGCCGCTCGACGTGCGTCCACAGCTCGAAGCCGAGCTTGTACGGGTTGAGTCCGGGCGAGCCGAGCACCCGCGCCATGTGGTCAGCGTAAGTGACGAACTCGTCCGGACCGGCGAACCCCTCTCCGCCCATCATAACGGACTCCCAATACGTTGCCCATCCCTCGTTGAGCACCTTCGTCGACTTCTGGCCGGCGAAGTAGTACGCCTCCTCGCGGATCGCGTCGATGACGGTCGTCTCCCACGGTTCGCGGTCGACCGCCTTGCCGGTGTCGGGATCGTACCGCTTCCCGTGGTCCCGCAGGAACGCGAGCACGTCCGGTCGCGGCTCGTCGGGGTCGACCCCATCGTCCAGCTCCGCGAGCCAGTCGTCGTCGAACACGTCGCGTCGGATCGCCTCGGAGAGGTCGAGTTCGTCGACGCGCGCCCGCAGCTCCGCCGCCGGATCGTCCCGAGAGGCATCGGTTCCGGGATCGGCGGCGTCCCCGTCTCGAGCAGCGTCGACCGGGCTGTACTGGTCGATGGTGTCCGACAGCGAGCTCACGGCGTCGATCAGGCGTTCGACCTCGTCGCGGTCGACGTCGGAACGACTCGCGATCGCCGACAGCCGGTCGGCGTTGCGCTCCAGCCGCGCCGCGGCGTTCGGTCCGTCCGCGCCGCGGTCGGCGTACAGCCCGAACCACCGGTTGTTCGCGAAGAAGTCCGCGTGTGCCTCGACGTGAGTGATCACGGCCTTCCCGTCCGCCGTCGTGTTCGACTCCTGAAGGAACGCGTGACTCGGGTCGTCGTTGTTGACGATCTCGAACGCCTTCCCGAGCCCGTGGCGGTCCGTCTTCCGCTGACGCTCGTAGTTCATCCCCCACCGCCAGTGGGGGTAGCGCCGCTGGAACCCCTCGTAAGCGATGAGCTCGTTCATCTCGTCGTGGTCGACGACCCAGTAGCGGACCGGGTACGGTTCCAGCCCGAGCCGCTCCGCGAGGGCCCGCGCTTCACGTGCCGGCTCCGCCAACGTCTCAGCCTCCCGTTTCGCCTCGATCCTGTCGTCTCTCATGGTTTCATACCCCCGTCGTCGTCCGTTCCGCTCCGGTCGCCTCTGGCCATACCGCCGGAGTCGGCCGCCGACTCCGTGCTCAGTATCTCGTAGATGGCGTCGGTGACGTCCGACGGTCGCTCGACGCGGGCGACGGCGACGTTCGGCGCGTCGCCGAGCGCGCGCTCGAGCTCGTCGGCGTGGCGCGCGTTCGGCGCGGTGCCGCCCGGCTGGGTCTCCACGTACGCGTGGAGGTTGGCGTCGATCGACTCCATCAGCGGGATGACACCCTCCGTCGTGTCGCTCCCGGAGTTCTCGGAGTCGCCCGCGGCGAACACGTATCGGTTCCACTCCGAGAAGGGGTACCCCTCGAGGATCTCCGCGACGAGCTCGTAGGCGCTGGATATCTTCGTCCCGCCGCCCGACTGGATCCCGAAGAACTCCTCGCGGTCGACCTCCCACGCCTCCGCGTCGTGAACGACGTAGTGGAACTCCGCGGCGTCGTACTTCCCCGTCAGGTACCAGTCCATTGGGGTGAACACCCGCTCGACGAGTTCGCGTTTCGTCTCCCGCATCGAGCCGGAGGCGTCCCGGACGTTGATCACGACGACGTTTCGTTCCCGCTTCTCGATGACTTCCGGATGTCGGAAGCGCTCGTCCTCGCGCCGGAACGGGATCATGTCGAGTCCCTCCCGCCGGATACGGACGTGAACGGGCTCGCGGTCGACGGTCGCTTCGAGCACCGCAAAGCTCTCCCACCGGCTCGCCGTCTCGACCGGCGCGCCGAGTTCGGTCTCGACGTCGGCGGCCGCGTCGGCGATCCACGCGCGGGAGACCGGGATCGACCCCTCACGGGCCCACGCGAACACCTCGTCGACGCCGGCACCGTCGACGTACAGCCCCTCGCGGACGTATTCGTCGTCGAAGTCGGTCGCGAGATGGCGCTTCAGCCCGCGTTTGAAGAACTCGTCGACGTCGAGCGTCCCCTTCGGGCCGGCGCGAGCGGTGTCGGTGAACTCCCCTTCGACCTCCTCGATAACCCGCTTCCCCTTCGGTTCGAGGTCGAGCCCGAGCGCCTCGTCGAGCTCCGCGGCGAACTCCTCGGGATCCATCTCGTAGTACTCGTGGTCGCCGCCCTCCTCGCCGGGGTCGCCCGCATCGTCGCCGTCTCCCGGCTGCGGGTCGACCGGCTGGCCGGGCTGTGGCTGGCCGCCATCGCCCCGCCCGACGCCGCCGGCGTCTCGGCGATTGTAGACGAACTCCGGCAGGTCGACGATCTTGATCGGGATCCGAACCCGGTCCGGCGCGGAGCCGCCGAGGTCCCCATGACTGATGAACTCCGCGAGGTCCTCGCGTCTGGCCTCGCCGACCTCGCGGAACCGCTTGCGGTCCGCTGGCAGCCCCATCAGCGATCACCGCCGTTTCCCGACGCGGTTCCGTGGCCCGTTCCGTTCCCGCCACCGCCGTCGTCGTCCAGTTCGTCCCACTCCTCGCGGGCGTCGCGCATCACGGCGCGGCTCGTCAGCTCGGCCGACGCACGGCTGTATCCGTGGTCGATCAGGCGGTCGATCGTCGCCGTCTTCACGCGTGCGGTCTCGGTGTTCGCCGGGGGATCCGCCCACTCGCGCGGGTCCAGCTCGGGGAATCGCCGCTTCACGTCCGCGAGCTCGTTCGTCTCCAGAACCGCCGTGAGCTCCGGGATCTCGCTCACGTCGACGTCGTCGACGCTGAACCCGTCGTCCCGGTGCGTCCACGCGTAGCGCGTGAGCGCACGGATAACCCGGTCTCGGCGGAACTCCGCCACCTCGCGGCTCGGCTTCGTCCGGGAGTAGTCGCCGTCGTCGAACCGACCGAGCGCCTCCGTCTCGAACACCTTCATCGCGAGCGCGTCCGGCTCCGTCGGCCCACGCTCGGTCTCGACGGGCTCGTCGGCGTCCCACGCGTACACGTGTTCCACGTAGTCGCGGACGGTCGCCGGCGAGACGGTCTCCGCCGCGAGCACCGCGTCGATCACGTCGGCGCGCTGGTGCTCCCGGACGCGCTCGGCGACGGGTGCGCACCGACTCTCGAACTCGGCGACCTCCGCTCGAGAGAACACTGGCGCGTCCGTGAGCCCGTCGGCCATCGCGGTGAGGACGTCGTCGGGAGTGACGACGCGCTCGACCGGGATCTCCGAATGGCTCCGGTCGGCGTCGGCGCTCAACAGGTCCGCGATGACGTCGCGGGTGTACGTCACCGGGATCCCGGTCCGTCCGTCCGCGTCCCCGTCGCCGACGCAGACGTCGTCGATGGAGACGTGCTCGTCACCGCGACGGATCTCGCCGACCTCGTACAGTCGAGCCTTCTCCAGCAGATCGATGTCGGGCGGGAGCTCGTCGGTGTCGAGTCGCGTGACGACCGCGTACAGCGCGGCCGCGCTCAGCGCGTGCGGCGCGAGCTCCCGTTCCCGCTCGACTCCGGCCTCGTCGCGAACCGCCATCGTCAGGGGTGCGCGGGTCCGCTCATCCGCCGCGGCCGGATCGTCCGCCTCGGGGACGTCCGTCTCGCCCGCGATCTCCCGCCGGAGCAGCGCCGCCTCCAGCCGTCGGTCGGTGAGATACCGGAACTCGTGGCGGGAGAGCCGCCGCTTCAGCGCCTTGAGCGGATCCGCGTTCTCGCGGTCCGTGTGACGGTCGAGCTCGGCGTCGAGGTCCGGGTTGGAGACGACGATCAGCTGCGTGTCGACGTCCATCCCGATCCCCTTGTCGAGTTTGACCCGACGCTCGTCGGGAACGTTGAGGAGGCGTCTGAGGAGGTCTGCGTGCTGGCTGGCGTCCTCGACGACGGTCGCGACGCCGTTCCCCTGCGAGCACACCCCGTCGTAGCTGAACGCCTGCGGGTTCTTCCGGCCGCGGGAGTCGAGTTCGCGAACCATGCCGCTCATCCACGACCCGACGAGCCGCTCCTTTGGCGTCCCGTCGTCCTCGGCGTGAAGCACCCCGATTCCCCGTCCGACGTCGACGACGTAGCTGGTCACGCGCAGGTGGTCTCGATCGGTGATCGCGGAGAACGGGTCCCGACGGCCCTCGTCCCTGTACGTCGATTCGAGCGCGTCGTACGCCTCGCGACTGAACGGATCGAGTCCGAGGTCGGTCGCGATCGCGCGCCGCGACTCGCCGGTTCCGTCCGCGATCGCATCCGCGACGCGTTCGCGAACGTCCGCCGGGAACACCGACAGCGGCGGGTTCTGCACCGGACTCCGGTACCACGCCGCCGCGTCGCCACCGCTCCCGTACGACAGCGACCGGGTCGTCCCCGTTCCCGTGACGTTCCACTCGACCGTGTATCGTCGCCCCGCCTCGGTTCGCGAGAACTCCCGGAGCCCGTTTATCAGGCAGCGTTTGAACTCCGACTTTCCGGTCGCGGTCGGTCCGTCGATCCACGCGATCTTCTCGTCGTTGCCGCGTCCCGCGGCGGCCGCGCGGAGGTCGTCGACGAACGCGTTGAGCGCGGCCGTGTTGCCCAACACGGCGTGTTCGCCGTCGTTGAACGGGTCGTCGAAGAACCGGTATCGGTCCAGTCGCTCGCCGCGCTCGCGGACCGTCCGCGTTCCCCGCGACTCGATGGCCGCGAGCAGGTACCGCGCGCTCGACGCCGCTGCGAGCGGGTTCTCGAGGACGTGATCGACGTACGCCGCGAGGCTCATCGGCGGCTCGTACGCGCTCCGGAGCGCCTCGTCGGCCGCCTCGACGAACGACTCGCCGTCCGGAGGTCGGTTACGTCCCGCCATCCTCCATCTCCGAGCGGGCGACGGCCGCGCCCGCGTACTCGAGCACTTCCGCGGCTCCGTCCGGCGAGTAGCCGCGGTCGACCAGGGCGTCGACCCACGCGCTCCGCTCCTCGTCGTCGAGGTCGGTCGCCGAGACGAGCGCCGAGAAGTTGATGTTGTGTTTCTTGTCCTCCCACAGCTTGCGTTCGAGCGCGCGCCGGAGCCGGTCGTTCTCCTGCGGATCGAAGCCGCGCCCCTCGCGGGCGCGCCGCGAGACCCAGTTCGACACCTCCTGTCTGAAGTCGTCCTTGCGGTCCGAGGGGACGTCGAGCTGTTCTTCGACCGCGCGGAGGAACGTCTCGTCGGGCTCCGTCTCGCGACCGGTCAGCGCATCGTCGACGGTGGCGTCGTCGATGTACGCCATCACGTGGTCCATGTACTTCTCGCCCTGTCGGCGCAGCTCGTCGACGTCGTAGGCTAACGCGTGGCGCACGTCCTCGATCGCGCGCTCGCGGTACTCCTCGCGAACGATATCGAGCAGCCGCTCGTAGCGATCGAGGTCGTCCGCGGCGATCGAGCCGTGGCCGCCGAGGTTCGCCTCGAAGTGATCGAACACGGACAGCGGCGAGAGGTAGCCGCGGTCGCGGTGGGTGGCGTCCATGATCGCCTCGGCGATCTCGTCGCCGATGAAGCGGGCGGAGACGCCGTCCATCCCCTCGCCGATGTCGGCGGACTCCTCGCCGTCCTCGCGGAGCTTGCGGGCGTCGATCTCCTCGTCCTCCAGTTCGCCGTTGTACACCTTCGCCTTGTCGAGCAGGTCCACGGTCTCGTCGGTGGGCGCTTCGATCCTGGTGAGCACGCCGAACAGACCGGCGGTCTCCAGCGTGTGCGGCTCGACGTGGACGTTCGGGACGTCGGCGTTCTCGAGCATCTTCTCGTAGATCCGCGCCTCGCTCTCGTACTCCAAGACGTACGGGTAGTCGATCCGCTTCGTGCGGTCGTTGAACGCCTCCATCTTCTCGTCGCCCGTCTTCTCTCTGTACTCCGGCATGTTCGTCCGACCGACGATCACCTGGTCGATGTCGATCCGCGGGTTGTTCTTCGGTTTGATCGTCGACTCCTGTGAGGCGTGCAGGAAGTCGTAGAGGAACTCCCGCTGGAGCTTGAGGAGCTCCTCGCCGGAGAACAGCCCCCGGTTCGCGTTACAGAACGCGCCGGCGTAGTCGAACGCGCGCGGGTCGGACTCGCCGTAGACGGCGAGTTTCGCGTAGTTGACGTCGCCGGTGAGCTCCGTTTCGTCCTGGTTTTTCTTGTCCTTCGGCTCGAACGTCTCGACGCACTCGCGGCGGTTCTCGTCGGCGACGAGTCGCACGATCTCGACGTGTTCGTCGAGCACCGTCCGCAGGTCGTCGTCGTAATGCGCCAGCAGTTCGTTCAGGTAGAACTCCGAGGCCGGATCGGGGTGCTGGTCGTTGCGGAGGGTGTACTGCGCGTCCAGCCGGTCGTTGAGATCGTCGATCACGGCGTCTCGCTGCGGCTGGGGGAGCAGCACGAGCGGGTCCTGGTTCATCGGCGAGCGCACGACGTCGTCGCTCGGGTCCTGGTCGTCGATCACCGAGCAGAGGTCGACCCACCGGAACGTGTACATTCGGCCGGCCGCCTCGCGCGTGTACGCCTCGAAGTAGCGGCGGACGAGCCAGTCGAAATGGGACTTCCCGGAACCGACCGGGCCCAGGAGGAGCTTGATCCGCTTTTCGGGACCGAGCCCTCGAGCGCCGGATTTCAGCTTGTTAACGAACTCGTGGATCGCCTCGTGGATCTCGCGTCCGTAGAACACGTTCTCGCCGCCGTGGAGGGGGTCGTCCGCGGCGAGCGCGTACTCGACGACGCCGCGCTCCTCGTCGTAGCGCGTGCCGTAGTGGTCGAACATGTCCGCGACGCGTTGATGGGCGCTCCGTGCGATCCGGGGGTCGTCGTACAGCGCATCGAGGTACCAGTCGAACGACTGCGGCTCCCGCAGATCGTCCGGGACGTCCTCGCGGTACTCCTCGCTGAGTCGTTCGAGCGTTTGTCTGTCTGTCATTGTGTCTCCGATCTCGGACGAGTCACGACGACCGACCGGCCGGATCCGCCGCGATCGACACCACGACGGACGCACGGCTCGTCGTACCGACTCGTACACCCCGTCGGCGTCGCGGGCGACGGACCGTCGGGAACCAACAGGCGGGCAGTCGTCGTCTCGGCTCGTAACCGAGGCTAGATGTGTGGGAGGGATTCACACACATAAGTGTGTCGGCGACGATCGCACGATCAACGCCCCGGATCGCACGGTAGAGCGACGTTCGAGCGGGATCAGGTTTGAGCTTTACGACGGCGTTTATATACTCGCCGTGGGATCGACGGCGGCGGCGCGACCCCGTCGCCTTTTACTGCGTCAGGCGCTCACTCGCAGCCATGTGCCGGCTCGCCGTGACGACCGACGCCGAGACGCTCGATCGGATCCGCGGCCCCCTCGCCGACCGCGGGATCGAGGCCCGACACCTGCGATCGAAGCAGCGATCGATCCGGGTCGCCGGCGGCGAGCGGGACGCCGCCACGACGGATCGATCCGACGAGTTCGACGTCGGGTTCGTGTACCCCTCCCGGCTGATGGAGGGTGCGGCGCTCGACGCTCGCCTCGGGGTATCGTGGGTGAACGGCCGCGACGCGGTCGTGACCTCGCGCAACAAGGGCGGGGTCCTCGCCGCGCTCGACGCGGCCGGCCTCCCCGTCCCGCGGACGACGATGGTCTCGAACCCGGTCGAGGAGTCGACCGTCGTCGACGCGGTCGACGACTTCTCGTTTCCGGTCGTCGTCAAGCCCAACTCCACGACTCGCGGGGTCGGCGTCGCGAAGGCGGTCGATATCGACTCGCTGCTCGGTATCGTCGACTACCTGAACTTGGTCCACGACTACCGCGCGACCGGCGACAAGTCGTACCTGATACAGGAGTTCCTGCCGGACGCGCGCGACTACCGCGCCATGGTCGTCGACGGGGAGTACGCCGGGGGCGTTCGTCGGGAGCTGCCGGCCGACGCGCTCGCGGACGGGCGCTGGAAGCACAACGTCCACCGCGGCGCGGTCGCCCGCGGCGTCGACCTCGATGACGACGCCCGGCTACTCGCCGAGCGGACCGCGGCGACGCTCGGGATCGACTACCTCGGCGTCGACCTGCTGGCGACGGAGGACCGACTCGTCGTCACCGAGACCAACGCCCGCCCGACCGTCGACGCCGCGACGAAGTACGACCCCGACTTCTACGATCGGCTGGCGGCGCTGATCAAGCGGACCGCGGGGAGTCAGGAGGACGGGTGAGCGCCGTCCGACGCGTCGTCCGGCACGGTGACCTCGTCCGAAGCGACGACGTCGTTCGTCAGGGTGCCGACGCCCTCGTAGGTGATCTCGACGCGGTCGCCGGGCTCGACGAGTCCGGGGTTCGCGGGGCTCCCGAACGCGACGCAGTCGCCCGGCTCGAAGGTGAACCGCTCCGAGAGGTACGAGACGATCTCGTGAGGACCGAACAGCATTAGCTCGGTGTTGGCGTCCTGTCGCTGCTCGCCGGCGACGGTCGTCGAGATGTCGAGCGACGTCGGATCGACGTCGGTCTCGATCCACGGACCGAGCGGCGCGGAGCCGTCGAACGCCTTCCGGGCGGTCCGTCCGCCCTGGTCGAGCGCGTCGACGTCGTTGAGGATCGTGTAGCCGCGAACGACGTCGGGCACTTCCTCGGGAGCGAGGTCCCGACAGCGCTCGTCCATCACCGCGACGAGCTCGCCGGCGTACGTCAGCTCGTCGGTCCAGTCGGGGTAGCGGATCGGCTGGCCGTGCGCACGGAGGCTCGCGGGAGGCTTGATGAAGAAGTCGGGCTCCTCGGGCCGCTCATACTCCATCTGGTCGAGCGTCTCGGCGTAGTTCCGTCCGACGCAGTACAGCGCAGTCGGGTCACACGGCGGCAGGAGTCGCCCGTCGCGACCGACCTCGTAGCGGCCGTCCTCGGCGACGATCGTTCCGTCCTCGTAGCGTCCGGCCACCGGGCCGTCGGGGGTCAGCAAGCGAGCGAGTCGCATGAGTCACGCTCCCGGGGCGGGCGCAAAAGCGCATCGAAAGAGGCACCGGAGTCAGGGGAGGGTTCAAAAGGGAGACGGGAAGGTCAGGGGAGTCACGGCTCACGCACCGTCGCGGGCGGCTTTTCCGTCCCCATCACTGTCGACTTCCCCATCACCGCCGATTTCCCCGTCAACATCGGCGTTGACCCCGATCACGACGCCGCTCCGGATCTCGAGGGCGGTGTCGAACTCCTGGCGGCGGTCGTCCGCCGACCCGGCACGCTCGACGGCCGCCTCGTGTGCGCGAGTCACGGCGGCCCGCTCGCGCTCCGAGAAGCCGAGTCGCTCGCCGATGGCCGCCCAGTGGTCGGGCTCGACGAGGAACGTCTCCCGGTCCCGTTCCGCCGCCACCCGTTCGTACCGTCGTCGATACTCGTCGATACGGGGGCCGAGCTCCGCCTGCACGCGGTTTAACAGGTCCGGGAGTCGGTCGGCGGGCACGCTGGCGAGCGCGGCGGCTTTGAGAAACGCCGTGCCGTCGATCGGGTGGTCGGATCCGCGGTCCCCGTCCGGTCCCGTCCCATCGGGCGTCTCCTCGCTCGTCTCGCCGTCCGCCGTACCGTCCGTGTCCCGGTCCATCACCCGCCGGCACGCATCGCCTTCTGTTTGAAGCTCGGGATCAGCTCGGCGAGGACGGCGGGTGCACCCGCGAACGACACCGTCACCTCCGTGAGGATGATCGAGCCGGCGACGTTCACCTTCTCTGCGCGGAGCGTCGTGCGCCACCCGTCGCCGTCGACGCGGGTCGCCTCGGCGGGCTCGTCGGCGTCGACGAGCTCGCCGCCGAGGTTCCGCAGGTAGTGTGCCGCGAGTCGCCGCGAGATCCCTCGGTACGCCCGTTCCTCGCGCACCCACCCCTCCTCGATCGGCGGGGGGGCCACGTCGGTCATGCGCCGCCCGCGACCGGCGGGAAGACCGAGAGTCTGTCGCCGTCGTCGAGGTCGGTGTCGAGTCCGTCCATGTGTAACACCTCGCGACCGTTCTTCAGCACGTTGATCTGGGGTGCCAGCTCGCCGTCGACGATCAGGTTGCCGGCGAGCCCGTCGTGCTCCGCTTCGAGCGCACGGAGGACGTCGCCGACCGTCGAGTCGTCCGATGTCTCGTACGCGACCGTCTTCCCGCCGACCGCCTCCCGAAACGTCGCGAAGAATCGCAACTCCAGTTCCATACCCGAGGGTCGGGACGGGGGACCTTAAAAACGGGCGACAGCGGCGGTCGACGTTCGAGCGGGGCCTAGATGTCGGACAGCCGGATCCCGTCCTCGACGATGCGGAAGTTGCGCTCGCGGTCGAGGTCGTCGGCGAGCCACTCGTGTTCGTACAGCTGGCCGATCAGCTCGATGTAGAGGTTCCGCCACGCGATCGCGTAGATGGGCGACTGTCCCCACGCGCGCAGTTCGGGGACGAACTCGTGGTACGTGCTCGCCTGCGCTTCCATCCGCTCGACGGCGTCGACGACCACCGCTGCCGCCTCCTCCGGGCCTGACCCCTCGATCTCCTCGTTCAATCGTGACTGGATCCCGGCGATCGCGCGGCGCATGTCGCGTTCGGCGGTTCCGTCCTCCTCGGGCAGCGACTCGACGACGCCCTTCGGCACGCCGAGCGATATCTCGGGCATACGCGGACGGTGGATCGGAGGGGCAAAAAAGCCACCTCACTCGCCGACCACCGCGGCGCGCGTTCGCCGACGCGGCTACTACACAAACAACTATTAGGAACCGACGTAACCAGAAATACAGTGAGATATCAATGCACACAGTCGTGCTGACGAAAGGCGTTCCCGACTTTCGCGAAGGGAAGGTGTCGTTCGACGAGGACGGTCACCTGGAGCGCGGGAAGACGCCGACCGTGATGAACCCGAACGACGAACTCGCCCTGAAGGCGGCGCTCCAGCAGAAGGTCCGGCACGGCGGGACCGTCTCGCTGATGAGCATGGGTCCGCCGGGGTACAAGGACGTCTTGAAAGAGGGAATGGAGGACGTGTACGCCGACGACCTCTACCTGCTCTCCGACAGGGAGATGGCCGCCGCGGACACGTGGGCGACCGCGATGACGGTCACGACCGGGCTCTCGCAGTTCGACGAGGAGCCGGACCTGATCATCGCCGGCTTCAAAACCGCCGACGGGGAGACCGGTCACACGGGCCCGCAGACGAACTGGTGTCACCACATGAACGACGATCTGGTGGACCGACCGCTCGTCACCCACGTCATCTCGCTCGACGTCGACCCCGACGCGGGAACCCTCCGTGCCAAGCGACTCGTCGAGGGCGACATCTCAGAGATCGAGACCGTCGAGACGGAACTCCCGGCGTTCGTCGTCGCCGATCCGGAGTTCGAGCCGAACTACCGGAAGGCCGACCATCGGCTCCGATACAAGGACCTCCGCGAGGAAACAAAAGAGCGCGCCCAGAACCACGAGGAGGTGCTCACGGTGTGGAACCACGAGGACCTCAACCTCGATCCGGACTTCATCGGACTCGACGGCTCGCCGACGATCGTCGCGGGCGTCGACCCGATCCCGAAGGGCCCCGCCGAGCGCGACGCGACGCACGTCTCGCCGGACGACGACGCGGGGATGGAGTCGATCGTCGAGGAGCTTCAGCCGTTCGCGGGGGGTGACTGACGATGCCGGAGATCGACCCCACCGACCACGAGATCGCCGACCTCGGTCCGAAAGTGAACGGCATCGACGACGTCGACGAGTTGGAAGCGATGCTGGAACTGGAGGCCGACGGCGAGGACAGAGCGCCGGTGAAAACGCTGATCGAGAGCCGGATCGAGACCCTTGAAGCCGAGGCAGCGGGCGGCGACGACACCGATCCGGAGTCGGTCGACCTCGCGGAGCTCACGGTCGCCGACGTCGCCAACATGGTCCGGGACGTCGACGACGTGGCGACCCTCGAGAACCTGCTCGAACGCGAACGCGAGGGGCAGGAGCGATCGGGCGCGATCACCCAGATCGAGAACCGGATCGAGGCGATCGAGGGCAGCAAATCGGAGGACGGCGACGCCGAGATCGAGTACGTCCCGCCCGAAGAGAAGCATCCGGACCTCGACCATCCGACCGCCGACAAGCAGTACGTCGAGGGCGTCACCGGCGAGACGTACCGCGACATGTGGGTGTACTGTGAGACCCAGCAGGGGGAGCTGATCGACGTCTCCAAGGAGATGCTCGGCAAGGCCCGCGAGCTGATGGACGAGTACAACTCCGAGGAGGGGTACGGCGGCGACGAGGAGGGAACCCCCGAGGAGGTCATCGCAGTCGTCATCGGGAACGACGTCGCCGATCCCGCGGCGGACGCGATCGCGTACGGAGCCGATCGCGTCGTCTACCACGACGACGAGCGACTCGAACGGTTCCGGCACAAGCCGTACACGGAGATCTTCGCCCTGATGTGTCGCGACTTCGAGGCCGATTGGCGCGACTACCACGAGCCGCGGTACACCGTGTTCCCGGCGACGCACAACGGCCGCGACCTCTCCGCGCTCGTCCAGGGCGAGCTCGACTCCGGGCTCGCCTCCGACTGCTCGGACCTGTACATCGACGAGGCGATGATCTCCAACCCCGCCAAAACCGGGAAGCCGGGCGACAGCGTCGAGTTCGATCGCGTTCTCCACATGCCACGACCCGACTTCTCCGGGTTCGAGTACTCCACCATCCTCTGTATCGACAAGCCGCACCGCGACTTCCACCCGCAGGGCGCGAGCGTCATCCCCGGCGCGTTCGATCTCCCCGAGCCGAACCCGGAGCGTGAGGGCGAGCTCGTCGAACACGACGTCGAACTCCCGGACGAGTGGTTCCACGTCGATATCGTCGAGCACGACCAACTGGAGGAGGGGATCGATCTCACCGGTCACGACGTGATCGTCGCGCTCGGCCGCGGGATCGGAGCGGACCCCACGAGGGGAATCGAGCTCGGCGTCGAACTGGTCAACGCGTTCGACGACGCGGCGCTTGGGCTCTCTCGCGGCGTGATCACGGCGTCGTACGAGTTCGCCGGTCACGTCGACGACTACGTCGCCGAGGAGCGGCAGATCGGCGAGTCCGGGCAGGTCGTCGAGCCGGACATATACATCGCGGCCGGCATCTCCGGCGCGGTCCAGCACAAGGTCGGAATGGACGACTCCGACACGATCATCGCGATCAACGAGGACCCGGACGCGGACATCCGGGACTTCTCGGACTACTTCATCGAGGGCGACCTGTTCGAGGTGCTTCCGACGGTGATCGAAGCGGTAGAGCGCGGTGAACTCGCGGCGGCGACCGACGGAGGAACACGATGACTGACGACTACGAACACTACGAGGCGCTCGTCGTCGGGGCCGGTCCCGGCGGCGCGGCAGCGGCGGCGGCATTGGCACGGCAGGGCGTCGAAACGCTCGTACTGGAACGGGGCGTCGACGCCGGCTCGAAGAACGTCTCCGGCGGGCTGATCTACGCGGAGGAGTCCGCGCCGTACACGATCGACTCGCTTTTCCCCGGATTCCGCGATGCCGCCTCCGAGCGCCCCGTCGGCGACTCGTTCATCCACAACGTCGCCGGCCGCGACGTGAAGACGTTCGATCTACACGACGTCCACAACCACGATACGGAGTGGTGTGACTCGGTGCTCCGCCGCCGCATGGACTCGTGGCTCGCCGAGCGCGTCCACGAGATGACACGCGAGACCGGCGGCGGGCTGCTCACGGAGGTCCGCGTCAACGGACTGCTCCGCGAGAACGGCGAGATCGTCGGCGTCACCTGTGATGAGCTCGATCCGATCACCGCGGACGTGATAATCGCGGCCGACGGCGTCAACTCCGAGCTCGCCCGCGACGCCGGACTGATGAACTGGGACGAGCCCGAACACTGGTTCCAGGGCGTCAAGGCGGTCGTGGAGATGGAGCCGGCGGCGATCAACGAGCGGTTCGGGATCGACGACGACGAAGGGGCCGCACACCTCTTCTCCGGTGACCTGTTCGATGGGGTCCGCGGCGGCGGCTTCCTGTACACGAACGAGGACTCGCTGTCGATCGGGACGGTGTTCCACCTCGACTCGCTGGCTGCCGAGGAGGCGGAGCCCCAAGAGCTGCTCGACGGGCTTCTCACGCACCCCCTGCTCGACCAGTGGCTACAGGGCGAGTACGAGGAACGGGAATACGCCGCGAAGCTCGTTCCGGACTCCAAGAAGGTGGCGCATCCGTCGCCCCACAGGGATCGGCTCCTGCTGGTCGGCGACGCGGCCGGCCAGATGCAGGCGCAGGGACCGATCATCAAGGGGATGAACCACGCGGTGAGCGCAGGCGGGCTCGCGGCGGAGGCGTACGCCGACGCCAAAGCGCGCGGCGATCCGACCGCGGCCGGAGAGATATACGAGACGCGACTCCGCGACGAGGGCGTGATGGACAAGCTCCGTCCGCGGCGCTATCGCGCGACGCGGGCGGTCTCCGAGAACGAGACGCTGAACAGGGTCGGGAGCGCCGTGCTCGGCTCGCCGATCGGGTCGGCCGGCCTGAAGGCGTTCGGCGGCCTCGCCGAGCGCGCGTTCAACTCCCCCACGCTGCTCGGGATGGTCCCCGACACGCGTACGTCGTACGTGGACGTTCCCACGCGGATCGCGGAGGTGCTCGGCGAGCAGGTCGAGGCCGACAACGACGTCGAGCCGCCGGCGCTCGACGACCGGATCGGCGATCTCACCTACAACGTCGGGGAGCCGCACATCGAACTGCTCGACAACAGCTTCGAGGCGAGCGGCACCGCGGTAACCGCGTGTCCCGTCAGTGCGAAGGACTTCGGCGGCGGGTGTTACCGCGAGGAGACGGTGGAGACGAACGGCTCCGAGAAACGGCTCGTCAGTCTCGACACGCAGCCGTGCGTCGAGTGCGGGACGTGTGCAGTCGTCGCCGACACCGACTGGGAACACCCAGCCGGCGGGAAAGGGGTGGAGTACAAGCAGGGATGACCACCGCGACCGACCGCGCCGAGCGCATCGCCGACCTCGCGGCGGCCGCGAGCGACGCGCGGGAACGCGTCTGTGACGCTCCGGCGGACGGACCGATCCCCGAGCGCGACAGCGGAGAGGAGACCGCGGTGATCGCCGGCACGGAAGCGACCAGTCCCGACGACGCCGCGTTGATCGCGGCCCGAGACGGACTCGGACCGGTCGTCGCGCTCTACGTGGAGGCTCGAACCGGCGGGGAGTGGATACGGTTCTCCGAAACCGAGATGAAACGACTTCACGCGGCGACCAGCGACTGGCTCGCGGTGTACGCCCGCTGTCGCGGCGTCGACGTCGATCCCGACGTGACGGTACGAGAGGCGGCGAACGTCCTGATCGACACCCACGACATCACCGACGTCGCGGCGCTTCTCACCGGACTGCACCGAGCCTAGTCTCACCGAGCGCGCGTACTCTCTCATGTTCGTTTATGGAGAATCCTTATGTACTGGTGTGTGGTACCAGCACGCATGGAGCTCGCCCAACGCGTCTCGATCGAGAACAGGGACCGAACGGACATCTACGAGTACGTTGAGCGGCGAGGCTCGGTGTCAGCCGAGGACGTGCGACGGGAACTGGGGTTCGAGCCCGGGGCGTTCGGCCATCACCTCGCAGTGCTGCGGCGCGATGGCTACATCCGGAAGGACGGCGACGATCTGGAGATCGCTTTCGACACGGACGCGGGGACGGTCCACGAGTCGGAGCGTGACACGCGGTTCACGATCCGAACCGCCCGACAGGCCGACCTGAGCGGTCTCGTCGGCGTCATCCGACAGGTCGCGAGTGACGGCACCTACATCGAGGCCGAGACGGTCGCGGACCTGATCGATTACGAGGAGGTCATTCTCCGGAACAACGAGGTGGAGTCGCGGATGTTCTTCGTCGCGACCGTCGACGACCAGGTCGTCGGCTGGGTCCATCTCGAACTCCCCGAGACGGACAAGTTGAAGCACACCGCCAAACTCACCGTCGGGGTGTTATCGGAGTATCGCGATCAGGGGATAGGGGAGACGCTCCTCCGGAAGGGGACCTCGTGGGCACGCGATCACGGCTTCGAGAAGCTGTACAACAGCGTTCCCGAGAGCAACGAGAAGGCGATCGCGTTCCTCGAAGGCCACGGTTGGGAGCACGACGCGACTCGGAAAGACCACTACCGGATCGACGGCGAGTACGTTGACGAGGTGATGATGGCCGCGTGGATCGCGTGACACCGACGCGAGTCAGCGACCGCGTACCGCTCGCCGTGCTTCCGCGGACGGGACGGATATCGCGATTCGGAGGGCGTCTCGACCGGAGGGTACATCGTCCGGAGCGCACGCCGTTCGCCAGTACGGCACCTCGGCGCGTCCGCGCTTCCGACAAACGGCCGATCGGATCCGTTCGTCATCGGATCCGATCGGCCCACCGACGTTCGCGACACCGGTTCTCGAACTGCCGAGGCATCAAAGAGCGGTGAATCAGTATTTTGAACAGTAATATATTTATTTCTTATAGTACGCATACTACCAATATTACTGATATGTTATCTAGCAGGCGACCGGCGATCGTGTAGAACGGGTTCGTCGACCGGCTCCTCTCGGTACGCTCCCGGACGATGCCGAACGACGACGCCGAACGACAACGCAGAACGACGACGCCGAACGACGACGCCGAACGACGACGATCGGAGACACGATCTACGTACTGAACATCCCAATGATGGATTCACCGCTTATACCGGGCGACGTATCGACATCTACGTATCGGCCGACAGGTGCGAGAGACATAGGACCTGAGATATCGAGCGTATCGATCGCTACCTCGGTCCCGGTGTGACCGCCGGCGTCGAATCGGGAGGACGGATACGGTCGTATGAGAGAAGAACGTACCACTATAGATAGATAGTAAGAAAGAGAATAGATAGACAATAGTTCACTATTTATATAATTTCGTCGCGCCGTGTTCGTCTCGAGTCGTGTCGGGCGTTCGGATTCGGACGAGCCGTGCGCGCCGTCGTCGACGATCCGGAACCACGCACCCATATCCATCACAATCATAGTAGTGTAATTCAAAATCCGTATAAACGAACAGCAATTGTTCTCCAAATGCGAACGATCAGGGCTATTTGAGCGACTCGCTCGCGTTCGACATGTTGAGCTTCGCTTCGATAACGTTCGCCTTCTCGGTGATCGTCTCCGCGAGCACGTCGACGCAGAGCTCGTCGGTGAACCGTCCGGTCGGACCGGAGACGCTCATTCCTCCGAGGACCGCTCCGTCGGCGTCCCGGATCGGGGCACCGACCGCACGGATGCCGACGATCTCCTCCTCGTCGTTGATCGCGTACCCTTGCGACCGTATCGTGGACAGCTCCTCGAACAGTTCCTCGCGGTCCGTGATCGTATTCGACGTCTTTCGAGGCAGTCCGTGCGTGTCGACGATCCGATCGACACGCTCCTCGGGAAGAGCCGCTAACACCGCCTTCCCGCTCGCGGTGAAGTGAAGGTAGTCCGGCTTCTGCTCTTTCGCGGTGTGGTACTCGCCTCCGACCGCGTTCTCGCCGGCGACCTTGTAGACGTTCCGTTCGAGACCGTGCTGTTCGCACATCAGGTGGACGTACTCGCCGGTCCGTTCGGCCAACTCCTCGACGACTGGTTTTCCGTATGCGAACAGTACGTTTCGATGTCGAACGGCGTTCCCGAGGTACAGGAACTCGAGGCTCAACCGGTACGTATCGCCCTCCTGGACGACGAGACGCTTCTCCCGCAGCGTGGAGAGGTACGAGTGTGTCGAACTCTTGGAAACGCCGACGTGGTTCGCGACCTCCGTGACGCCGGCTCCGCCGAGTTCGTCGAGCGCGGCTATCACGTCGCAGGCACGCGAAACCGTTTCGAGTCGTCGCGTCGAGTCCGGCGAGTCGATCATATCGATCCGTATTCGTGGAGGAAGATAACTGTTCGCATATCAACAACGGAGAGTCCGTTCGGAGTCGGATGGCAGACGCCCTCCGGACGCCGAGACCGAACGGTCGCCGCTCTGTGGACCTCGGCCGACGATCCGTCGCACCGGCAATACGAACGTTTAACACACCGTACACCGGACCACGGTAGTGATGCACACCGTCTCCGAGACACGCCTCCGGTCGGATATCGAAGCCAACGCGGAGTTCGGATCGATCGACGTTCCCGACGGCCACGGGCGAACGGTGCTCGCGGGCACGGACGCGAATCGGGACGCCCGCGATCGGTTCGTGAGGCGACTGAGGGAGGCCGGGCTCGCGGTCACGATCGACGCGGTCGGGAACGTCGTCGGTCGGTGGGTGCCCGACTCGGCGGATCCGGCCGCCGCACCGGTCGCCGCCGGGAGTCACCTCGACTCCGTCCCGAAGGGCGGTATCTTCGACGGACCGCTCGGCACGTACGCCGCCCTCGAAGCGGTGCGCGCGCTCCAGGAGTCCGAGGTCGAACTGGCCCGACCGATCCACGTCGTGTGTTTCACCGAGGAGGAGGGCCAGCGGTTCAGTAACGGACTCCTCGGCTCGTCCGTCGCGACCGGACGGACGTCGGTCGAGGAGACGCTCTCGCTTACGGACGACTCCGGGACGACGTGCCGGGAGTCGTTAGAGCGGATCGGGTACCACGGGACCGGACGCGTGGACGCGAGCGAGTGGAACGCATGGGTCGAACTCCACGTCGAACAGGGCACCCGCCTCGAGGAGGCAGGTGCTCCGGCCGGCATCGTGACCGACATCGCCGGTATCACTCACTGTTACGCGGACGTGTTCGGCAACGCCGACCACGCCGGGTCGACGCCGATGAGTGAACGGCGGGACGCGCTGGCGGCGGCGAGCGAACTGGTACTCGACGTGGAGTCAGCGGCGAACCGGGTCGTCGACGACGAGTCGGCGACCGCGGTCGGAACCGTCGGGAAGATCGAAGCGTCGCCGAACGCGACGAACGTCATTCCCGGCGACGCACGGCTGGGGATCGACATTCGAGACGTCAGCCGGGAGTCGATCGAGACGCTCGTCTCGGACCTCGAGGCGAGTGCCCGCCGGATCGAGACCGACCGCGACGTCGACGTGACGATCGACCGACCGTACATGGTCCCGCCCGAGCCGATGGCCGAACGCTGTCGATCCGCGTTCCACGCCGCGGCCGAGAACGCCGACGTGCCGACGCTGTCGCTCCACTCGGGTGCCGCACACGACACGATGAACGTGGCACGCGTGACCGACGCCGGACTGCTGTTCGCCGCGTCGAAGGACGGGCTCTCTCACAACCCTCGCGAGTGGACGGACTGGAGCGACTGCCGGGCGGCGACGGCGGTGCTCGCCGGTGCGATCGCCCGGCTCGCGAACTGAGGAACCGCGGTAGGGAACTGCGATGGTACCGAGCGACGACCGCGTGCCGCCCCGTTTTCATCGCGTATTAAGTCATTATACACTCACGTCGATACGTAACAACTATGACCCATAGTTTTATATACTTCACATCGTTAAGCTGCTACAGCGAATGACAACCAATAACAGTAGTCATCGTGCTTCGGAGTCATCGGACGGACCGAGTCGGCGTCTCTTCATGAAGGCGGCGGCAACGGGAGTCCCGATCGCCTTTGCCGGGTGCCTCGGCGGCAACGGCGACGGCACGGGCGACGATGGCGGCGACGGCGGGAGCGACGTCGAAGCCCCCGACAGCGGTGGCGTTTCCGACGAGGAGAACGCGCTGCTGTGGGGCGGGAGCGTTCCGGTACAGAGCCTCGATCCGCACTTTGAGAGCGCGGCGGCGACCGCACGCGTTCTCGAGAACATCACGCAGGGGCTCCTTCGGGTCAACTGGGAGTACGACCTCGAACCGCTGCTCGCGGAGTCGTGGGAGACGTCCGACGACAACTTGGAGATCACGTTCTCGCTGCGCGAGGACGTCGTCTTCCACGACGGCACCGAGTTCACGTCCGAGGACGTCATCGAGTCGTTCAGACGGATCCGCGACGGCGGGGCCATTGCCGGCGAGTACATGGAACGCGTGGACTCGATGGAGACGCCCGACGACCACACGTTCGTCATGCGGCTCGAGGAGCCGTTCGCGCCGATGCTGTTCCGGCTGGCGACGTCGGACATGCACGTCCTCACGGCCGAGCAGGCCCAACAGGACTCGATCAGCGAGCCGATCGGGACCGGGCCGTTCGAGTTCGAGAGCATCGAGATCGACAACGAGTTCGTCATGACCAAGTTCGACGACTACTGGGACGACGAGCTCCCGTACCTGGACAAGGTCACGAAACTCGAGATCTCGGACGACGACAACAGGCTGAACACGTTCAACGCGGGCGAGGTGGACTTCATCAACGACGTGCCGCCGCGGCACGCGGAATCGCTCGAGGACGACCCCGACGTCGATTTCATCAACCGCTTCCCGAAATCGCTCGTCTACCTCGGCGTCAACTGCAACGAGCCGCCGTTCGACGACCGGGACGCCCGGCTCGCGCTCGAGTACGCGATAGACAAACAGGAGGTCATGGAGGCAGCGCTGTACGGACAGGGCCAGGTCGCGACGAGCCCCGCAACGCCGGCCAGCGAATGGGAGCACCCGACGCTCGAACCGCGCGAGCAGGACTTCGAGAAGGCACAGGAACACCTGGAGGCCGCCGGCTATCCCGACGGCTTCGAGGCGACGTTCCAGATCCCCGAGCAGTACAACGATCAGGTCACCGCCGCGCAGGTCATCGAGGCGTCCGCCGCGCAGGTCGGGATCGACCTGAGCATCCAGCAGATCACGTGGAGCAACTGGCTCAGCGACGTGTACACGGACCAGGACTTCCAGGCGACGACGAGCTCGTATCTCGCGCTCTGGTTCCCCGACGCCGGCTTCCACCGCCCGCTCCACAGCGAGGGCGCGTTCTTCTTCACCGGTTGGGAGGACGAAGAGTACAACGACCTCATCGACGAGGCGCGGACGATGTACGACATGTCGGACCGTGCGCCGCTGTACCACGAGGCGGCGGAGATCCTCAAGGAGCGCCGCTCCGGGCACATTCTGCTGTACTGGACGCCGACGTTGATGGCGCGTCACAACAACTACACCGGCGAAGTCATGTCGCCTGACGGCTCGACGTTCAGATTCGAGGACACCCAGTTGGAGTAACGGGCGGTACACCATGACACAGACCTCTGCAGACGTATCCGGACGTACGTTATAAATGGCATTCGTCAACTACCTCATCAAGCGGCTCGGCTTCATGACGGTGACGCTGTTTCTCGTCACGCTCATCACCTTCGGGTTAACCAACGTTCTGCCGGGAAACGTCGCGCTTTTGATCCTCGGGCCGAACGCGACGGAGGCGTCGATCGCCCAGCTTGAGGCCCGACTCGGGTTGAACCAACCGCTGTACGTACAGTACGTCGACTGGATCGCCGGCTTGGTTCGGGGCGACATGGGTATGTCGCTCCGATACAACACGCCCGTCGTCGATCAGATCGCGGTCCGGCTGCCCCGATCGCTGCTGCTCGCGGTCTCCGCCACCGTCATCTCGGTGACGCTGTCGATCCCGCTCGGAATTATCGCGGCGGTCAAGAAGAACACGCCGACCGACCTGACGGCGTCGATGCTGGCGTTCATCGGCCTGTCACTTCCGATCTTCCTGTGGGGTCTCGTGTTCATCTACGTGTTCGCGCTGTCGCTCGGCGGCTTCCCAACTCGTGGGTACGTCTCACCGTGGGAGGACCCCGTCGCGTCGTTCCACCACCTCGTCCTGCCGGCGAGCGCGATGGGCGTCGCGTTGACCGCCTACATCATGCGGATGACCAGATCGAGCATGATCGACGAGATGAGCGAGGACTACGTCGAGTTCGCGCGATCGAAGGGATTGAGCGAGCGAACCGTCGTCCTCCGACACGCGCTGAAAAACGCCGCAATCCCGGTCATCACCGTCATCGCGTTCCAGTTCAGCTACGCCTTCGGCGGCGTCGTCGTGCTCGAGGAGGTGTTCTCGTGGCCCGGCATCGGACGGCTCACGCTGACGGCGATCGAGAACCGTGACATCCCGCTCTTGCAGGGGTGTATCATCGTCATCGCGCTCATCTACATGCTATCGAACTTCCTCGCGGACGCGTTCTACGCGTACGTCGATCCGCGAATCAGATACGGAGGGTCCGAGTGATGTCGTTCGACGACTTCAGGCTGACCGACGAACGCAAGGCCCACTACGGACGGTTCATCCGACAGTTCAGGCGGAACCAGAAGGCGATGATCGGACTGGCGATCGTCGTGAGCCTGTTCGTTATCGCGATCGTCACGTACCTGTTCCCGTCGATCGTCCCGCACGACCCGGGTGCGACGGATCTACCGAACAGGGAGGCCGCGCCGTCGCTGTCGAACCCGATGGGAACCGACGACCTCGGCAGAGACGTGTTCAGTCGCGTGCTGTTGGGGACGCAGATATCGTTGTACGTCGGGTTCACGTCGATCAGCGCGGCGATGGTGATGGGAACGTCCATCGGCATCGTCGCCGGGTACTACCAGGGGCTCACGGACGAGGCGCTGATGCGCGCGATGGACGCGATGATGTCGTTCCCGCCGATCCTGCTCGCGTTGACGATCGTCGCGGTGATGGAACCGAGCCTGAACAACGTCATCATCGCGCTGGCGTTGGTGTACACGCCGTTCATCGCACGGGTCGCACGCAGTGCCGCGCTGTCGGTACGCAACGAGTCGTACATCGAGGCTGCGGAGGCGCGTGGCGAAAGCGACCTGTACATCATCTTCCGGGAAGTGCTCCCGAACTGCGTGGGACCGCTGCTCGTCCAGGGATCGATCAACATCGCGTTCACGATGCTGCTCGAGGCGAGCCTCTCGTTCCTCGGGCTCGGCGTCCAGCCGCCGGAGCCGTCGTGGGGGCTGATGATCAACTCCGGGTGGGCGTTCATGGGCGACGCCCCGTGGATGGTGTTCTTCCCGGCGCTGGCGATCGCGATCGCCGTGATCGGCTTCAACCTGCTCGGGGACGGGCTCCGTGACGTGCTGGATCCGAAAGGGGAGATAATCGAATGAGTAAGAGTACCACAGATCCGCTGTTGTCGGTCGAATCGCTACGGACGCAGTTCCGCACCGAAGACGGGACGGTCACCGCCGTCGACGACGTCTCGTTCTCGCTCGAGAGGGGCGAGGTGATGGGGATCGTCGGCGAGTCGGGCGCAGGCAAAAGCGTCACCGCGCGCTCGATCATGCAGTTGATCGGGTACCCCGGCGAGATCGTGTCGGGTTCCGTAACGTTCGACGGACGGGACTTACTCTCGCTTTCCGAAGCGGAGATGCAGCGGGTTCGCGGGAACGAGATCACGCTCATTCCGCAGGATCCGATGACCGCGCTCAACCCCGTGTTGACGGTCGGTCAGCAGATCACCGAGACGATCGAACTCCATCAGGACGTCAGTTCGTCGGAGGCTCGCGAGATAGCGATCGACGCGATGCGGGAAGTGGAGATCCCGGCCCCGGAGACGCGGATCGACGAGTATCCACACCAGTTCTCCGGCGGGATGCGCCAGCGGATCCTGATCGCGATCGGGTTGGCCTGCGAGCCGGACCTGATCATCGCCGACGAACCGACGACGGCGCTCGACGTCACGACGCAGGCGAAGATACTCGATCTGCTGAACGATCTGCGCGAGAAACACGGTGTCTCGATCCTGATGATCACGCACAACCTCGGCGTCGTCGCGCAGACGTGCGATACGGTCGGGGTCATGTACGCCGGGAACCTCATCGAGACGGGAACGGTGTCGTCGATCTTCGAGCAGCCGAGACACCCCTATACGCGGACGCTGATCGACGCGATCCCCGCAGTCGACTCCGACCGCGACCGGCTGTACGCCCTCGACGGGTCGATGCCGGACCTGAAGTCCCTGCCGGACGGTTGCAACTTCGCGAACCGGTGTCCACACGCGATAGACGAGTGTCGAACGGGCGACGATCCGGCGTTGGAGCCGGTCGCGGAGGGGCCGACTGGATCGCATGCGGCGTGTATCCGCTCGACGGATCTCGACTTGTCGGAGTCGGCCGCAGTCAGCGAGAAAACGCGCCAGCGGAAGGAGATCGACGACGATTCGCTCCTGGAGGTGAACGGTCTGAAGAAACACTTCCCGTCCGGCGACGGGCTGTTCGGAAACCTCTCGCTGGCACGGACCGACGGCGGAGGATTGACCCTCGAACGGCGGTACGTCAAGGCCGTCGACGGCGTGAGCTTCACTATCAACCGCGGCGAAACAGTCGGTCTCGTCGGCGAGAGCGGCTGTGGAAAGTCGACGGTCGCCCGGACCGTGATGCAGTTGCTCGACCCGACCGACGGCGAGGTGTACTTCGACGGTCAGCCGCTTCACTCGCTCGGGAAATCGGAGATCCGCAGCCTCAGACGAGAGATGCAGATCGTGTTCCAGGACCCGAAGAGCTCGCTCAACCCGCGGAAGACGGTCGGACAGATCGTCGGCCGAGGAATGGAGAAACACGGCATCGCGACGGGTAACGAGAAGCGAGAACGAATACAGGAGCTGTTGGTCCGAGTCGGGTTACAGGAGAGCGACATCGACAAGTACCCACACCAGTTCTCCGGCGGCCAACAACAGCGGGTCGCGATCGCGAACGCGCTCGCCGTGGAGCCGGAGTTGATCGTCTGTGACGAGCCCGTGTCCGCGCTGGACGTGAGCGTGCAGGCGCAGATCCTCAACCTGCTCGACGACATCCAGGCGGAGTACGGGCTGTCGTACCTGTTCATCTCACACAACATCAGCGTCGTCCAGCACCTCTGTGACCGCGTCGCGGTGATGTATCTCGGGAAGATCGCGGAGATCGGATCGGTCGATCAGGTGTTCGACGCGCCGTCCCACCCGTACACCGAGAGCCTCCTGTCGGCGGTGCCACACCCCACGCCGGAGCGGCAACCCGACCGGATCCTCCTCGACGGCACCGTGCCGAGTCCGCTGGACCCGCCGAGCGGCTGTCCGTTCCACACCCGCTGCCCGAAGAAGATCGGTGAGGTGTGTGAAACCGACGTTCCGAGCCCCGAACCGGTCGGCTCCGAATCGGACCATCTGATCTCCTGTCACCTCTCCGAGGAGGAGATGACCGAGCCGATCGCCGACGTCGAGGAGTCGGACGTGTGACGTTCTCGATCTGCGCGTCCGTCGACGGCCGTCACGGTGTCGCGATCGCGACGAAGGCGATCGCGGTCGGGTCGACCGCGCCGTTCGTCTGCCGACGCGGTGCCGTGTGTTCGCAGGCGATGACGAACACGCCCATCGGCGTTCGTGCGATCGATCGGCTGTCGCGTGGCGAACCCGTCACCGAGGCGGTTCCGGAACTGTTAGCGCGTGACGATCACGCCGAGCAACGGCAGGTCCACGGGATCGACCGGTCCGGAACGACGGTGACACACACCGGCACCGAATGCGAACCGTACGCGGACG
This sequence comes from Halorubrum rarum, assembly GCF_048380895.1. NCBI lineage: Archaea > Methanobacteriati > Methanobacteriota > Halobacteria > Halobacteriales > Haloferacaceae > Halorubrum > Halorubrum rarum. The sequence goes on along the minus strand of NZ_JBLWMN010000007.1, from coordinate 24,597 downwards.
ACGCCGTCGGAGAGACGTACACCGTGGCCGGAAACATGCTCTCAGGGCCCGAAGTCCTCGATCGAATGGGAACCGCGTTCGAGAGCGCCGCCGACCGTTCGCTCGATCGGCGACTGTTGACCGCGCTCCGTGCGGGCGAGGACGCGGGCGGAGATACACGCGGATCGAACGCACAGAGCGCGGCGCTCGTCGTGTTCGATCCCGAGACGCCCCGGATCGAACACGACCTTCGCGTCGACGAACACGCGGACGCAGTCACCGAACTCGAACGCGTCCACGACGCCGCCGCGACGAGCGGTGCGGAGTGGATGGACGAGTATCCGACGCTGAACCTCCAGCGGTACCCGACGATCGACGGCGACGATCGATACCGCTCCACCTGAGCGAACGGACGATTCGCGATGGTCTCGACCACGCCAATCCGGGCTCCACGAGGGAGCGGTCGTTGGGTTCGAGGGACCGGAGCTCACGCCCGGTATCCGAGGGCACGATAAATACTATTCTTGATAGGAATCTGTATAGATATGTGTTTATATATATAATCTGTCAGTCGAGGTTTCGTGGAAATTCCCTCGAAACGTGTGAACGGGGATCGCTAACTCACAGGATCGGAACCGGACCCGTGATGCCGGAGTTCGAGTACCGTTTACGGATCATGGTGGTAGTCCTCTCTCTTTACTACCTGCTTTCTGTATATACATCGATTGTATCGCGTCTAGAAGGACATTTGATCGATATTGACGTCGATCGAGAGATGAGCGGGATCCCCGCTTGATCGAGAACAGCGGATACGGACGATCGACGTCCGGGAGCAGCCGGCAGCGTGTCCGATCGAATTCGAGTCACGAGACGATGAACCAGTTTAGTATATATACTATAAAAAATATTGTCAATTTTAGGCATCTGGGCGATCTTTCCTGCATCGGAGGATCCCCGACGTCGACGGCGAACGACGATCAGCAGATTCGAGCACTGGCTCGCACGTACGGGATTCGTCCGCCCATCAAACCGCGAGTTCGCTTCACTTCAGAAAGCGTGGAACCCTCGGCTGGATTCCGAACTCCATCGTTCACGGTCTCGACCGATCGCTTGCGTTCCCACACGCAGTCCAACTGATACGGAGAAAGCCCCGACGACAGCTCAAAGCGATCCAGTTTCCGCCGGTTCACACACTTCGGTACGTAGACAGGGGACTCCACGCGTGTCCACTCTAAGCGATCGATTCAATTGATTCGGTAACGAAAAGACCGTCATGAAGGATAACCCACTCAACAATCTCGATCGCCGCATTCTGCACCTGTTGCAGATCGACGCTCGCGGGGCCTCCGACACGAACATTGCGGAGGAAACGGACGTAACCGGAACGACCATCCACAACCGAATCGAGCAACTGGAGGAGAAGGGCATCATCACCGGCTACAATCCGGAAATCGACTACGAGAAGGCGGGGTATCCGATGCAAGTGTTGTTCATCTGCTCGACGGATCTCTCTCGCCGGTCGGAGATGGCGGAGAAAGCCCCCGAAGTTCGGGGTGTCGTCAACGTCCGGGAGATGCTGTCCGGCGAGGAAAACCTCCACATCGAGGTCGTCGCCGAATCGACCTCTGAGATCAAGGAGAGTACCGGCCAGTTAGACGATCTCGGCCTGCGAATCGTGAGTAGCAACATTCTGGCAGAAGAACACATCCAACCGTGGAATCACTTCCATCAGGAGCTCGCCGGCGAGGACGCCGAGACGCCCGAGGAGATCGGTTCGACCGAAGAGTAGCCGCTCGCCGAAATGAAGCCGTGAGTTGGAGTACTGAACTCTCCTCCCGCGTACCCCGGTCTACTGACCCTGTCTCCTTGGAGAAGTCAAGCAAACGCCCGGTTTCGCTCGGTATTATCAACAATGTAGAATTATCATCAAAAAGATGTTAAGGCAGTCGAGCCCACAGGATAGGCCATGGCATCAACGACCGCAGTGGCATTGGGCGAGACGTTCGACGTGTTGACACATCCCTACCGACGCTACGTGTTGTACTACCTGCGAACGCAGTCCGAGGTCGTCGCCATCGAGACTCTCACAGCGATGATCACCAACGAACTGGAAGGTCCATCCGCGACGGGTGGGAGCGAGACGTCCGAACACATCGAGACCGCCCTCCACCATACGCACCTCCCGAAACTCGCCGATGCTGGCCTCATTACGATCGAACAGGATGGGCAATCGATCGAATTCGACGGGATACATGAGCACGTCCGATTCATCGACCAAGCGGCACGTATCGACGGCTATGCACCGCCCGTCGCGAGCAACTGAGAACAGCCCTCGAGCACATCCATTCCGTTCATGACGCCGAACGAGAGAGATACGATGACAGAAACTCACGACGACGAAATCGTTCACCGGGAATTGAATACTGACAGAGAGGAACCGGCCGTTGCGATAGCGGAGATCGTCGCTGACCTCGAGGGAAAGCAAGTAAACGAATTGACACCGACTTACGACTGCATCGACGGGATGATATCGGAGTTGTATTCGAATCCGCCGTCACCAGAGGCACAGATGACGGTCGAATTCACGTACAGCGGCTACCGCATTACCGTCGAACAGAGCGGTACCGCGGAGTTCATCAAAGTCACGTAACCGCTGTCGGCCGGATCCCAGACAACGGTAGCGTATCCACGCTCGATTGGACGAGCCATCGGCACTACGTCTGGTGGTTAACTACTGCTCACGAACGAAGTGAGTGGATAGGTTGGTGCAGATGAGCACGCTGCGTGTGTTCCTGAAGTGGGCGGTTTCCGTCGAAGCGGTCCCCCAGAACCTCTACGACAAGGTGATGATCCCGCGGGTCCGTCCCGATGAGCGACAGCGCGAGGAGACGCTCGACGCCGACGACGCGGAGTCGGTCCTCGAATACCTGTCGAGGTACGAGTACGCGTCACGCGTTGAAGGAACACGCGCTGTTCGCGTTGCTGTGGCAGACCGGGATCCGTATCGGATCCGCACACTCACTAGACGTCGGCGACGTGCGCTTAGACGAGGACTACGTCCAACTCGTCCACCGAGACCGGAAACGACGCTGAAGAACGGAAAGGAGATCGAGCGTCCGGCCGCACTCAAGCCGGCCGTCTCGGAGGTGCTCGCGGACCACATTCAGAGACATAGGAAGGACGTGACCGACGAGCATGACCGCGACCCGCTGTTCACAACGGCGCACGGCCGAATGCACTCGAACACCATACGTCGGCTCGCCTACAGGATGACCGCACCGTGCTACAGGGGCGACGACTGTCCGGACTGCGCCGAGGGCGAGTCGAAGTGCCCGGAGGCGGTCAGCCCAATCGTGTGAATCTCTTGCTTCACGAACTGGGAGACAGCGCTCTCCGGACCGGAGCGTTGTTGCGAAGTCAACAGCGCCGTGAGGTGGGCATCCCAGAACTCCGACTCCGTGACATTGATCTCGGCCGGTTGCACATTGTGTTTCTTCCTTTTCCGAACGAACGGATCGTCTCCCTGAGTTGCAACAATCTCCTGAATACGTTCGATCTCACCGTCGGAAAACGTCTATTCGACGTCAGCCATAGCTCTTGGGTTGTCACCTTAGCAAAAAGTCGTTGTGGAGGGTGTGAGCTGCTGAGGGCCATCACAGAGTAGTTCAGTACGAATTCTGGGTAACCTCACGGAATAAAACCCACAGGAAATATTTATCCCGCTTTGGGTCGAGACATCAACCATGGAGGAACCGAGCCCCGATATCAAACAGGACTCCGAGAAAGGGGACAATCACCCCGATTTCGGCGCTCTAACGCCGCCTGAGGAAGTCGTTCGTGGCGACCGGACGCGTGATGACTTCTTCGACGCCGTCCTCGGGCTGGACGAGCCGGCTACCGCGAGCGAGGTTGCCGAACTCGCCGGCCGGGGGGTAGATGCCGCACGTGAGTACTTAGAGTGGTTCGAGAGGCTCGGGATCGTGACACAGGTCACTGAGACGCCGGCCACGTACCGGCGAAATCAGGAATACCTAAACTGGCGGCGGGTCCAGCGGCTCCAAAAGGAGTACTCGCTCGACGAGCTCGTCACGTTCCTGGAAAAGGAGACAGAGCGTGAAGAGACCTACAGTGAGCGGTTCGACGCTGAGTCCCCTGAGACGGTGTCGATCACTGCAACCGCGTCTGTTACAGGCCAATCGGTACAGGACGTGTGGGAACACGTGTCCGCCTGGAAAACGGCGCGTCGGCGTATCACGCTCCTTGAGCGTGCACTCACGACGAGACGCGGCGACGCTGCAAACGAGCGAACTGCGGTATGACGGAGGGCAAGGACGACGCGCGCTCTTCCGATACCATCAGTGGTGCGCCCGTGGATTTCGACCGTCTCGAAGTCATCCGGGACCGATTGGCGACGGACGACCGCTTCGCTCGGATCGAAGAGCAACCCGCGTTCGCGCCGGACCGAGTGGTGTGCGTCTACGAACAGCGGTTCTACCCCGGGCCTGTCGAATCGGCTCAGCTTGAGATCGTGTGGTACGAGAACGGCGACTTCTCGTTGCACTACCACGAAGACCACGCGGACGAGGCGTTCGATCACCGGTGGGATCGCCATCCGTCCGACCACAACGAGCGGGATCACGCCCATCCGGGACCTGATGCACCGACACCGGGGGACGACACTGACCATCCCGCGGACTGGCGGGACGTTCTCTCGACGGCTCTCGCTGAGATCGAGGAGCGACAGCGGGCCTTCTGGACTGAGTGAGTCAGTGAAGACTCGCGAAAACATACAAAAAATTATATTAAATATCTGCCTTTTCAGCCATGGGTTACGGAGAATCGAGGAGAAAGCCTCGCGCTTTAGCGCGGGGAGGATGTCAATGCAGATGGTCCATCACACACTCCATTGAGCCCCCGTCAGGCGGAGGGAATTCCCACCAGGGCGAAGTTCACGGCCACAAGCATCACGTAAAGCGCGTACACCGCCGCTCCTGTCGCTGCGCGCTGTTTCGAGGGTGTAGCCACGCCGTCCGTTCAGGGGGACATAGCGTCCAGATCTCGCTGGAGGCGGTCCGCCGTTCGAGCACTGCCGGCCGCGCAGCCGGCAAGGACGGCCGTTCCCGGACCGAACACTGCGGCGGGACCGATACCGAACTCGCCCAACGAGAGCTGGTCCTCGTCTTCCTCTTCCTTCTTCGAGCCATCGGGTGATTCCTCGGTCGTCGATCGTGTTCGGTTCGATCCGGCCGAGGAAGCGTGCAATGGACGTCATCGAGCGACAGCAGACCGGGTCCCGTGGTGCACTATCCCGGGCCGACCGCGACGAACCACGGTTTCTCGTCGGGGTCGTACTCGGCGATCGCGCCGCTGTGGCTGCGAGTGTCAGCCGAGAGGACGCCGACGTGTTTCAGCTGCTGGACGAAGTTGAACAGGACGTTGTTACGGATCACGTCCCGCCAGACGGTCGGGTCCTCGTAGAGTCGAGCCGTCTCTCCCCGCTCGATCAGTTCCCGTGCTCGGGCGGCCCCGCGATCGGTACAGAACGCGCTCAAGAAGACGTTCGGATACTCGTGAACGAGCCGTTCGACGAGATCGAGAAAGTGAACGCGCGGGCCCTCCTGCCGAAGCGCGTCCAGCAACAGCCCGAACTCCGGATGGCGCGTGAACGCGTTCCGGAGGAGGACGCCCAGCGGCCGGTGGACCTCGGTAACGGTGTTTCCCCGAGCGTCCTCCTTTATCAGTCTGAGATCGTCGAGGTCCTCGACCCCGTACCCTCGAAGGACGGTCGCCGCCATCTCCCCTTGTTGGGTCAGTCGACACGGCGATCCGGACGCGAGGAACCCGAGCGTTCGACCGCTCGCGATCGTGGACCCGCCCGCACCGAAGCTGAACTCGTCGGCGATGACGTCGACCAGTTCGCTACGTACCCGGGGACCGTACCGATCGAGCGCGACGACCGGAGCAAGGTAGTTCAGCGGTTGCGCGAGCGTCAGGGTAGTGATATCGCCACCGAACTCGTTCCCGCGCAGTCGGAGCGAGAGCTGTCCTTCGATGTCCGCGACCTCCGTCGTCGATTCGGCGCTCGGCGGCGCGGTCCACGAGGCGACGCCATCGTCACGGACGCCGATGACGCCGACGCCCTTCGATCGAAGGAGAGGGATCTGTGACGCGACGGTCGGTTCGTGACCGGCGAGATACGAGACGTGTGCGCCCTGTTGGTAGGTGAGCGCCTGCCCGATACCGCGAAGCAGCCCGCTCGAGCCTTTGACCTCGATGGCGAACACCCGATTCGTGTTCGTGAACCCGATCACGTCGGGATACCGACCGCGGATCGTGATCTCGTGACGGCGACAGCGATCCAGGACGTCGGCGTAGGCGTCGCTGTGTGCCTCTGGAACGTGAACCAGTGGATCGTAGTTCCGATCGTCGAGTTCGGTCACGACGCGATCGAACACCGCCACCTCGTTCATACGCTCGCCTCGATCTCCGTCGCAAAGAAGCTACGTGTGACGGAGTCGATACGTCGATCCGCAGCTGGAACCAGCCGTATGCAATACGAACGAGCCTCGCGTGATGTACAATCCGTACGGACCGCGTATGGGTTGGGGCGGATTCGAACCGCCGACCTGCTCCGTGTGAAGGAGCCGTCATAACCGGACTAGACCACCAACCCGCTCGCTCTGAGCTACCCGACGTCGGAACTTAAGGGTTGCTTTGTCGGATCGGTTTCAAGCCGATCCGTGTACACAGGACGGTATGACACACGAGCTCCGATTCCTCGAACGGATGCGACAGCGGATCGCCGGCGTCATGCATTTTCCGTTGTCCGCGATCGGCCTGTTTGCGGAACGGGAGACGCCTCGGGACCAGTACGCGTTCACGCTCCGGCGGCCGTACGGGGACGTCGAGGCAATGCTCCACCGACTCGGATACGTCCGGAATCTCGTCTCCTCGCTGAAACACCGGTCGTACGACACGCCGCCGGAAACGACCGTCGCGAGTTGGGTGTGGTACCCGGAGGGTGCGCTCCGAAGCACGTCACAGCTTCACCTCGGGCTGTTCGTCGGTTCGGACCGCGAGACGACCGACGTGTACGCACATTGGGAGCCCTCGTGGATTCGACACCCGGTCCGCCACTACCGGGCCGAGGAGGTCGACGCCGAGAAGGGCGTCGTTCGGGTCCGAGAGCTGTTCGAGAGCGCGGAGGTCGAGTTCGTCGTGGTGCCCGCCGAGCGGCGGATCGAGACGGGTATGGACGTCGGGTGACGGGCGAGGCGGTTACTGCTCGTCGACATCGGACCGGCGTCCGCGATACGCGTCGATCCGCTCGCGGGCGGCGGCAACGGCCTCACGAGCCTCTCCGTCGGCTCTCGCCTCCAGCTCCGCCAGGTCGGACTGGAGGCGGTCGAGGCGGGACGGCTCCGGCTCCGCCTCGTCGCCGAGCAGGTCCTGAATCCGACTCCGAAGCGGTTCCAGCTCCTCTTCGATCCCCGCTTTCGCGTGTTCGGCCGCACGACCGAGATAGTACCGAGCGTCCTCGAAGTGTTTGCTCATATTCGTCCTTTAGCGAAGGACAGATATAACGATTGCGACGAGGCTGATTGCGACGAAACCGATTGCGACGAAGCTGGTTGCGACGAAACCGACCGGATCCTCAGTACGACGGCGACTCCTCGGGTTCCCCGTCGCGAGCGTTGACGACCCGGCCAAGCGTGAAACAGAGGTCCGAGAGCCGGTTGAGGTAGCTGACGACCGTTTCGTTTATCTGCTCCGCTCGGGCAAGCGCGACGGTCCGGCGCTCGGCACGACGAACCACTGCCCGAAGGTGATGGAGCGCCGCACCCGACTCGCTGCCGCCCGGAAGGACGAACGACCGGAGCGGTTCCAACTCCTCGTCGAACGAGTCGATCCGGTCTTCGAGCGCCGACACGTGGTCCGACCGGACCCGCGGGTCGTCGGGAGCCGGGTCGGGATTCGCGAGGTCCGCCTGCACAACGTGGAGGTGGTTCTGCACGGTCGCGAGGAGGTCGTCGACGTCGCCGTAGCCGGTCGGGCGAACCGTTCCGACGAGTGCGTTCGCCTCGTCGACCGTTCCGTACGCCTCGATCCGCGGGTCCGTCTTCGCAACGCGAGTCATGTCCCGCAGGTCGGTCTCACCGTCATCGCCGCGGCCCGTGTAGATCGTCATGCGAGCGTTCGCTCGATGTACTCCAGAATGTTGGCACTCTCCGGCATCGTGACGCCGCGTACCTCGTCGACGAGAACCGGAACGCCCCGCTGTCCGCTGACGCGTTTCACCTCGTTGCGCTCGGAGTGCAACGCGTCGACCCACACCGTTTCGTACGCCACGTCGGCGTCCGCCAACGCGTCGTGCACCTTCACACACCACGGACAGCCGTCCAGCGCGTACAGAATGACGCTCATACCCGAACCAAGAGCGGCCGCCCAATGAATGTATGGACCCGGGAGAACGGATCACACGGGTCGCAGCCGTGAGTCGCTGATAGACTACAGGTCGTGATACGACCTGATTCGCTCCCGATACGCGTCGGGGATCGGACGCGACTCCCCGGAGTCCGGATCGACGGTGACCTGCGTCGACTCCGCGGTGGCGGCGACGCCGTCGGTCGTTCGGAGCTCGTAGGTCATCGGAACGCTGGACCGCCCGAGTTCGGGGACGTCGATATCGACGGTAACGGTCCCGTCCGACAGCTCGATCGGTTTCCGGAACTCCAGAGACAGCGCGGCGAGCACGGTCGATATCGAAGAGAGATCCGTCTCCAGAACGTCCCCGAAGTAGCGCGCTCGCGCCTGTTCGATGTACGTCGCGTACACCGCGTTGTTGACGTGACCCATCGAGTCGATGTCTCGGAATCGAACCTCGATCTCCGTGGAGTAGGTGCTCATACCTGCCTCTCACCGGACGGAAGTATGTAACCGTGGGGTCACGCCGTCCACCCCGTTAAACATTCATATCGTGCTATCCGATTTATCAACAGGTGATCGGCCCGTTATCGGGGCCGTTCGGCTGCAAGGGTGGTGTAGTCGTGACGTTTCGAGAGGCGACGAACGCAAAGCGAGAATCACGTATGCGGTCGCGCGCGCGAACGATGGTTAACAACGTAACATGCTCACGGCCACGATCCGGGATCTCGAGCTCACGGCCACGAGCGTGGTCTCGATAATGGCGCACGTCACACCAACGATCCATGGAATCGACTCCCGGGGGATCAGTACGTTAAAATCGGTTCCCGTTCGAAGTGGTCGTATGAGCCTCGAGAAAGACGTCGACTGTCCGTCGTGTGGTGAGACGCTCTCGTTTTACCGAACCGCAGCGATGACGCTCCATCTCGGCGAGAAAACGAAGTGGCGGTGTCCGGAGTGTGGCTACGGCTACGTCGAGATCAACGGAATCGACACGCTCACTGCCTGATCCCGAACAGTTCGGAATGCGAGACGGAGGGCTGAAGCGTACATCTCTTTTTTGCGTACCGGTCGTCCGGTACCAGTCACCCGAGGCGGTGATCTCGAGACCCACGCGGAGTGTCGCGATGTCGGTCTCGCGAATCAGCTGACTTGTTTCGAGAGCCATTCGCTTCGTCAGTAGACACCTACACGTCGACGACACACGACATAGACCAGGATGGTACCGTTCGGCGATCGAGCGTCACACGCGGACGTACTGGCTAGCGATCATATAAACTGTGTACTGCGATATGAAATCGACCCACTCCAGCTTGAACCGGGTATCGACGAGAGAGGTTGCGGAACACGAGTCTCCTCCGAGCGATGTGCTTCTCGTTCGGTGAGCGGACAGAAAGAACGGTATGCTACTCGATCCTACGTGCTTACGGCGTGTACCCACGTTCGGTTTTCACAGCTCCCCAGAATCACGTCACGACGCCGAGAGCGTTGGGTCGGAGTTGAACCACTCCACGAGGTCAAGTCCACGCGAACGGACGTTCCACGCGCAAATCGCGATACGATCGTGAGCGTTCGCGGGCGTGGTGGCGCGGGATCGTGAGCGTTCGCGGGCGTGGTGGCGCGGGAGTATCACAGGATCCGATGCGGGTCCTCGACGTCGTCGGTCAGTCGGACTGGCCGCCGTCACTCATGGCGACCGTGGACCCGCCCGCCTCCACCGTCGGCGAATCGCTGCCGACGTCGAAGTTCCGAAGGAGCTCTTGGAGCCGCTCCGACTGGTCGGCGAGCGATCCGGCCTCGGCGGTCGCCTGCGACATGGCAGAGAGCTGTTCGTCGGCAGCTTCGGAGACGTCGTCGACCGCCTCGGCGGTCGTCTTGCTGATGTCCGCGACCTCCTCGGCCATCGAGACCGTCTCCTCCGTACTCGCGGCCTGATCGTCGGTCGCCGTCCCGATCTCTCGAATCCCGTCGTCCGTCTCTGCCGCGTTCTCCGCCACCCGCGTGAACGCATCGGCGGCGTCTCTGACGGCCTCGGCACAGTCCTCCATGTGCTCTTCGGCGGTGCGGACCTCCGCAACCGTCGCTTCGGTCTGTGTTTGGGTGCCGTCGATGAGCGCTTCGATGTCCTGTGCCGCGTCCTGCGTCTCCTCCGCCAGCTGCTTGACCTCGTCCGCGACGACGGCGAATCCGTCGCTCGCGCCGGTCCCGCTTCCGCCACCCGCCCGTGCGGCCTCGATGTTCGCGTTGAGCGCCAGCAGGTTCGTCTGCTCGGCGATGTCCCCGATGAGGTCGACGATATCCCCGATGTTGTCCATCCGCTCGTCGAGGGTCTGGACCTTTTCGGCGGTCGAGCCGATCGCGTCTCGGGACTCCTGGACGCTGTCGATCGCCTGTTGAGCGGTGTCCTCACCGTCACCTGCGATCGCTGCCGTCTGTTCGGCCGCGCCGACGACGGTCTCCGTCGACGAGGCGACCTCCTCGATCGTCGCCGAGAGGGTGTTCATCTCGTCTGAAACCTGTGCGAGCATCTCGCGCTGTTCGTCCGCACCGTCGGCGATCTCCGCGATCGACCGTCCGACGTCCGTGCTCCGCTGCTCGGCGACGTCAACGCCGGCCACGGTTTTCTCGCTCGCGTCCGACACCTCGTGGGCGAACGACTGGATCTCCTGCATGGTCGATTCGATCTCATCCATCATCTCGTTGAACGCGGCACCGATCCGCTCCATCTCCTCGCTGTCGCCGTCCGCGTCAAGCCGTACCGTCAGGTCGCCGTTCGCCGCCTTTCCCATGGTCGCGCTGTAGTCGTCGGCTTTCGCTTCGAGATGCCGATTCAACCGTTCCACTTCCTGCCGCTGCGTTTCGACCTCGTCTTTGGCCGCCTCGACGTCCCGTATCTCCGACCGCTGTTCGGAGACCAGTTCGAGCTGGCGTTGCGCCTCCTCGCGTGACTTCTCGATGGAGTACCAGTTGACCACCAACGCGAGAGCAAGGCCCGTGATGAACATCGCGTGGACGCCGCCCCACGCGATCGGGTTCTCGATGGCGGCGGGATGGTTGTACACGAGACTCGAATCGATCAGGCTGAAGAGGCCGTGGCCGACGGCGACGTACACCATTCCCACGGCGAACGGGAGCCAGTCCTCGTACACCGCGAGCACGGCGAGAAACACGAAGAAGTGAAAGTGCGCTTCGATGAATCCGCCGGAGAGTTTGACGAGCGCCATCGATATGGTCATGGCGCTGAACGCCGCGAGCACGGTTCGCTGCCGCCGCCCGAGCCGCGACCAGTTCGCCAGCAGTGCCGTCCCGAGGATGACGGTGACGAAGCCACCCACCATCCACTGCGGGACGGCGGGGATCGTCGCACCGGTGACGAGGGACTCGGTTCCCTCGTACAGTCCCAACGCGACGATAAACGGTACCTGAGCGACGATGAGTAGAAGGATGTTTCGGTGACGGCGCTCCCACATCTCCATCGGCATCGACGTGCCATCTGGGATGTATCCGATGATCGCTCGAACGTCGTGTGTCAACCCTGACGGATCGGCTGTCTCGGCGTTGGTGCTCCCTAAAGTTTCGCTCATGGGTCCGGTCGTCACAACACCGGCAAGAACGTTCCCCTCCGAATATCCGTGTTGATACTCGGTGCGATCGTCTCGCTGGCTCTCCACATCGGGACGCCCGGAGATCGGTGCTGCCGAGCACCCGCGGGGACCGTGATCGCGTCGTCGTTCTCGGAGCGACCGTGTCGTCGTTCTCGCGGGTGAGCTGTGACCTCAGGAATGGTCGTCCGCTCGCTCCGCGGTCGCTATCGACCCGACCATCGACCAGCCCTCCTCGTCGGGGCCAGAGCGGCCGAGAAGCACGCGCTCGCCGTCATCGGAGGTGATCAGTCGGAACTCGGCGTCGGTGTCGTCGTCGACGCGTACGCCCTCCCCGCGGAACTCCCGCTGGAAGAACTCAGTCGACGAGAACTCGAAGACGCCCGTCTCGCCGGAGTGAAGCTCCAGACGGACGGGCCGCGGCTGCACGTTGTGGATCCGCTTCGCGATCGGATGGAGATCAGCCATACACGACCACCGGACGCGTCCGGCAAAAGCGTCGCGGATACTGCGGGCCGACGCGGCGCTCTGTAGTATCGATGTGAGACACGGCAGCACTGGCGCCGACGCTGGTCGGCGCAAACACGACGCGAAAACCGATCCGGTCGCCCGCGAACGAACCGTGGAACCAGTGTGTGCCGGTGGGAACGGTGCGGTCCGTCGAGCGGGTTACGCGTCGAGGACGTCGTCGTACTCGCCGGCGTCGACGCGGTCGTCGAACGTCCGGGCGTCCTCGCCCTCGATGGTGACGCCGAGGGAGGCACAGGTGCCGCCGACCTCCTTGGCGGCGTTCTTCGTGTCGTACGAGAGCAGGTCCGAGGACTTCTGCTCGGCGACGGTCTTCACCTGTTCGATGGACATGTCCGCGACGAACTCCTTCTGGGGCTCGCCGGAACCGGTGTCGAAACCGACTTCGTCTTTGATCAGTTCCGCCGTCGGCGGGACGCCGACCTCGATCGTAAAGGAGCCGTCGTCCTCGTACTCGACGGTGACGGGAACCTCCATCCCGTCGAACGCGGCGGTCTCCTCGTTGATCTGTGAGACGACGTCCTGCACGTCGACCGGCGTCGGGCCGAGCTCCGGACCGAGCGGCGGACCGGGGTTGGCCTGCCCGCCGGGGACGAGCACTTCGATAGTTCCAGCCATACCCGTACGAACCCGGTGGCGACTTTTAACGGTTGTTCTTTCACGCGCGGCGGGAGAGCGATTCACACGCCGTCGGACGTTCACGCGCCGTCAGACGTTCACGCGCCGCCGAACTCGAGCCGACGCCGACGATCACGCCTCCGTCGCGACACGTCCCGGCAGAAACGTCCCCGTCTCCCGGCGGACGCCGAGCAACAGCGTGATGCCGGCCAGAAGCGGGATCGCGGCACAGGCCGCGTAGATCGGAGCGAACCCGACCGTATCGATCAGCGGCAGCGACACCATCGGCCCGAGTCCGCCGCCGACGTCGCCGAGGACGTTGTTCGTCCCCGACGCCCGTCCCATCCGCTCGTCGGGCGTCAGGTCCGCCAGAAGCGCCATCATCGGCCCGCTCGTCCCGCCCTGCCCAGCCCCGATGAACAGGCACGCCAGCGCCAGATCGAGCGTCGATCCCGCCCGTGCCAGAAACAGGAAACCCGCAAACGAGACGACGAGGAACGCGAGGAGGATCGGCGTTCTGGACTCTCTCGTATCGGACACCCGCCCCCCGATCAGCATGAACGTCGCCGCGGCGACGACGGTGCCCGCCATGAATATCCCGGAGGTACCCTGCGCGTTCAGTCCGAGCAGCGAGATGTCATTCGCACCCAGAAACAGCACGAGCGTGGCGAACAGCGCGCCGATGTACGCGAACATCAATCCGAAGTTGACGAATCCAACCGTCACCGCCGGGATCGACGTGTCGACGTCCCACGGCTTGACGGACGCCTTCTCGCCGTCCGTCGTCACGTGCGTCTCGGGGACGAGTCGATAGGCGACGACGCTCGCGACCAGGGCGAACGCGGCGGCAACGGAGAACGCGGCGACGTTGCCCGCCAGCGAGGAGACGACGCCGCCGAGCACGAGGCCCGCCGGAAAGCCCATCGTGATCCCGCCGCGCACGACGCCCATGTTCGTCCCTCGAGAGCCGCTGTCGGAGACGTCGGCCGCGATGGTGTAGGCGGTCGCGAACACCGCGGCCGAGCCGAGGCCCCACAACACGCGTGCGAGCACGAACCACGTCTCGGGTGCGACGGCGACGGCGACCGGAGTGAACCACTCGTTCGCGCCGATCGCGACGGATCCGACGGCGATCGTCGGGAGCGCCTCCGCGACCCACCGCAACGACTCGGCCGGCGGCATCACGAGGGCGACGACGTAGCCGAGGGTGGCGATTCCCTCGATGAACAGTCCGTAGACGAACGGCTTCCGGGTCCCGTACCGGTCGACCAGGGCTCCGGCCGGCGCGTTGGCGACGAGCCGCACCCATCGGTTCGCCGAGAGGATGACGCCGACCATGAACGCGGAGATTCCGAGCACCGCCCCGAGGTTCGGGAGGATCGGGAAGACGACGCCGCCGCCGAACCCGACGAAAAAGGTGCTGGCGATCACCGCGAGCAACACCGTCGGCGGTCGAGCGATGCCGAACGTTGGAAGGCGGGACACGGTTCGTTACGTCTGACTGCCGTCCGTCGGCTCGGTGACGGACGCATCACCCGGTTCCTCGCCCGTCCGCGCCGGCATCGACGCGATCGTCTCGTCGAGTGAGGGGTGTTCGACGCCGTCGACCAGCAGCGGCTCGACGATACGATTCACGGCCGCCTCCGCGACGGTTCGGGTGTACGGGGGACCGTTCCGGTCGCCGCCCGCCACGGTGATCTGTCGGGTCCGCGCACCGTCGAGCGTCGCCACGAACAGCGCGGCCGTCTCCTCGACGTCGACGTCGCGGAAGACGCCGTCGTCGATCCCCTCGCGGAGGATCTCCGCGGCCGTCCCGCGGAGCAGCCGGTCGCTGCGCTCCAACTGGTCCCGGATCCGATCGTTGAACGGTCCCTGTGAGCGGAGCTCCAGGAGGGCGATGTGGAACGATTCGCGATCCGTCTCGTCGGGCTCGAAGACGAACCAACAGATGAACTCGATCAGCCGCTCGACGGGGGGCCGGTCGGAGCGCTCGTTGACGCGATCCTCGAAGTCGCTGATGACGCGATCGAGGAACGCGACGAGGAGGTCCTCCTTCGTGTCGTAGTGGTAATGAAGGAGCGACTTGCTCTTCGAACACTCGTCGGCGATGTCCTGCATCGTCAGTCCGGCGTAGCCGTGAGCACACAGCGCGCGGTAGACCCCGTCCATGATCTCGTCGGCCGCGCTCGGCTCCTCACTCATTGACTGACTGGTCAGTCAGCGATCGGTAAATCTCTATCGGTGGGCACATTCACCGATCGCCGTCGGCGTGTGGGTGCGGTATCCGTCCATCGATACGTGTTGGCGGGCCTATCACCGTCGCTCACGAGGTCGGTTAGTCGAAAAATCGATGCGCCCAAAAGTTACGTGCTGCTCGCTTACAGACGGGTAACGTTCGTCGCGCGGGGGCCTTTGTCGGCCTCCTCGATGTCGAACTCGACCTCCTGCCCCTCCTCGAGGTCAGGACCGCCGACGTCCTCCATGTGGAAGAACACGTCCTCGTCCGCGTCGTCAGTTTCGATAAAGCCGTAACCGCCAGTGTCGTTGAAGAAGTCAACTTCGCCTTTCGCCATTGCATCCGTACAAGCGCGCCACCAACCTAAAAGGCTTCCGCGACCGAGGAGCGGGAGTGAACGAGTGACACACACGAGGCCAAGCGCGGTCGACACCACACTGGATCGGACGTATCGACGCCGGACGACGCCGACGCACCCGTGCCGTGCGATCTCCGATCATACCGTCGGCGTGATCTCCGTGCATACCGCCGGTGTGATCTCCGTGCATACCGCCGGTGCGATCTCCGTGCATACTGCCGGTGTGACCCGGTGTGATATCCGTACGTGCCACCGGATCGTCCCCGTACGTGCCACCGGATCGTCCCCGTACGCACCCGCCGCGTTAGAAACTACTATACGACCCCGGGACACAGCACCGTACGTATGAGTCAGTCGTACAATCGGGGCCTCATAGAGGACTTCGGTAGGTGGCGGGAGTTCTCGGCGGGGATGTGGGCCTGGATATTCCACAAGTTCACCGGCTGGGTGCTCGTGGGGTACCTCTTTACACACATCGCCGTGTTGAGCACCGCGATCCCGGCTGCAGGTGCCGAGGAAGCCGTCCTTCAAGCGGGCGACGACGTCTACACGCAGACGATCGTCACGCTGGAGGAGCTGCTGCTCGTGCGCATCCTCGAAGTCGGGCTGCTCGCGGTGGCCGTGTTCCACATGCTTAACGGGACGCGGCTCCTCTTAGTCGATCTCGGGATCGGGCTGGAATCACAGGACAAGAGCTTCTACGCGTCGCTGATCCTGACGGGTGCGATCACCGTCGCGTCAGTTCCGACGTTCATCGCGGGGGCGTTCTGACCATGGCGGAACGATACTCCTCGTTCACGCCGGGCGGAACGATGTGGCTCCTCCAGCGGGTGACTGCGGTGTTTCTCATCGGCGTATTGGGGTTCCACTTCTTCCTGCTTCACTTCGTTCACCACGCCGACGAGGTGTCGTTCCTCATGAGCGCCGGGCGGATGGAGACGTGGAGCTACTACTCGCTGATGGTGTTGTTCCTGTTGACGGCCACGTTCCACGGCGTCAACGGCGTGTACAACGCGCTGATCAACCAAGGGCTCACGGGGACGAAGCGGACCGTCATCAAGTGGACGCTCGTCGTCGCGAGCGTGGTCGTCATCGCACAGGGTATCCGGACGGCCAACGCGTGGGCCGGCATCGGGGTGTTCTGATATGAGTACGCAAGTTCCGAAGGGAGAAGAGCAGGGTACGGACGCGGAGACCGAGACGGACGCCGCTGAGGACGCTCCCTCGAAGGGGGACGTCCGACGCGAGGAGAAGCGCCACCGTGCGGCGGAGCGTCGCGCACAGCGACAGGCCGAGGA
The DNA here is from genome assembly GCF_048380895.1 of Halorubrum rarum. Lineage (NCBI taxonomy): Archaea > Methanobacteriati > Methanobacteriota > Halobacteria > Halobacteriales > Haloferacaceae > Halorubrum > Halorubrum rarum. The sequence continues at coordinate 7,554 of NZ_JBLWMN010000007.1, read as the reverse complement.
GGCCGAGAAGGCCGCGGCAGACGAGAGCACGGTCGAGCTGAAGGTGTTCCGGTACGACCCCGAAGTCGAGGGGAAACAGGAGCCTCGGTTCGACACGTTCCACGTACCCTTCACGAAGGGAATGACCGTGCTCGACGCGCTGATGTACTCGCGTGACACGTACGACTCCTCGCTTACCTTCCGACACTCCTGTCGCCAGGCCATCTGTGGGTCGGACGCCATGTTCGTCAACGGGAGACAGAAGTTGGCCTGCAAGACGCAGATCTCCGAGCTCGACGAGCCGATCCGCGTCGAGCCGCTTCCGCACGCCGAGGTGACGAAGGACCTCGTCGTCGACATGGAGCACTTCTACGACCAGATGGAGGCGGTCGAGCCGTACTTCCAGACGAACGACCTGCCGGACGGCGATCTCGAGGAACAGCGTCAGACTCGGGAGAACCGCGAGAAGGTGAAGATGTCGACCCGGTGTATCTGGTGTAGCGCGTGCATGTCCTCGTGTAACATCGCCGCCGGAGACAACGAGTACCTCGGTCCCGCAGCGATCAACAAGGCGTACCGGTTCGCCATGGACGAGCGGGAAGGCGAGGACATCAAACAGAAGCGCCTGGAGATAATCGAGCAGGAACACGGCGTCTGGCGGTGTCAGACCCAGTTCTCCTGCACGGAGGTGTGTCCGAAGGACATCCCCCTCACCGAGCACATCCAGGAGCTGAAACGCGAAGCGGTCAAGAACAACCTGAAGTTCTGGTGACTCCGGGAGACACGCTCAAGAGCATCCGAACTTTACCACACAACATACACCAATCATGTACGAACACGACGTAATCGTGGTCGGGGCGGGCGGAGCCGGCCTCCGCGCGGCGATCGCTGCACAGGAGGCCGGAGCCGACGTGGCGATGGTCACGAAGCTTCACCCGGTCCGCTCGCACACGGGCGCGGCGGAGGGCGGGATCAACGCTGCGCTCCGCGACGCCGACTCCTGGGAGGACCACGCGTACGACACGATGAAGGGATCGGACTACCTCGGGGACGCGCCGGCCGTCGAGGCGCTCTGTAAGGAGAGCCCCGAGGAAGTGATCACGCTCGAACACTGGGGGATGCCGTTCTCCCGCGAGGAGGACGGCCGCGTCTCCCAGCGCCCGTTCGGCGGGCTCTCGTTCCCGCGCACGACGTACGCGGGCGCGGAGACGGGCCACCAGATGCTCCACACGATGTACGAGCAGGCGGTCAAGCGCGGGATCACTCTCTACGACGAGTGGCACGTGATGGACCTGGCGGTCACCGACGAGGCGGACCCGGCGGACCGAACCTGCCACGGCGTCGTCGCCTACGACATCAAAACCGGTGAGATCGCCGGCTTCCGCGCCGACGGCGGCGTGGTCCTCGCGACCGGCGGGATGGGACAGGTGTTCGATCACACCACCAACGCGGTCGCGAACACCGGCGACGGCGTCGCGATGGCGTATCGTGCGGGCGTTCCGATGGAGGACATGGAGTTCATCCAGTTCCACCCGACGACGCTTCCCTCGACGGGCGTGCTCATCTCCGAGGGGGTCCGCGGGGAGGGCGGCATCCTCTACAACGCGGAGGGTGAACGGTTCATGTTCGAGCACGGCTACGCGAACAACGCCGGCGAGCTCGCCTCCCGCGACGTCGTCTCCCGTGCCGAGCTCACCGAGGTCAACGAGGGTCGCGGCATCGAGGACGAGTACGTCCACCTCGACATGCGTCACTTGGGCGAGGAGCGCATCCTCGACCGCCTGGAGAACATCCTCCACCTCGCGGAGGACTTCGAGGGTGCCGACGGCCTCGAGGAGCCGATGCCGGTCAAGCCCGGCCAGCACTACGCGATGGGCGGCGTCGAGACGAACGAGTACGGCGAGACGGTCGTCGACGGACTGTACGCCGCCGGCGAGTGTGCGTGTGCGTCCGTCCACGGTGCGAACCGACTCGGCGGCAACGCCCTCCCGGAACTGTCCGTGTTCGGAAAGCGCGCGGGCCGTCATGCGGCCGGCGAGGACATGGGCGACGCCGAGATCCCAACCGGCAAGGCGGGCGACTGGGAGCCGGCCGACTACGAGTTCGAGGTCGAACTCGGCGAGTCCGGCGGGACGGACCCCGCGGCCGCGGACGGTGGCGCGGTGGCGGCGGACGCGGACTCGGTGCTCTCGGCCGCGGTCGAGCGCGCGGAGGAGCGCGTCGAGACGCTGTTGGAGCGGACGGGACGCAACCACGCCGAGGTTCGCTCACAGGTCCAGCGGACGATGACGGACAACGTCAACGTGTTCCGCGAGGAAAGCGGGCTGAAGGAGGCGCTCGTCGACCTCCGCGAGGCGCGCGAGGCGTACAAGGACGTCGCGGTGTCGGACCCGTCGCGGACGTTCAACACCGACCTCATCCACACGATGGAGACGCGCAACGTCCTCGACATCGCGGAGGCCCTGGCGATGGGTGCGCTCGCGCGAAACGAGTTCCGCGGCGCACACTGGCGACAGGAGAACCAGATCCGCGACGACGAGAACTGGCTCAAACACACGCTCGTCTCCTGGCACGACGGCGAACCGGAACTGTGGTACAAACCCGTTATTCTGGAGGGCGAGGAGAAAACGTACGAGCCGAAGGTACGGTCGTACTGAACGGTCGCCGGTCGCCTCCGACACGGTCGTCGTTCAGGGACGACGACTCCGCACACACATCGTCGCCATTGGCGCGACGCGAACCACGCGGGCGACTCGCCGGTTGCCGAAACCGCACCGATCGTTCCGGATCGATCACGGTTTCGTATCCGTCGACGGTCGAAATACCTACCGGCACGAACCCCAACGTTCAGTACGGGAGTCTCCGAACGACGTCTTAAGCGTCGTAAATCGAATCGTTAACCGCTATCTCCTCGATATCCGCTACTTTCGACGATCGTTGAATGGGGGATTTATTATCGTCGAACTGTTTGGGACAGTCAAGATGTTGGAAACAGAGACAGCACCTGCGACGGTCACGCCGGCGCTGCCGCCGGAGCTGCAGTCTCCCCGAGCGAAACTCGTGTACCTGTATCTGACGACGAACGGTTCCGCGACCGTCTCGGAGATGGGTGACTCGCTGGGTATGAAGAAGATCGCGCTGTACAGCATTCTGAAGACGCTCCGCAGGCAGGACATGATCGCCTGCGACGACGAGACGTACACGCTGACCTGATCCACCCCGCGTCCTCGCACCGCTCGATCCTCTCTCCGAGAGCGACTGCTGGACGCGCCGAAAACGGTCCGTCCCACATGGACCCAACGCGCCGAGCGAGGGGTTTACGACGCCGTAGCACGCACGGACGGTCGTGGACGCGAACCAACGGGAGTTCGAGAACCCCTTCGGGATGGACCTCGACTGCGAGAACTGCACGGAGCTGTGCGGCTCGCGCGAGCGAGTCGTCCACGGCTACGGCGACGTCGGCGCGGAGTTCCTCGTCGTCGGGGTCGCTCCCACGGCTGCGGCCGAACGTAACGGCATTCCCTTTACCGGCGCGGGCGGCGGCGAGCGCGTCCAGTCGATGTTCGCCGACCTCGGGTTCGTCCGGTCGGCTCTCGACGCGACCGAGCCGGACGTCCAGAACGTCTTCTTCACCAACCTGACGCGGTGCCGACACCCGGGCCGCGATCCGACCGACGACGAGGTACGGACCTGCGAACCGTTCCTGAACGCCGAGATCCGGATGATCAATCCGCAGATCATCGTTCCGGTCGGAGAGCGCCCACTCCGAGCGCTCGCGGTCGAGTACACGACCCGCCGACCGGACTCGTTCGACATCGACGCCGAACACGCGACGACGATCCGCGGTCGCGGGTTCGAACTCGTTCCGATGGTCGAGCCGGAGGAACTGACAGACGAGCGAGCGGGCGAGTTCCTCGAGCACATGCGCGAGAGCGTGTTAGCTCGGGACTATCGACAGACGAAGGGGCGACAGGAACGCTGAACGCTGATCGGGGCCGTCGCGAAGGCGACGGCAACGAGTTCGCGTCGGGGGTGACGGCGCGGGCTCCTACTGCTCGGCGCGGAACTTCACCAGCGTCAGGTCGCGATCGAGCGCGCAGTGGTCGTGAGGGGGCTCTCCGAGCACCTGTTCGATGACGCGCTCCTCGTCGAAGCCGGCACCGTCGGGGACGCAGTACTGATGGCTCGGGCACTCGGTGTGCGGGCAGGGGCCCGCGAGCGCCACCCTGCTGCCGGCGTAGGCGTGCTTGGAGGGGACGTTCGCGGGAACCGGTGCGGGCTCGACCTCGACCGCGCGGACGCCGGAGTCGTGGACCGCGCAGTCGAGCGTCTGTGCGTTCTCCCGGATGGAGGTGATCCGATAGCGGGTGCCCTCGGAAAGGTTGAGACACTGGCTCCGATACGGACAGCCGTCACAGCCGGAGGCTTCTCCCTCGTACACGAACTCGCGGCCGACGTCCGCGAGCCGGGTTCCGATGAGCGTTACCGTGGTCATGTCACGTCGAACGACCCCCGTCGCCGTAAGCGTCCCGCCTTCCACGCGTCGCGTCCTGCGACGTACGGGAGAAACGCCCACCGCTCGCCGTCCACCCGCCGAGGAGATCGAGAGGGGAAGACACATCCCCGGCCCCCGGCAACCTCCAATCGATGATCGCGGAGCTGGCGGCCGAGCTGAAACGCGAAGCCGAACGGGCCAACGAGCGACGCCTCCTCGTGCTCGCGGGCGATCGCGATCGGGGGTTCGACGCCGCCTACGAGACGGTCGAAGCGGTCGGCGTCGACGACGACGCGGTCACGATCGTCTCCACGCGCGAGGGGTTCCGCTTCCCGGAGCGCCGTCCGCGGGCCGCCGGCGAGCTGCTCGGTCGCACGCGGGAGGTCGTCGTGTTCGACTGTCACGATCGCTTCGTCCCGAACGCGCTCGGGCAGGTGACCGGCGCGGTCGACGGCGGCGGGCTCCTCGTTCTCTTGACTCCCGATCTCGACGACTGGCCGCGGATTCGAGACGGGTTCGACGAGACGCTCGCGGTGCCTCCGTACGGGCTCTCGGACGTGACCGGTCGGTTCCGGACGCGCGTCGTTCGAACCCTCCGGCGGCATCCGGGCGTCGCGATCGTCGGGCTCGACGACCGAGCGGGGGAGAGCGACGACCCCCGCCCGACGGTCGAGCGCGACGGACTCACGTATCCCGTGGCGTGGACGCCTCGGTCCTCGTCGAGTCGACCGGCACGAGCGGCGTTTCCGGAGGCGGCGTACGCCGCGTGCCTGACCGACGACCAGTCACGCGCGCTTCGATCGCTCGAACGCCTGTCGTCGCCGGGCTCGGCGGTCGTCGTCGAGGCGGACCGCGGGCGGGGAAAGTCGAGTGCCGGGGGGCTGGCCGCGGGATCGCTCGCGCTCGCCGGGCAGGACGTGCTCGTCACGGCACCGGCGTTCGAGAACGCCGCCGAACTGTTCGCGCGGGCGAGCGAGCTCCTCGCGGAGCGTGACGCGCTCGTTTCCTCCGACGATCGAACCGTCCTGACGACCGTAGACGGCGGATGCGTCCGGTTCCGATCGCCCGCGGACGCGGCGGCGCTGCCCGACGATCCCGACGTCGTCGTCGTCGACGAGGCGGCGGCGCTTCCGGTTGGGCTGCTCGAGGGGCTGCTCGCGGCCCCGTCCGTCGCCTTCTGCACGACGATCCACGGCTACGAGGGTGCCGGCCGCGGCTTCTCCGTCCGGTTCCGCGAGCGGTTGGACGCGAGCGAGCACGCGGTTCGGGACGTCCGGCTGGCGGAGCCGATCCGGTACGCCCGGAACGATCCCGTCGAGGGGTGGGCGTTCCGTGCGCTCCTGTTGGACGCTCGCCCGGTCGTCGACGAGGCGGTCGCGGGGGCGATGCCGGAGACGGCCGAGTACCGCGCGCTCGGCGGCGACGAGCTGCTCGCCGACGAGCACCTCCTCTCGGAGGCGTTCGGGCTGCTCGTCGCCGCGCACTACCGGACGGAGCCGAACGACCTCGCGCGGCTGCTCGATGCCCCGAACCTGTCCGCACGCGCGCTCGCGGTCGACGGCCACGTGGTCGCGGTCGCGCTGCTCGCCAGGGAAGGGAACCTCCCCGCCGAGACCCGCCGCGGAATGTACGAGGGCGAGCGCGTCCGCGGGAACATGGTGCCGGACGTGCTCACGAGCCAGCTTCGGGACGAGGACGCAGCAGAGTCGACCGGACTCCGGACCGTCCGGATCGCGACCCACCACGCGGTTCGCGATCGGGGGTTCGGGTCGCGCCTCCTCGACCGGATCCACGAGGAGTTCGCGGGGGAGGTCGACTACTTCGCGGTCGGGTACGGGGCGACCCCGCGCCTGCTCCGGTTCTGGCGGCGGGCGAACTACCGGACGGTTCACCTCTCGACGACGCGAAACGACGCCTCCGGGGAGCACTCGGTGATAATGCTCCGACCGGAAACCGACGCGGGAGCGGCGCTTTTGTCCCGCCATGCGGCGACGTTCCGCGACCGCGAGCGGGACGCCCTGTCGGACGCCCACCGCGACGTCGACGCGGACGTCGTTCGGGGAGCGCTTCGGGCGTGTCCGGCCCCCGCCGAGGTCGATCTCACGGACCACGAGTGGCGCGTCGTCGTTGGTGCGTCCTACGGGCCGGGGATGTACGACGTCGCGCCGGGGGCGTTCCGCGACCTCGCGCTCGCGGCGCTGATACGCGAGGACGGGACGCGTGTGGCGGACGGGATCGACGACCGCACGGAGCGGCTGTTCGTCCGGAAGGTGTTGCAGGGTCGACCGTGGGAGCACGTCGCGGACGAGCTCGGCTACGTCTCGACGCGGTCGTGTATGCGCGCGCTCGGCGACGGCGTGAGGCCGCTCGTGGACCGATACGGAACGGACGTCGCGGACGCCGAACGGACGCGGTTCCGCGACTGACGGCGGGGACGGCGTCCGGGTCGCCGCGGTCGGCCGGATGTGACAGGTTTAAGTGTCTCTCGGACGGACGTGTAAACGCGAAGCACGCACCGGTAGTGTAGTGGTATCACGCAACCTTGCCATGGTTGCAACCCGAGTTCAAATCTCGGCCGGTGCATTTCTCGAACGAAGTGAGAGAAATCGCCGAGTGATTTGAATCAGAGAGCGAGCAAAGCGAGCGACCGTGGTTCAAATCTCGGCCGGTGCACTTCCTGCGGTCGGTTTCCGGCCTGCTTCCCGTTCGCTCCGCTCACGGGAATCTCGGCCGGTGCATTTCCGACTGAGTTCGTCAGTCGACGTTCGCTTCGTTCCTCTCAGCGAACTCCCTTTTCAGTGGCTCCGTTGAAATCCTCAGCAAGTGATATATTCTGCCCCGATTGCGGTCAATACAGGGAACTCATGAATTACCCAGTACAGACACAGCGGTGATCGATAGCGGGAGTGGGTGTTGCAGGTCGCCGGTCGCGATGCGGCATTTAAACGACCGTGAGCGACGTCGATGGATACTTATAAAGAACGCATGCAGCGGCGCGCGCCTCCGAGCGCCCACCGGGCGCGAGGAGCGCGTGCGAGGGAGTCAGGGGCGGTCGCCGAGCGGTTCCGGCGACCGCCCCT
>NZ_JBLWMN010000006.1:0-260538 GCF_048380895.1 Halorubrum rarum | reverse complement strand
GGGCGGTCGCCGGAACCGCTCGGCGACCGCCCCTGACTCCCTCGCACGCGCTCCTCGCGCCCGGTGGGCGCTCGGAGGCGCGCGCCACCGCACAGTTCGTTTATAAGTGGTAGTCGCCGTCGCTCACGGTTGTTTAAATGCCGCATCGCGATCGACGACCTGCAACACTCACTCCCGCTCTCGATCGCCACTGTGTCCGTTCTGATCGCGATCGGAACTGCATAATCACGCAGCGACAACCACGTAGCGACAACCACGCAGCGACTCACCCCGGTTTATAACCGACCCGTCCAAGATCCGCGTATGGTCTCGGAGATCTTCGACCCCGACGCGTGGGAGCCGGTCACCGACGAGTTCGACGACGTCACGTACCACCGCGGCGTCGACGTCCCCGTCGTTCGGATCGCCTTCGACCGACCCGAGGTCCGCAACGCGTTCCGGCCGGGAACCGTCGACGAACTGTACGCCGCCCTCGATCACGCCCGCAAGCAGGCCGACGTCGGCTGCGTCCTCCTGACCGGCAACGGTCCGTCGTCGAACGACGGCGGCTGGGCGTTCTGTTCGGGCGGCGACCAGTCGGTGCGGGGCGATTCGGGCTACGAGTACCGCGACGACGACGAGGCGGGCGAGGAGGAGGACGACCTCGTCCGCGAGGCCCGTGCGGGCCGGCTCCACGTCCTCGAAGTCCAGCGGTTGATCCGATTCATGCCCAAACCCGTCGTCGCCGTCGTGCCGGGGTGGGCGGTCGGCGGCGGGCACTCCCTGCACGTCGTCTGCGATCTCACGCTCGCGAGCGAGGAGCACGGGAAGTTCCTCCAGACCGACCCGGACGTCGCCTCCTTCGACGGCGGGTTCGGCTCCGCGTACCTCGCGAAACAGATCGGACAGAAGAAGGCCCGTGAAGTGTTCTTCAGGGGGAAGACCTACTCCGCGACGGAGGCCGAGGAGATGGGAATGGTCAACGAGGTGATCGCCCACGAGGAGCTCGAAGACGTCGCGATCGAGTGGGCCGACGAGATGACGCGGAAGTCGCCGACCGCGATGCGCATGCTCAAGTACGCGTTCAACATGGCCGACGACGGACTCGTCGGCCAACAGGTGTTCGCGGGTGAGGCGACCCGGCTCGCGTACATGACGCCCGAGGCCCAAGAGGGCCGAGACGCGTTCTTACAGAAGCGTGATCCCGACTTCCGGGAGTACCCCTGGCACTACTGAGGGACCCCAGCGACCGGTCACGGGAGCTCGAGCGATCCGATGACTCCGAGGACTCCGGTAACTCCGGGAACGTTCCGGTTCCGTGACCCGACAGCATATACGTTCGGGCGGACAACTCCCGCTCGATAATGTCCGGTCGAACGCCCGGAACCCCTCGACGAACGCACGTCCTGCGGGCCGACCTCTCGGCGGAGACCGTCGAGCGGGAACCGGTTCCGGAGCGGTGGCGTCGACGGTTCATCGGCGGCAAGGGGATCGGGGCGCGGTACCTCTACGAGGAGCTCGACGCCGGCACGGACCCGCTCGGGCCGGAGAACCTGCTGGCGTTCTGTGTCGGCCCCCTGTCCGGGTCGCTCCCGGGCGAGTCCCGCTACGCCGCGGTCACGAAGTCGCCGCTGACGGGGGTGTTCCTCGACTCGTACGCGGGCGGATCGTTCGCGAGCAGGCTCGCCGGGAGCCTCGACGACTGTCTCGCGCTGCTCGTCACGGGCGCGAGCGACGAGCCGGTCCGGATCGAGATCGAGGACGGGACCGGGACGATCGTCCCGGCGGAGACGTGGGGGGCCGACACGGTCGCGACCGCGGCCGCACACCCGGACGCGGCGGTCGCGTGCCCCGGCCCGGCGGGCGAGACGGGCGTTCGCTACGCGACGATCGCGAGCGACGGCGGCGACCACCACGCCGGGCGCGGCGGCGCGGGTGCGGTGATGGGCGCGAAGCGACTGAAAGCCGTGCTCGCGTACGGCCCCGAGGCCGAACCCCCGAACGCGACGCTCGCGGCGCTTCGCGAGGAGTACGCCGACCGCTACGCGGACGACGACACCGGACGGTGGCAGGCCGCGGGCGAGACGCTGGAGTCCGTCGACTTCGCCAACGAGGTCGGTGCGCTGGCCACGGAGGGGTGGCAGTCCGGTCGCTTCGAGGGGACCGACGACATCGGAATCGACGCCGCCAAACGGGCTTCGATGGGTCGTGAACGCCCCGACGAGGACGTTCCCGGCGGGTTCAGGGTCGAGACCGACGACGGGGAGACCGTACCACGGGGTGCCGCACCGATGACGCTCGGTGCGGGGCTCGGTGTCGACGATTTCGACGCGGTCGCGGCGCTCGGCGAACTGTGCGACCGACTCGGGATCGACGTCATCAGCGCCGGCAGCGCGGTCGCTTGGACCGTTCGGGCGAGCGAGGCCGGCGCGATCGACGCCGACGTCTCCTTCGGCGATCCGGACGCGGCACGCACGCTCATCGAGGCGATCGCGGCAGGCGATCGTAAGGATGCGGACGCGACCTCGACGGGAGACCGGAACGAGTCCAGCGTCCGGGTCGATCCGGCCGTCATCGACGCGCTTCGCGAGGGCGTCGACGCCGCGGCGAGTCGGTTCGGCTCCGACGCCATTCCGACGGTGAAATCGATGGAGCTCCCCTCCTACGACCCGCGGGCGGCGGACGGAATGGCGCTCGCGTACGCGACGAGCGATCGCGGCGGCTGTCACCGGCGCGCACGACCGATCGAGGAGGAGATATTCTCCGTGTGGGACGAGGACGACCGCGTCACCGCAGTCGTGACCGCACAGGACACTCGTTCGGTCCTCTGGAGTCTCATCGCGGACGACTTCGCGGGCGAGACGATGTGGCGCGACTTCGGCGCGACGTTCACCGCGGCGGCCGCCGAGTCGACCGGCGATCCGCTACCGACGACTCCGTCGGAGCTTCGTCGCTGTGGCGAACGGATCTGGACGCTGATCCGCCTGTTCAACGCCCGCGAGGGGACGGACCGCGACGATGACGTGCTTCCCGAGGCGCTCTCTGAGCCGATCTCGAACGGACCGTCCGCCGGCAGCCGAGTCGATCCCAGAGCGCTCGACCGGCTGCTCGACGCCTACTACCGGGTTCGCGGCTGGAGCGACGACGGGCTGCCGACGGAAGCGACCCTCGAACGGCTCGGATTGAGCGACGTCCGCGACGGGGAGACCCCGGTCGGGAGCACCGGCGAGCCGACGGCCGGAAGCCGTCCCGGAACGACCGGAGAGTAACCGCGAAACGGCGAGTTCGGCGCTCGATACCGGCCGTTTCGCGTCCCGACGCGTCCGAAAGCGACCCGTTAAGTGAGCGCCGACCCAACGGCGGTTCATGCCAGAGGCCACGGATCTGGAGGAGCTGAAGCGAGGGACTGAGCTGGTCAAACGCGGCTTCGCGCGGATGCAGAAAGGCGGCGTGATCATGGACGTCGTCACACGTGAGCAGGCGCGGATCGCGGAGGACGCGGGCGCGGTCGCGGTGATGGCGCTGGAGGCGGTCCCCGCGGACATCCGGAAGCGTGGCGGCGTCGCCCGGATGCCCGACCCAACGAACGTCACCGAGATCATCGACGAGGTGTCGATCCCGGTGATGGGGAAGTCGCGGATCGGCCACCGGAAGGAGGCGGAGATACTCGAGTCGCTCGGCGTCGACATGATCGACGAGTCCGAGGTGCTCACACCGGCCGACGACGAGTTCCACATCGACAAGCGCGATTTCACCTCGCCGTTCGTCTGCGGCGCGCGGAACCTGCCGGAGGCGCTCCGCCGGATCAACGAGGGGGCAGCGATGATCCGCACGAAGGGCGAGGCCGGCACGGGTGACGTGAACCAGGCCGTCCAACACCAGCGGACGATGAAACGCCAGATCCGCGAGCTCACCGGCCTCAACCACGAGGAGCGCGAACAGTGGGCCCGCGAGCACGGCGCGCCCCGAGACCTCGTCCACGAGACCGCCGACGTCGGCCGGCTCCCGGTCGTCAACTTCGCCGCGGGCGGGATCGCGACGCCCGCGGACGCCGCCCTCATGATGTATCACGGTTGTGACGGCATCTTCGTCGGCTCCGGCATCTTCGGCGCGGAGGACCCCGTCGAGATGGGCGAAGCGATCGTCGAGGCCGTCAACAACTGGGACGACCCCGACGAGCTCGCGGACATCTCCTCCGGGATCGGAAAGGGAATGAAGGGGCAGTCGAACGCGTCCATTCCCGATGAGGAGCGGCTCCAGGGTCGCGGCGTCTAGGTTCGTCCGCGACAGGATCGTCCGCGACAGGCTCGGTCTTCGACCGAAAGCGACGTCGATCGGACCGAACCGGCCCCGTTGTACGAGACACAGCCGACAAGTGACAGTTTACCAATAATACTGTGTCTCCAGTAAAGCGGGTTTTTCTCGAAGCTAGTTCGATATCGACAGCAAAGATCGTTCCGACATTCGATAAATGTCGAACCGACGCGGTAAGTAGCGCTTTACAATAGCCGAATCCGACGTGGGATAAATCGTTCATGTCACCCGCGTCCGATCCGCTTCGGGAACACCTCAATCCGGAGGAACCGTTGACGGCCGAATTCGCGGCCACGTTGAGCGATAATTCCCGTAAGATCCCAGTCTCCGTTGGAATTACCGATCGACGAATACTCTGTGCATCGGAGAGCGACGGGATGATCAGCGTCGGGTTCGACTCGGTCTGTGCGATTCGGAGCGACTTCCGAACGGACCGTACGTACCGGGGGTTCGATTATCGATTGCTGATGGGGTCGGGCGGAATAGTCGTACTCCTTGGACTCGTCGGCCTGGCCGGGTACACCACCTCCGCGTTCGTCCCCTTCCTCGCCGTGTTGCTCATTGGCGGGCTCGCCTCCGTGGATTACCTGTGGAGGCATCCCGACGCGGTCGACTGGTCCGTCGCCGACAAACTGAAAGAGAGCATCGAACGGATCGACGAACGGTACGGTATCCGGCGAACCAAATCTCGGATGATCGAGTACGCCGAGGAGCACCGATCGCTGCTGCTCGGCGGCGCGGTGGTCGGTCTGGTCGTGTACGTCGGCATCGTCCTGATCGCGCCGGGTGCCCTCGTCTTCCTGTTCGGGATACTGCTCGTGGGGGGGTTCACGGCGATGGATTACGCGTACGGGCATCGGGAGGACTTCGACGGCATCGAAGTCGTGCCACAGCGGCGAACCGAGATAACCATCAACACGACGGACGGCTCCACGATCTTTTTGACGAGCGATTCGGCGGACGGGATCGACCGGGAGCTCAACAGGCAGGTGTTTGCGCCGCCGTTCGCATCCGCTCGGGGCGTTTCCTTTCGTACGAACTGACGGGTCCTTTCGCGTGCACCGATGGACGCTGCAGACGGCCGTCCTTCGACGACGAACTCCGGTACGTCGCCACCGAGTTCGGTTCGACGGTTCGCTGACCAGCGGGGGTGTTCGCCCGCCGTCAGCCGTCAAGCACCGTCGCGCCCGCGCCGATCCTGGTCTGGTAGGCGCGCGCGTCGATGCCCGCATCCGCGAACGCACCGAGCATCGCGGACGCGATGGACTTTCGCCGCCCCTCACGACACACCGCGATGATCGCCGGCCCCGCCCCGCTCACCGTGACGCCGGTCGCACCCGCGTCGAACGCGGCCTGGCGGACGTCGTCGTAGCCGGTGATGAGCCGCGCTCGCTCGGGCGTGACGACCGGATCCGCCATGCCCGCGCCGACGAGCGTCGGATCCGACCGGCACATCCCGACCGCGAGCGTCGCGGCGTTGCCGACCGTCTCGACGAGGTCGGTCATCGAGGCGTGCTCAGGGACCACCCGCCGGGCGTCGCGCGTCGAGACGGCGACGTCCGGGAGACAGACGACGATCGGGACCCTCGCGTCGACGGCGTGGGTCCCGTCGGACGTCGTGATCGTGAACCCGCCTAACAGCGAGGGGGCGACGTTATCGGAGTGTGCGACGCCGGAGACGACCGCTTCGCCCTCGGCGGCGATCGGGACGAGCTCGTGTCTGGAGAGCCCGCAGTCGTAGAGTTCGTTGAGCGCGATGGCCGCGCCCGCGGCGCTGGCGGCCGAGGAGCCGAGCCCGGACGCGGGACGGACTCCCTTGTCGATGTGGATATGTGCGGGCGCGTCCAACTCGTCGACGACCGCGCCGACGGTGTTTTTCTCCGGATCCTCCGGGATGTACTGGGCCCCGACGCCAGTCACCTCGATCGTGGTCCGCTCGGCCTTTTCGACGCTGACGACGTCGGCCGGGCGGGAGAGGGCGGCTCCGAACACGTCGAAGCCACTCCCGAGGTTGGCGCTGGTCGCGGGTGCCCGTACCGTGATCATAGCGGGAGGTGGATCCGGGGACGCAAAAAGGAGATGGATCGAGCGATCGGGTTACGAGTCCGCGGTCGTCCACAGGAGCGGGCCGATGACGGCGAGCGCGATCCCGAACAGGATGTACATCGGCGGCATCGTCGTGAACGGAGCCATGAGAAAGATCGCGCCGAATCCCATCACGACCGTCGCGATCACTTTCTGGGACTTCAGCGGCACGGTACCGAGCAACGACGCGACGAACGCCAACAACAGCACGTGCCCGAGGTGATAATCGAGCAGGAACTGGTCGATGAGCAGCGGCGTGTGCATTCTTGCTCGGAGATGGGCGGGATTCGCGCTTTAAAGTTCCGCTTCGGGCGACGGGGATCGCGACGGCGTCCGTGCCCGACACGATCCCCGTGTGTCTCGTCGGAGCCGCCGCGTACCCCAAGTTTATAAATCACGTCCGGGCCATCCTCAGTCGTGCGACTCGTACAGGTGATGATCCCGGCCGGCAAGCGGGCCGCAGTGATCCGTACGCTCGACGAGGAGGGGATCGACTACGTCGTTAGCGACGAGACGAGCGGTCGAGAGTACACCGCGGTCGCGACGTTCCCGCTCCCGGTCGCCGCTGTCGAGCCGGTGCTCGGGGAGCTCCGCGACGCCGGCATCGACGAGCAGACGTACACCGTCATCGTCGACGCCACAACCGTCATCTCTCGGCGGTTCGAGCAGTTGGAAGAGACGTACGCCGAGGAGTCCGAGCGGGGCGAAGACCGGATCTCTCGACAGGAGCTACAGGCGAAGGCGACGGATCTCGTCTCGGGGATAGAGACGTACGTCCTGATGACGGTCCTGTCGGCGGTGATCGCCACCGCCGGTCTCCTCCTCGACTCGCCGGCGACGGTCGTCGGATCGATGGTGATCGCGCCGCTCATCGGTCCCGCGATGTCGGCCGCGGTCGGGACCGTCGTCGACGACCAGGAGCTGTTCCGTCGCGGCGTGCGACTACAGGCGCTCGGCGTCGCTCTCGCGATCGGTGCAGCGGCCCTCTTCGCCGCCGGACTCCGCGCGGTCAACCTCGTTCCACCGGGGCTCGACCCACTCGCGCTCGCGGAGGTCTCGGAGCGCCTCGCGCCGAACGTCCTCGTGTTGGCGGTGGCGCTCGGTGCGGGAGTCGCCGGGATCGTCTCGCTGATGACGGGCGTCTCGGCGGCGCTCGTCGGCGTGATGATCGCCGTCGCGTTGATCCCGCCGGCGGCCGCGGTCGGGATCGGGATCGCGTTCGGCATCCCTCGACTGGCGCTCGGCGCGGGCGTGCTCGTATTAGTGAACGTCCTCTCGATCAACCTCGCGGCGCTCGTGATGTTGTGGTACGAGGGGTATCGCCCCGAGCGCTGGTTCCGCGAGGACGACGCGAGGTCGGCGCTGATCACGCGAGCGGCGATCCTCGTCGCCGCCATCGCACTGCTGTCGGTGTTCCTCGGCGGCGTCACGTACGACTCGTACGTGGCGACGACGACCGAGGAGGACGTGCGAAGCGCGATCGGTGACGAGCTCGCGGCCGCCGACGGGGATCTGGATCTGATCGAGCTTCAGATCGAGCGCACGGGGAACCTGCCGCCGCGATCGACGGAGCGCGTGGTCGTCACGATCGGTGCGCCACCGGGGGCGACGATCGAGAGTATTGCGGGGAGACTCGACGCCCGCATCGAGGCGGCGACGGGCGAGAGCGTCATCGTCGAAGTGCGGCTGATGACCGTCGAACGCTCCGGGTAGGGCGCAGCACGG
Organism: Halorubrum rarum; assembly: GCF_048380895.1. Classification (NCBI taxonomy): domain Archaea; kingdom Methanobacteriati; phylum Methanobacteriota; class Halobacteria; order Halobacteriales; family Haloferacaceae; genus Halorubrum; species Halorubrum rarum. The sequence continues at coordinate 252,435 of NZ_JBLWMN010000006.1, read as the reverse complement.
AACCGGCCCGCGTGGGTCCACCGGAAACGACTACCCGCATCCGGTCGTATCGTACGTTCATGTCGGCGTCGACCCGGGCCGTCGTGTACGTCTCGCTCGTTGCCAGCGCGATGATCGCTGCCGCGAAGTTCCTCGCGTACCTCGCGACCGGGAACGCGAGCATGTTGAGCCAGACGTACTACTCGCTCAGCGACGTCGGGAACCAGGTACTGTTGCTCGTCGGCTTCCGGCTGAGCGAGCGGGGCTCGAGCAGAACGCATCCGTTCGGTCGGGGCAAAGAGCAGTTCTTCTTCGCGTTCGTGGTCACCGTGCTCCTGTTCGGCGTCGCGGGCTTCGCATCCGTCCGCGAGGGGTACGCTGCGTTCGGAACGCCGCTCCGGGCGGCCGACGTTCGCATCAACTACGCCGTGCTCGGCGTCGCCCTCCTCTTCGAGACGTACGCGTTCTACAGGTCCTACCGGGCGATCGACGAGGAGTTGGAAGCGGAGGGGTTCGACGGACTGTACGGTACGTTCCGCCGGACGAAGGACGCACCCTTGATCACGGCGGCGACGGAGAACCTCGTCGCTATCGTCGGTGTCGTCGTCGCCATCGCCGGCGTGTACCTCAGCGACGTCACCGGCGATCCGATGTACGACGCGGCCGCGAGCGTGACTATCGGCGTGCTCCTCATGGTTCTCGCGCTCGCACTCGCGTGGGAGAACCGGAGCCTCATGGTCGGCGAGGGCGTGACGGGGCGACGGCGCGAGGCGTTACTCGCGGCGATCCGTGGTGTCGACGGCGTCGACGGACTCGTCGATCTCCGAACGATGCACATGGGACCGGACTCCGTACTCGTCGTCTGCGATGTCGGGTTCTCCCCCGAACTCGACACCAGGGGAGTCGAAGCGGTCGTCGACGACGTCGAGGACGCGATACGAGCGGTCGTCCCGAACGCCGACCGGATCTACGTCGAGGCGGAGTCGATCGGAGCCGATACGAACGGGGAACACGAGGCGGACGGGACGGACGAACCCGATCGCCCCGGTCCGGACCGCGGACGCTAAGGTCGTGGGCCGGAGAGATCCGTCGAGATGCGGGTCACCCTCCTCGGAACCGGCGACACGACGGGAACGCCCACGGTCGGTTGCGACTGTGCGACCTGCGTCGAGGCGCGCGAACGGGGGGTGTCGCGCTCGCGGTTCTCCGTCCACGTCGCGAACGAGCGAACCGACGAATCGCTCCTCGTCGACTTCAGCCCGGACTTCCGGTACCAGTTTCTCGAACACGACGTCCCCCTCCCTGATGCGGGTATCGTGACGCACATCCACTTCGATCACCTCGACGGGCTCGGCAACGCCTATCGGGTGTTCGACGGGTTCCCCGTCCACGCGTCCTCGGAGACGGATCCGGCGACCGACGAGAGCGTCGCCGAGACGATCCGCGGGAAGTACGACTATCTGGAGGACCGGATCGGGATCCACGCCCGCGACCCGTTCGAGCCGTTCGAGACGTGCGGGTTCGAGGTGCGGTTCGTCCCCGTCGACCACCCGCCGTTGCTCTGTTTCGGCGTCGTCATCGAGGACCCGGAGACCGGAGCGAAGCTCTCGCTGACGGGCGACACGAGCTACGCGATCCCAGATCGATCGCGGGCGGCGCTGTCCGATCCCGATCTCCTGCTCGCGGACGCCATCGTGCCGGCGTCGCTGTGTGAGCGCCATCCGATCGGCGGCCGACACGAGGGCGACGACGGCGTTCCCCGGACGTTCGGGTCGAAACACATGACTCGTGAGGGCGCGCTCGCGCTCGCCGACGAACTGAACGCGGACCGAACGCGACTCGTCCACCTCGCGCACTTCTATCCGGCCGACGAGGCGTTCGAGGAGCCGCTCGCCGTCGACGGCGAGCAGTACGAACTGTAAGTCGCGGCGTCGTTCGACCGCGACGGTCGCCGCGTGTCGACCACAGCATTAACCGATTGGATAGCGTGCGAACAAGTATGGCTGACGACAAGAGCGGTCGAGACAAACAGGCGCGTGACTCGGAGAGACGCCAGCGAGAGCGCGAGATCCGCACGGAGTTGGAGCGCGGCGACGAGACCGAGCCGCCGATCGAAACCGGGGAGCTCGCCGAGATCGAAGCGGCCGTCGAGTCGCTGTCGTTTCCGACGACCGGGGCGGAGGTCGTTGAAGCGGTCGGGGACCGAGAGATCGAGACGGATGTCCGGACGTACACCGTGGAGGACCTGGTTCCGGACGCGGACGACGAACGGTTCGGTTCCCCGGCCGCCGTCCGTACCCGGATACAGCGACCGGTGATCGCAGCGGCGATGAAGCGGATCGTGGAGGCCAGCGGAGCCCTCCCGAACACGAAGATCGGCGACTCACAGCGCACCGCCTACGAGAAGACGCTCAGGGAGCTGAAAGCGATCGACGCGGATGACGCCGACGAGGGGGTCCGGGTCGTCGCCGACTGGATCGTCGATCGGATCCGGGACGACGAGAAGCTTCCGGGGTCGCGGGCCGTCCGGCGGCAAGCGGCGGCGTTCTGTCGGGCGAACGGCTACGAGATCCGGAACGACGACTGGCTCGGGATCTGAGTCGGTCCCGGGAGCCGTCGGCGCGGTGATGAGTGATCGACGTCGGGGAGCAACTCCGACGGCGTCCGATTCCGTTGGAACGATCAGGTCAAACAAGACCCATATACGTCGAGCGACTACGGTGCCCATGAACCCGACCTCCACTCACCCGGATCGTGCGAAATCAACGCTGTTCTGTCCCGAGTGTCGCTTTGAGAGTCCGGCCGCCGCGGAGTGGCTCGCCGTGACGACCGCGACGGAACGCCGACTCGTCTGTCCCGACTGCGGAGCGGTCGTCGACAGCCGATCGCGACGCGCCTCGGCCGTCCCGCATCCGGCCGACTGAGACGGAACCGAAGCGACGGACTCACCAACGATTCTCGACTCGACGTCCCGGAACGCTGCCCGATGAGCGTCGACGTCCCGGAACGTTGCCCGATGAGCGTCGACGTCCCGGAACGTTGCCCGATGAGCGTCGACGTCCGGCATCACGACTCGCGGAACCCCGGAGAGCGGGAGACGTCACGCTCGCGTCGTCGGTCGAGTGCGGCTCCATAAAACGAACACTACCGAATCGGGCGGACTACTCGATGCGGACGGCGTTGACCTGACCGGTCTGGCCGGGACGGGAGGTGACGCGTGCGCGTCCCTCGGACGTCTCGATGACCGCGCCCTTGGTGACGATGTTCCGTCGCACGTAGTTGACGTTCGAGGGGTTCTCGACGACGTCCTCGATCTCGGCCTCGACGACCTCGCCGTCGGCGGCGACCTGTGCGACGTTCGTCGAGAGCGCGCGGACCTTCCGTTCGGTACCGCGAGAGTCGATGAACTGGATGCGCGTCTCGCCGACCGTCGTCTCTGCGGGCTCGCGGCCGAGCTGGTGGCGCTTCTTGTTCGCAGCGTGCTTCAGTCGACCGCCGGTGCGCTTGCGCGTGGAGCGTCCTTGGTCTTTCATACAGGTACGAACAGCCAGCGAATACTTGAAGCGTTCGACTCCGGTCGAGAGACGCCCTCTCACGGGACCGCCGGGTCCGCCGTCTCCGCAGAATCGTCGCGCGTAGCGATTAGCACCGAACCGTCCCGACGATCGCCGCGTCGAGCATGCGCCCGAGAACGACCTGCGGCACGTCGATCGGTCCCGGTCCGAAGTCGGGCCGGTCGCCCAGTTCGGCTCGGATCGCCTCCGCGACGTCCCGAGCGGCTCGCTCCCGCTCGTCGTCGTCGACCTTGTTGACGAGCGGGATCGCCGTCGCACCCGCGGGAACGTCCTTCAGTCCACCGTCCGGACTCGCGATCACCGCACCGACGGTCTCGGGGGAGATCGGCTGGCCGATCGCAGCATCGACGCCCGCCTCCCGAGCGGTCCGGACGACGCGCTCGGGCCGGTGAACGAGCTCGTCGGTCAGCGGTTCGCCGACGACGCCGGCGGAAACGACGGGTACGACGACGTCGACGCCGTCGGGGATCCGCGGCTCCGTCCCGTTCGGTGCCTTGAACTCGCGGAGTCGAGCCCCGTCCGCCTTTATCAGGACCGGACCGTCGTGTGCGTCGATCAGATCGTCGACGACCTCGACGTCGTACCCGCGATATCGGTCCTCGCGTTCCCGCTCGGGAACGACGCCGAGCGGGAACGCGTCGTCCGCGGCGTCGCGTACCGTTGTCACGGGGTCCGCCGTCGTTTCGACCCGAGCCACCTCATCGTCGAAGATCGGGATCCGGACCGTCGCCGTCACGACCGCCCGCTCCGTCCGTTCGGCGAGCGCGTACATCGTCGTCTTCTTGCCGCCCGCGCCGACGACCGCGACCGACGCGTCCTCGGCCCGGAACGCCTCGACTAGGTCCATGATCCGTGATTCGTGGGTGACTCCGAAAGCAGTAACGGGATCGATCCGACCCTTGGCGGGGACCGAGCCTCACGGCCCCGAATCCGGTTCTCGCCGGATCGAGCGGGATCCACGGCGGTAAAAGCGTCGGGCATCGCCATCGCGGTGTCCGACGGCAACGCGTCGATGTCGTCTCCACGGGGATCGGCTTCGTTCGCCGAGCCGACGACGCTCGTGCAGGCACCGAAACCGATGAGCGAGGGAGGAGTCACGACCGATCGACGGAGATCGGAGTTCGATATGTTCTTGTGACGACTGAAATGCCCTTCACCAAGCGTTTATCATCCTCGGTGATAATCTACGAGGTGGCCGCACGGGACAATCGTGTGCCTCTGACAGAGCCGATATCGGTCCGTCTTCATTGACGGGCCCCCCGTATGCGGCTTTCGCGCGACGCAACGTCGGACAGCGACCCGTCGCGACGACGGACACGCCGGTACCGATTTACCCCACCGCGACGACCATCGGGTATGACCGGCGACGAGTCACCGGCCGGGGTAGAGCCGACGCTTCGGACCTACGGGATCAGCGTCGAGGAGGTGGATAGCGGCGAGCCACTGGATCTGACGTACATGACCGCGTTTCCGGGCCGCGAGATCCACCGCCGTGAGATCGGACGTGCGCTCAACGCGCTCATCGACCGCGCGGAGGCCGACGTCTGGGATCCGGTTCGCGTCGAGGCGACGGTCATCCGATCGCCGGGCGACCCGCTCGGGACGTGGACCGCGGAGGGAGACTGGTTCGAGGAACTGATCGCGGGCGACGTCACCGAGACGGAGTTCTCGACGCGTGTGCTTGAAACCGTGACGCACGTCGGCGTCGAGCCCCCGTCCGAGAGCACGGAGTCGTCCGATCTCGGGGGGCCGGACTCGTGACGCGACGTCATCCCGTGAACCGTGCGCAGCGCCGAGTCAACCGGCCGCCTCGCGAGCGGTTCGCGACTCGGGATCTCACCGTCGACGTCGACGGATCACGCTGCCGCGGCACCCTGTATCTCCCGAGCGGCGACGGCGAGGACCCGCCGGTCGTCGTGATGGCACCCGGGCTCGGGGCCGAGCGAAGCTTCGGCCTCCCCGCGGTCGCCGAGCGGTTCGCGGACGCGGGATATGCCGCCTTCCTGTTCGACTATCGCGGATTCGGCGAGTCGGACGGCCGGTCACAGCTCGTCGAGCCCGCGCGTCAGCGAGCCGACTACGCTGCCGCGATCGATCGAGTCGGTCGCATCGACGACGTCAGCGACGAGCTGGTCCTGTGGGGGACGTCGCTGTCGGCCGGCCACGTCCTGACGCTCGCGGCGGAGCGGCGCGACGTCGACGCCGCGGTCGCGGTCACACCGATGCTCGACGCGCGAGCGATCGCGGTCGACCGCGGCGGACGGTATCTGGGTCGGGCGGGAACGACGGGGCTCCGCGACCTGCTCGGGCACCGCCTCGGGCGCGGGCGGTCGGTGCCCATCGTGGGCGACGCCGATGAGCTCGCCGCGATCACCGAGCCCGGAGCGAAACGGGCGTATCTGGATCTGGTCGATCGCGAGTCGACGTGGCGCAACGAGACCCCAGCGCGGTCCCTGTTGCGGCTCGTGAACTACCGGCCGGTCGAGCGGCTCGGCGAGATCCGCGCCCCGACGCTGCTTCTGGCCGGCTCCGACGACGCGATCGTTCCGGTCGACCGCGTCGTCGCCGCGGCCGAGGAACTCTCGCGCGGCACGCTCGTCACCATGCCTGCCGACCACTTCTCCGCGTTCGGCGACGACTTCGAGCCCGCAGTCGGGCATCAGCTCTCGTTTCTGCGGGATGCCCTCGACCGGTAGTGGACACCGGGAGAGTGGGATGCCCTCGACCGGTAGCGGGCACCGGGCGAGTGGGACGTCCTCGACCGGTAGTGGACACCGGGCGAGTGGGACGTCCTCGACCGGTAGTGGACACCGGGCGAGTGGGACGCCCTCGACCGGCGCGACCTCGTTTTAAGTCGCTGAGGCCCGAACGGTCGGACATGACCGTCGTTGCCCTGTTGAGCGTCGCCCCGGTGATCGAGGGAAGCATGTCCGGCGAGGTCGCCAAGGCCGTGGCCGAGCTCGACGGGTTCGACGTGAGCTACGAGACGAACCCGATGGGGACGGTGATCGAGGCCGACGACGTCGACACCCTGCTCGCTGCGGTCGGGGCCGCACACAAGGCGGTCGACGGCGACCGCGTCTCCACGTTCCTGAAGATCGACGACAAACGGGGGAGCGACGCGTCGGCGCGGGAGAAGGTCGACGCGGTCGAGGCCCACCTGGGACGCGAGGCGAAGCGGGAGCGCTGATCGGACGCCAGTGCTCCGTTTCCTCCGTTTCCTCGTCGCCGTGGACACGCCCGACGTTCACGCGGCGTCAACGATCACCTCTCCGCCCGCGTCCGCGTCGCCGGCCGGGTTGTCGACCGTGAGCTCCGCGGTCGTCGTCCGAACGACGGTGGCCTCGTCGTCTCCGCCCGACACGTCCGCACGGACCACGACGTCGAGCGTCGTCGTCGCCGTCTCGCCGCCGGCGAGGTCGGGAGCGCTCAGCGTCTCGCTCGTTACGGCGTCGCCGCGCTCGGTCGCGTCCACGCGATCGAACGCGACGGAGACGGCACCGTCGACGGCGTCGAAATCGGGCGGAGCGCGCCCGCCGTCTCCACCGCCGGCGACGCTCGTCACGTCGCCGGGCGTCGCCGTCGGCTCGTCGGCCCGGAGCGTTTCGGTGTAAACCGGATCCACGCCGGCCTCGCTACCGACCGCGAGCGAGAGCGTCACCGTCTCGACGCCCGCACCGAAGTCGGTCCACGAGACGTCGATCTCGGGCGAGAGATACACGGACTCGACGCGACCGTCGTTGCTCGTCACGGTCGGGTGCTCGCCGACCTCGAAGGCGGCGGGGTCGCCGTCGACCGCGGCCGCCGGCCCCGAGGACGCCGCGAGCGCGGCGGCCCCGGTGAGTCCGGACCCGACGAGCGCGGCGATCGAGCCGAGCAGGGAGCGTTTCGAGACCGTCGCCTCCGCATGCGAACCGAGTGGATCGTCGGCCATCTCGGGGCGAGGTGCGTCGCTATCGCGGATAAGGGATCGGGGCGGTCACGCCGCCTCGAAGGCGGACAGAACCCGCTTCACCGCTGCGCCGTCCTCGACGAACACGATCGTCCGCGGCGGCCTGACGGCTTTCGGTCGGACGCGCAGGTCGCTGTCGCGGGCGACGTCAGCGACGACGTCCGCGGCGACGACGAACTCGACGCGGACGCGATCGGGCTGGACGTACACCGCCGCGATCCGCTCGGTCCGGTCTTCGCTCCCCGCAGCACCGACCGTCTCCGCGTCGTACTCGTCGTTCCCCGCACCGCGTTCGGTCTCGCCGTTTCCCGCACCACGAACGACCGTGTACGCGAGCGCACCGTCGGCCGTCGGTTCGACGTCGGGATCGGCGTCAGCCAGTCGGAGATCGCGAAGTCGGCCGCGATCGCCGGTGATCTCGGACGCGAGCAGTTGGGCGATCCGGCGGCCGTCCGAGAGCCGATCATCGACCATCAGTCGGCACCCCGCGAGCGGACCGCAGTCATCGGTCGGCCTCCGCGAGGTCCGCTCGCACGTCGGCCGCGAGGTGGTCGACCGAGGCCCCGTGCTCTTTCGCGTACAGCACTGCGGCGGCCTCGATCGTGATCGCGAGCGCGCGCTGTCGCTCGTTGATGCCGGCGACGGCTCGCTGTTTCTCGACGCCCGCGGCGACGATCGCGTCGAGCGCGGTCTCGAACGTCGACTGCTCACGAAGGATCGACTCGTCCGGAGTGAACCCTTCGGGAACGGCGACGTCGTCCGGATCGAACTCGGCGACGAGGTCGCCGTCCACCTCCGAGAGGAGACCACGACCGACGGCGACGTCGACGAGGCGCTTCGCCTGATCCGGTGAGAACCAGTCCCGTTCGAGCGAGAGTTCGACGACGAACTCCCCCTCTCCGAGCCGATCCTTCGCGCTGTATTTAAAAGGGGTGGCGACGGCGACCTCCAGGCTCATACCCGAGCGAGAGTGGGGGAGCGCCGGTAAACCTACCGGACCTCGACGACCCGATTCCGCTCAGTCGACCAGCTCGAAGGCGACTTCCACTTCCGCCTGGTACTCGCGTTCCGGTGCGTTCTTCACTTCGACGCCGAACTCCTGTATCTCCGCCCAGTAGACGTTCTCGAGGGTGTCCTCGGCGCGGTCGATCGCGTCGTCTGCGGCGTCGTCGAAGCTCTCGGTGCTCGTTCCGACCAGAGTGATCTTCTTGAAGACCATGTCACCTGATGGTTGTGCTCACTGACATATAAAAGCAGGCGACGGGATCCGACACAGCCATGGTGATCCCCGTTCGGTCCAGCCGCCTCCCCGGTTCCCTCGTTAGGGACTACCGGGCGCGCCTTCCATCACGGCGAAGTCGTCGCCGCCGACGCCGATCACCGCCCAGTCGTACGGCGGCTTCAGCGAGACCAGTCGGTCGCGGAGATCGGACGCGCTCTCGTGCCACGTGACGAAACACCGGAGCCGCGGTGTCTCCCCACCGTCCGCCAGATACGGACCGAGGTCGTCGACGCCCTCGGCACACAGCGCCGTGACGAGTACGCGACGCCACTTCCGCTCGGCGACGAACTCACGCCCGTCCCCGGTAACGGTGTATCCTAGTTCGCGAAAAACGTCTCTGGCCTCCGTCGTCGGTGGAATGCTCGCAGGGGCCATCTGTTCGCAGATTGGTCGCCATCCGTGATAAACCTTCTCACGGTTTCGGAGCGCTGACGGACGATCGGGACGTCACAGGACCGTCCCGTGTTTCTTCTCCGGGAGGTCCTTCGTCACGTCCGCGTAGAACGCGAATCGGGCAGCCAGTTCCTCGCGGAGGGTCGACGGGGGAACGATCTCGTCGATGACGACCTCGCTGGCCATCCGGTGGACGTCGATGTCGCGACGGTACTCCGTTCGGAGTCGCTCTTCGGTCGCCGCGCGCTCTGCGGGGTCGTCGATGTCGGCGAGCTTGCGCGCGTACACGGCGTTGATCGCGGCCTCCGGTCCCATGATCCCGATCTCGCCGGAGGGGAGCCCGATGACGCTCTCGGGGTCGTAGGCGGGACCACCCATCGCGTAGATCCCCGCGCCGTACGCCTTTCGGACGACGACGGTCTGTTTCGGCACCGTCGCCGACGAGGTGGCGTAGATCATCTTCTTGCCCTTCTCCAAGATGGCGTCCTTTTCGACCCGTGAGCCGGCCATGAAGCCGGGCGTGTCACAGAGGTACAGGAGGGGGATCTCGTAGGCGTCACACGTCCAGATGAACTCCGCCGCCTTCTCGGCGGCGTCGGGGAAGATCGCACCCGAGCGCGCCGTCGGCTGATTGGCGACGACGCCGACCGGCCGACCGTCGATCCGACAGAACGCCGTGACGATCTCCGGGCCGTACCTCGCTTTTAACTCGAGGACCGACTCCGCGTCCGCGATCCGGGCGAGCAGGTCTCGGACGTCGTACGGACGGTTGGGGGACTCCGGGATCAGTTCGTCGATCCCCTCGGGGGAGAGCTCCGGCGGTTTCGTCTCGGCGTGCGGGGGTTTCTCCCCCGCCGCATCGGGGAGATAGCCGATCAGGTCGGCGACCAGCTCGCGAGCGTGCGCCTCGTCGCGCGCGACCAGGTCCGCGGAGCCGGAGTGCTCCGCGTGGATCCGCGGTCCGCCCAGATCCGCCATCTCGATCTCCTCGCCGGTGACCATCTTCACCATGCGCGGCGAGGCGATCGCCATCGCCGACATCCCCTCGACCATCACGGTGAAGTCGGCGAAGACCGGCGTGTACGCCGCACCGGCGATACACGGCCCGTAGAGGACACAGATCTGCGGTACCGCCCCCGACAGCATCGAGTGGTTGTAGTAGTACTTACCGATCCCCTCGCGGTTGGCGAAAAAGCCCGACTGCTGGTCGATCCGCCCGCCCGAGGAGTCCATCAAGTAGAGCACGGGCTTGCCGGTCTTCAGCGCGCGCTCCTGCATACGGAGAAACTTTTCGACGCCCTTTGCCGCCATCGACCCCGCCTTCACGGTGAAGTCGTTGGCCATGAAGTGGACGTCGCGTCCCTCGAACTCGGCGGCTCCCGTGATCAGGCCGTCCGCGGGAACCCGGTCGCCCTCGTCGTATTCGTCGCCGTTCGGCGCGTCCGGGTGCCAGTCGTCGAACGCGGCGAACTTCCCGTCCTCGAAGTGAAGGCCGGTCGGACCGCCGTCGGCGGCGTCCGCGTCGCCCGCACCACGCGTCCCCCCCTCCCCGCCGAACCAGCGGTCGAGTCGATCGCGGACGAACAGCTTCCCCTGTTCGGGCAGGCGCTCGCGGTACTTCGCCGGACCGCCCTGCAGGATGTCGTCGATCTCCGCTCGGAGGTCGCGTTCGCGGTCCGTCGGTCCGAGGTCGTCGTCGAGCGGGTACTCGGTCTCGGGTGGCTCCGCGCTCGCGGCCGGCTCGTCGTCGTCTCCGACGTGGACGTCGACGTCGACACCGAGGTGTTCCGCGAGCGACCGCGCGATCGCCTCGGCCTCCTCGGGCGTCGCCGCCGCGCCGACGTGGACCTTCATACGGGCAAGATTTGCGGACGATCCTAAACAGTTTTCCATGCGAATACGGGAACGTGTCGATCGACCATCGGCGAGACACCACCGTCGAGACACCACCGTCGAACCGGCCTCGACCGTGCACATCGGCGGGGGACACCCCTTATAAGATCGACGACGAACCCGATTCCATGACCGTTCTGCTCACCGGCGCACACGGCACCGTCGGCACCGCGGTGACCGCGAACTCGGAGTACGACTACGTCCTGCTCGATCGCGAGTCGGCCCCCAACGAGTTCGGTGACGGGACGCCACACCCGCACCGCGACCGCGCGACGGTCGTCGTCGACGTCGGCGACGGGTCCGCGGTCGAGGACCTCACGCGGGTGATGCGCGATCGTGACGTCGACGCCGTCGTGCATCTCGCCGGGGATCCGAGTGTGGCGGCGACCTACGAGAGCGTCGAGGTGAACAACGTCCGGGGAACGCGAAACGTGCTGGAGGCCGCCTCGATCGCCGACGTCGACACGGTCGTGTTCGCCTCCTCGAACCACGTCGTCGGGATGTACGAGACGGAGCACGCGCCCGAACTGTACGGTCCCGACGACGACCTCGTGGTCACTCACGAGTGCCCGATCCGGCCGGACTCGGACTACGGAGCGTCGAAGGCGGCGGGCGAGGCGTGGTGTCGGCTGTACGCGGAGCGAGCGGGTATCGACTGCTACGCGCTCCGTATCGGGTCGGTTCGGGAGCCGGGAGACGACCATCCGTTCGGCGACGCCGAGCGCGCGGTCGAGCGCGGGGAGTGCGAGCGCGGCGACGACGCGTACGAGGAGGCGGTCGCGCGGATGCGGTGTACGTGGCTCTCGCGACGCGACTGCGCCGCGCTCGTCGACCGGTGTCTCGACGACGGACGGGGAGCGAACGGGGAGCGGACCGACACCGTCGCGGGAGGAGCGTTCGAGATCTTCTACGGGATCAGCGACAACCCGCACTCGTGGTTCGATATCGAGCGCGCCCGCGAGCGAATCGGCTACGATCCGGTCGACTCCGGAGCGGCGATGGCGTCGCCGCCGGAGTGAGTCGTCGCTCCGAGCTGAGTCGTCGCTCCCGAACTGAGCCGCGTTCGACGACCGTGTCGGATCCGGGTCGGAGCGCGGACACGTCGGAGGGAGACCAGCCGTACGAAGGGTTATGCCCTCTGCGAGCCTACTTGAAGGCTTCATCTACCGGAGATGAGAGCAAACCCATGAGTAGCGACAACCGACAACCCAAACGGCGTACCGTACTGAAAGCGCTCGGCTCCGGGCTGATCGTGAGTTCGATGGCAGGTTCCGTGAGTGCGCGGAGCGACGCACTTGCACGGGAGCTCAACGACGTCCGCGAGGCGACTCGGCCATATCGCGACGTCGCGACCGCCCGATCGGACGGGTACGATGGACAGATCTCTCCGTACGTCCCGGGCATGGGGTTCCACTTCATCGATCCCGGCCGTATCGCGTCAGACGCGTCGGAGCACGTGGACGTCACGAATCCCCCGATACTCGTGTACGTCCCGACCGGAAGCTACAGGCCGGGGCCCGGAGACGTCCACGACCGGGAGCGTGACGACGACCTCCGACTCGCAGCCGTCGAGTTCGCCCACTTCGAGACCGGCGTCCCGGGGAACTACTTCTCCGACGAGACGTCGACTCGCTCCCTCGAAACGACGGAGTCGGAGGGGTGGGGACCGATCCCCGACACGCCACTCCACGCGCTTCACGTGTGGGTCCACCGGAACAATCCCGACGGCGTGTTCCACCCGACGAACCGGACGGTTGCGTGAGCGGATCGAGCGTCCGAACGCGACGCACCCCCGGCGGTCACCTCGTGACGCCGACCGTCACGGGAGCGAGTGTTCACTCCCGAACCGATCAATCCAGCGCCGCTTCGAGCCGCTCGATCGGGCCGTCGTTGCCGACGTAGAGGGGGACACGGTCGTGGAGCCCCTCGGGGTCGACGTCGAGGATCGAGTCGGAGCCGTCCGACGAGGAGCCGCCCGTGCGCTCGATCACGTACGCGATCGGGTTCGCCTCGAACTGGAGACGGAGCTTCCCGTCCGGCGCGTCGACGAGGGCCGGATACGCGAACACGCCGCCGTACGTCACCACCTGATTCACGTCACCGACCATCGCGCCGCCGTAGCGAAGCTTCAGTTCGCCCTCGATCTCGCGGGCGTACTCGCGGAACGCGTCGGGCCAGTCGGGAACCCGTCCGCCGAAGCCGTACACGGTCGGCTCGTCCGGGAGCGCCAGGTCGTCGATCACGACGGATCGTGAGACGCCGTTCGCGGCGTCGTCGTCGCGTTCGACGACCTCCTCGCGGACGCCGGACTCGTCGGCGACGACCATCGTCGTGATCGGGCCGTACAGCACGTATCCGGCGGCGACGAGATCGCGGCCGGGGGCGGGAAGCGGCGCGTCGTACACGCCGACGACGGTCCCCATCGCGTTGTTCGATCGGAGGTTCGAGGAGCCGTCGAGGGGGTCGATCGCGACCGCGTACGCGTCGTCGCCGACCGTTCCGCCCACGTCGAGCGCCTCGGCTCGCTCCTCGCTGACGAAGGAGCCGACGCCGTCGACGTCGCCGAGCGCCTCGGCGAGGAGTTCGTCGGCGTACACGTCGCCGGCCATCACCGTCTCGCCGGATGGGTTCTCCGTCCCGCTCTCGACGCGTCGGCCGGGCAAGGCGTCGCGGATCCGCGGGGCGGTCGCGGCGACCGCGTCGAATATCTCCTCGACCGTCGGGTCGGGAGCCGAACCGTGACCGGGATCGGCCTCGACCATCAGTCCGAGCTCTCGGCGATCGCGAGCGCTTCCGCCGGGTCGACCTCCTGAAAGACGACCGCCTCCAAGGCGTCGAGGATGCGCTCCGGATCGTCGCGCTGGAACACGTTCCGGCCGACCGCGAGTCCCGTCGCGCCGGCGTCGATCGCGTCGGCGACGTTCTGCAGGAACGCCTTGTCGTCGCGCATCGTTCCGCCGGACATGACCACCTTCGTGGGACCCGCCATCTCGACGGCCTTTCCCATTCCCTCGGCGGAGCCGGGGTACTTCACCTTCACGACGTCCGCGCCGAGCTCCAGCCCGAGCCGGGCGGCGTACGAGATCGTGTCCGAGCTCGTGTCGTTTTTGACGCCCTGTCCGCGAGGGTACGACCACATGACGACGGCCATCTCGTGTTCGCGGGCCGCCTCCTGAGCCTGCCGGAACTCCTCGGCCATCTCGACCTCGTGGTTCGAGCCGCCGTAGAGGGTGAAGCCGATCGCGTCCGCGCCCAGGCCGGCCGCGTACTCCGCCGTGCAGTTGACGGGACTGTCCGGCTCGCCCATCCAGAGGTTCGAGGTGCCGTTGAGCTTCAACAGGAGGTTGACGTCGTCGGCGTATTTCGGGTAGTACGCCTCGGCGATCCCCTTCTGAACGGCCAGTGCGGTCACCGCGTCGTGCGTTGCCAACTCGAACAGCCGTTCGGGGTCGGCGGTCTCGGGGTTCGGCTCGAAGTCGACCGGTCCGTGTTCGAGTCCGTGATCGTACGCGAGGATCAGCGTCTTCCCGTCCCGCGAGATCGCGTCGTCTGCGTGTGGCATCATCGGTTCGTACCTCCGGTTACACGTACAAAAAATACAGTGGTCATCCGCAGAAGTTGTGCGAGATATCCCCGCCGTAACGCCGTCTCTTCGGAAGATACGTCCACGCGGTCGTGTAATAAAATTACTACACGAATAGTGAATGTGTGGCGCAGCGACGAGCGTGATCGGTCGGCGACGAAGTCGATCGCGTGAATATCAACGATAGAACTCGTCGCGATACACTCGTCCGAACGCGTTCCGTCGCAGGGTGCCGACGGCCGCCTCCGGTTCGTCCTGGAACGTGGTCGCTATCACGGCGTCCGCGAACGGGACCGCGTGCCACGCGACCCGGTCGACGTGCTCGGAGCCGAGTCGGACGACGTCGGACTCCGCGAACCCGCTTTCGGCGAGCCAGTCTTCGAACTCCGAGCGGTCGCCGACGTGGACCGCGAGTAGCTCGGCGAAGATGGCGTCACGAGCCGTCTCGATCACTTCCGGTCGAACGCGCTCGTCGTACTCGTCGGCGTCGAACTCCATGGCCTTCGTCGTCTCGCGGACCACGACGCGGGCCGCGGGACCGGCGTCCTCGTAGCGTTCGAGCGCCTCGGCTCGTGTCGTCGGGGCGAACGCTCCCTTCGTGTGCATGTGCGACGGTTGCCGGCCGACTGAAAAGGGCTTGCGCTACGTCCGCGCGTCGTCCCCGTCGCGGTCATCGCTCCCGTCCTCGTCGCGGTCATCGCTTCCGTCGTCTCCGTTGGGGTCATCGCTTCCGTCGTCTCCGTCGGCGTACATCTCCCGGGTGAGCGCTCTCGCCTCGCGGATCGCGGCCGCCGCGTCCGGATCGATTCCGGTCGCCGCGTCGTCGTCGACCGGAGCCCGCGTTCCGCCGTGATCGTGGCCGGCGTGTCCACCGTGATCGTGGCCGGCGTGTCCGCCCACGTCGGGTCGACCCCGATCGACGGTGTCGTCGAACACCTCGGCGTACTCGGTCTCCGCGGCGTGATCGACGACCGCGCTCGCGAGCCCCTCGGGGTCCTGCTCGCCCCAGTCCGGGGCGTGCGCGTCGAGCCACGCCTCGTGGTCGTCGCCGTGGATCATCGCCGTGAACGCGAGGTGGTGTGCGAGGTGTTCGCCGTCGCGTTGCGGGGTCGCACACACGGGGCAGGCGTATCCCATCTCGTCACCGAATACGCTCGTGGAACCTAAATCGGCGTCGACTCGCCCGTTTCGATGCCGACGTCGCGCCACGAGAACAGCAACTTTATCACTCGCACGGGGCGAAATTCGCACAAGACTACTCCCTTAGGAGGCCCAACAGTGACCCAATCCAACACACAACCGGAGGTGAACATCGGTCTCGTCGGTCACGTCGACCACGGGAAGACGACGCTCGTGCAGGCGTTGTCCGGCTCGTGGACCGACCAGCACAGCGAGGAGATGAAACGCGGGATCTCCATTCGACTCGGATACGCGGACGCGACGTTCCGTCGCTGTCCCGGCGTCGACGGGCCCGAGCGGTACACCGTCGAGGAGGAGTGCGCGGACGGTTCGCCGAGCGAACCCCTACGAACGGTGTCGTTCGTCGACGCCCCCGGCCACGAGACGCTGATGGCGACGATGCTCTCCGGTGCATCGATCATGGACGGGGCGGTGCTCGTCGTGAGCGCCACCGAGGACGTCCCGCAGGCGCAGACGGAAGAGCACCTGATGGCGCTCGATCTCATCGGGATCGAGAACATCGTGATCGCACAGAACAAAGTCGACCTCGTCGACCGCGACCGCGCGGTCGACAACTACCGACAGATCCAGGAGTTCGTCGAGGACACCGTCGCGGAGGACGCACCGATCGTCCCCGTCTCCGCCCAACAGGAGGTCAACATAGATCTCCTCATCGATGCGATCCAGACGGAGATCCCGACGCCGGAGCGCGACCCGGACGAGGACGCGCGGATGTACGCGGCCCGCTCGTTCGACATCAACCGTCCGGGCGCGACCGCCGACGAGATAAAGGGCGGCGTCGTCGGCGGCTCGCTCGTGCAGGGCGAACTGGCGATCGACGACGGACTGGAGATCCGGCCCGGGCGACAGGTCGAAGAGGAGGGACAGACCGAGTGGCGGCCGCTCGAAACCACCGTTCGGTCGCTTCAGGCCGGCAACAACCAGGTCGAGGTCGCCACGCCGGGCGGGCTGCTCGGCGTGGGGACCGGACTCGACCCGAGCCTGACCAAGGGCGACGCGCTCGCCGGACAGGTCGCGGGCGAGCCCGGAACGCTCCCGCCGACCCGACACTCCTTCGAGATGCAAGTCGATCTGCTCGATCGGGTCGTCGGCGAGGGAGACGTCGAGGAGATATCCACCGGCGAGCCCCTGATGCTCACGGTCGGGACCGCGACCACGGTCGGCGCGGTGACGAGCGCGCGCGAGGGCGAGTGCGAGGTGAGCCTCAAGCGACCGGTGTGTGCCGAGGAGGGTGCACAGATCGCGATCAACCGCCGCGTCGGCGCGCGCTGGCGGCTCATCGGCGTCGGGACGCTGTCGTAGCGTGCCCGGAACCGACCGCGACGACGACGGAGACGCACCGGCGGACGACGCCGACCTCGATTCGAGACCCGTCGTCGCGCTCGACGCGAGCGCGCTGATGGCTCCGGTCGAGGCGAACGTTCGCCTGTTCGAGGAGCTGGATCGGCTGCTCGGCTCCTCCGAGGCGGTCGTCCCGGACGCGGTGGTCGCCGAGCTCGCCGAGCTCCGAACGGGAGGCGGCGAGGAGGCGACCGCTGCGAGCGTCGGTGCGGACCTGGCGGCGCGGGCACGGACGGTCGAGACGGACGCATCGTACGCCGACGACGCCCTGCTCGAACTGGCCGTCGACGGCCGGGTCGACTACGTCGTCACGAACGATCGGCCGTTGACGAACCGGGTGCTCGACGCGGACGCACCAGTAATCGGTTTAAGGGGTCGGAACACACTGGGGATAACGGAACCCTAGTGGGCGCGGCAGACGAAAACGCGGACGGAGACGGGCGGGCGAACGGGAACACAGACAACAACGGACGCAGACAACAAACGCACATGTACAAACGAGTTCGACTCAAGGACACGGTCGAGGTCCCGCCGAAGCACCTGGCGGACGTCACCGACGAGCGAGTGAAGGCCCTGCTACAGGACAAACTGGAAGGACGAATGGACGAGGACGTCGGAAGCGTGGTGAGCGTCATCGACGTCCACGACATCGGCGACGGCGCGGTGTTGCACAACCGCCCGGGCGTCTACTACGAGGTGGAGTTCGACGCGCTCACGTTCGACCCCGACATGCAGGAGGTCGTCGACGGAACGGTCGTCGAGACGGTCGAGTTCGGCGCGTTCGTCGGCATCGGCCCGGTCGACGGGCTGCTCCACGTCTCACAGATCACCGACGAGTACCTCACGTTCGACGGGGCGAACCAGCAGCTCGCCTCCTCGGACTCCGATAAGACGCTCGGCGTCGACGACGCCGTCCGCGTCCGGGTGGTCACGAAGAGCATCGACGAGCGCAACCCGCGCGACTCGAAGATCGGCCTGACGGCCAAACAGCCGGGGCTCGGCAAACACGACTGGCTCGAGAGCGACCGTCGCCGTCGCGCCGAGAGCGGCACGGCCGCGGAGGACGACTGATGGCCGAGGATCGGCTCGCCTGTCGGGAGTGCCATCTCGTGAACGATCCGGACTCCCAGACCTGCGAACACTGCGGGTCCTCGTCGCTGACGGAGGACTGGGCCGGCTACGTCATCATCACGCACCCGGAGGAGAGCGACATCGCCAACGAGATGAACGTCTCGAAGCCCGGATCGTACGCGCTGAAGGTCCGGTAGGTCGCGACCCACACCAGCCATGCTCACGCTCCCCGACTCCCTCCGCGGTGCGTTCAAGGAGCCGCTCGGCCCCGTCACGACCGACGCGGACGCATTACTCGCCGCCGCGGCGGACACGCGGACGGCGTACGACGCCGCGGACGCCCCCATCGTCGCCGTCGGCGACGTCGTCACCTACCACCTCCGCAGGGCGGGACGGGTCCCGGACGTCGCGCTCGTGGACGGGCGGACGGAACGCGAGGCGGTTCGATCGGAGATCCATGAGACGCTCGCGGCGGCCGACGAGCGGCGGGTCGCCGTCGAGAACCCGCCGGCTGAGCTGACGGCTGAGCTGCTCGAAGCGCTCCGCACCGCGCTCGACGCCGCGGATCCGACGATCATTGACGTGACCGGCGAGGAGGATCTCGCCACGCTCCCCGCGATCGTCGCCGCTCCCGACGGTGCGAGCGTCGTGTACGGCCAGCCCGGCGAGGGGATGGTCCGGGTCGCGGTGACGCCCGAGTCGCGAGCGCATGCACGCGAGCTGTTCGAGGCCATGGAGGGTGACGTCGACGCCGCCTATCGAGCGTTGGGCGTCGATCCCGACGCGTAGTTCGGGTGGGGAGACACGAGTTGGGACGAGACGAGCCGGCCGACACGGCGCGACCGACCGGGTCGCACAGCACCCGTGACCCCCGCTTCGAAATCCTTTTACAGCTTTCGCGGGGAGTTACCTATAACTGAACTATGGACGTCGATATCATCTCCGAGGAGGAGAACCCCATGTTGCACCGCACTGACATCCGATTCGAGACGACTCACGAGGACGCGACGCCCTCCCGGCTCTCCGTTCGTGACTCGCTCGCCGCCAAGCTCGACAAGTCCTCCGACGAGGTCGTCGTACACGAACTGAACACGAAGTTCGGCATGCGCAAGACCGTCGGCTACGCGAAGGTGTACGACTCCGCCGCCGACGCGATCGACGTCGAGCAGGACCACATGCTCGAACGGAACAAGATCGGCGTGGACGACGACGCCGCCGCGGAAGAAGCCTGATCGCGGCCGTCTGAATGCTCGTTCTCGGAATCGAGGGAACGGCGTGGTGTGCGAGTGCCGCGCTCCACGACTCCGAGACGGACCACACCGTTATCGAATCGAACCCCTACGAACCGGACAGCGGCGGCATTCATCCGCGCGAGGCCGCAGAGCACATGACCGAGGCGATCCCCGAGGTCGTGAGTCTCGTCCTCGACCGCGCCGAGGCGGAGTACGGCCCGAACGCGATCGACGCCGTCGCCTTCTCTCGGGGCCCCGGACTCGGCCCCTGTCTCCGCACGGTCGGCACCGCCGCGCGAGCGCTTGCGGGCACGCTCGACGTGCCGCTCGTCGGCGTCAACCACATGGTCGCGCACCTGGAGATCGGCCGCCACCGGTCGACCTTCGAGGACCCGGTGTGTCTGAACGCCTCCGGAGCGAACGCCCACCTGCTCGGCTATCACGACGGTCGGTACCGCGTGCTCGGCGAGACGATGGACGCGGGAGTCGGCAACGCGATCGACAAGTTCACGCGACACGTCGGGTGGACCCACCCCGGCGGCCCGAAAGTGGAGGCCGCGGCCGCGGAGGCGGAGGCGGCGGTCGGGCCGGCGGATGACGCTCGCGACGCGACGACGGACGGTGGCGACCTGCTCGATCTCCCGTACGTCGTCAAAGGGATGGACTTCTCGTTTTCGGGGATCAGCTCAGCGGCCAACGACGCGTACGACGACGGCGTCCCCGTCGAGGAGATATGTTTCGCGCTCCAAGAGCACGTGTTCGCGATGCTGACGGAGGTGTCCGAGCGGGCCCTGTCACTGACGGGAGCCGACGAGCTCGTGTTGGGCGGCGGCGTCGGACAGAACGCCCGGCTCCGGGAGATGCTGGAGTCGATGTGTGCGGAGCGGGGAGCCGACTTCTACGCGCCGGAGCCGAAGTACCTCCGGGACAACGCCGGGATGATCGCCGTGTTGGGCGCGAAGATGGCGGCGGCGGGCGACACGCTCCCGATCCGCGAGTCGCCGGTCGACCCGAACTTTCGTCCCGATCAGGTGGAGGTCACCTGGCGCGCGGACGCGAACTCAGTGATCGAGAGCGGAGCGGGTGCACCGAGCGGTACGGACGGGGACCAACGCGGTGCGGAGGCCGTCGTCGAGGTGCGGGCCGATCGGGTGATCAAACGACGGCTCAGGAAGGCGTACCGCCATCCAGAGTTGGATCGGACGATCCGCCGGGATCGGACCGTCTCGGAGGCGCGACTCACCAGCGAGGCGCGGCGGGCGGGCGTCCCGACCCCGCTCGTGTACGACGTCGACGTCCCGAACGCGACGCTGATCCTCCAGCACGTCGGCGACCGTGACCTCGCCAGGGGACTGTCGACCGCGCGGACCGCGGCGGTCGGACGCCATCTGGCCCGTCTCCACGGCGCGGGCATGGTCCACGGCGATCCGACGACACGAAACGTCCGAATCGAGGACGACACCGATCGGAGCGACGACGATGCCGATCGGGGTGGCGACGACGGCCCCGTCGATACCGACGTCCGACTCATCGATTTCGGGCTCGGCTACCACACCGGCCACGTGGAGGACCACGCGATGGATCTCCACGTGTTCGAGGGGTCGATCACCGCGACGGCGACCGATCCGGGCCCGCTCATCGGGGCGTTCGAGGACGGGTACCGCGAGATCGGCGATCGGATGGTGCTCGAACGCCTTCGGGACGTCGAGCGGCGGGGGCGGTATCGGTAGCTTCGGCGGTCGTCCCCACGCCACCACGGCCGAGTTTCCGCCGCCACGATTTATGGTTCCGGCGCGTGACGTACCTGTATGGAAGACAAACCGACCTCCGGTGAGATCTTCGGGATCCCGTACAACTTCGAGCGACCGAGCATCGGACGTCTGCTGTCGGCACACTGGCAGCCCGACGAGGGAATGCTCGTCGAGAAGCCGTTTGGGATCGGCTACAGCCTCAATCTCGCCAACTGGCGGTCGTGGGTCGTGCTCGCGGTCGCCGGCGGGCTCTACTGGCAGAGCCAGCAGGCGGAGAAGTCGAGCGTGTCGGAAACGGCGACCGACGACGACGGTCCCGTCGAAGTGATCGTCGACGACGACTGAAACGCGACACGCGCCGCTTCAACTTTCAGATCTGGATATTGAGACGGACTTTTTATATAGTGGTTGGCCGTAGACTCGACAATGAACGTACAGTTCGAGTGCTCGTGCTCGGAGGACATCTCCGAGTTCACTCGTGGGGAGACGAGCCGCGGCGTGCACGTCGAGTGTGGGAACTGCGGAGCCGTGTACGCGGTGACGATCACCGAACTCGACTAGCGTCTTCGGCCCGTTCACGACTCGTCTTTCCCTCCGCGCAGGGTCCCGGTAGCGTCGGAAACGGCGTGGTCAGTCGCGGCTCCCGTCCGGAACCGAAGCCTGACGGTCGTCCCGTCGTCGGACGTGTCGAACTCGACGGTCCCTCCCTGGAGCTCGCACAGCCACTTGACCAGCCACAGCCCGATGCTGCTGGCGTGTGACAGCGGCGTCTCCTCTTCGGCCTGCAACACCGCCCGCTCGCTGTCAGGGATCCCGGGTCCGTTGTCGCTGACCGACAGGCACGTCGTGTTCCCCTCGACGTTGATCCGAGCGTCGAGCCGACAGGTCGATTTGTCGTTGTGTGCGATGGCGTTCTCGAACACCTCACGGACCGGATAGCTCACGGACCGGTTGCCGTGGATCCACGCCTCCGAAGGCGTCTCGACCGCCGCGGAGACGTCGTCGTCACAGACGTCGTCGACGGCGTCGTGAACCACCTCGACGAGATCGATCCGCTCGTCGGTCGGCCCCGAGTGAGCGTCCTCGACGATCCGGAGCTTCTCGCTGATGTCGACCACGTCGTCCGTGGTTTCTTGGATCGTTTCGAGGTAGTTGTGACTCCGCTCGTCGTCGATCCGGTCCGCGAGGAGCTCCGTGTAGCCCCGGACGACGTTGAGGTCGTTTCGCACGTTGTGCCGGAACACCCGGCTTACGACCTGGAGCTGCTGGTTGGATGTCTGGAGTTCGCGACGGGCGTCGTCGACCTGTCCACAGTGGTACGCCGCCGTGACGTAGACGATGCCCGTAGACAGGACGACGAACAGCCACCCGTTCAACAGCCGCACCGTCGACATCGGATCCACTGACGCGACTGCGAGGGCGAGCACCAGATCCGCCGCCGGAACCCACGCCGTGCCCACACAGAGATACGCGCCCGCGACCGCCAGGGGCGATCGATCGAACAGCGCGCGGACCATATTTTTCATTGACGTTTTCGTTGAGACGACCTTCGACGCAACGTAACGAACCGTTCGGAGCGTCCGTATTAAACCTTCATCGTCGCGGAGTCGGGCGACTACCAGTCCTTGCAGTCGATACAGACGAACGACTCTCCCTCGCGCCAGCGACGTTCGACGGCGTCCCCGCAGCGATCACACGCGTCCCCGTCCGTCGTCCACGACGACGTCGACACCGCCGGCGCGGCGTTCGTGTCCGGGTCCGTTCCCATCGAAGCCGTACTGTCTCCGGTCCCCGGATCCGGACCGTCGGCGTCAGCTCCCACCTCGACGTCCGCCCCCTCGACGTCCGCCCCCTCGACGTCCTCCTCCTCGACATCTGTCACCCCGTCATCCGCCTCATCGGACCCGACACCAGCGAACTCGTCGAGCGATCGGTCCTCGGGCATCTACGCCTCCCGACGGAGTCTGGCGACGACGTACTCGCGCTCCAGTTCGCCGAGGAACTCCCCGAGTCTCGGCCCCTGCGTCTCGTCGAAGAACAGGCGATAGCCCGCCTCGAAGAACTCCGAAACGTCGAGGCCGTGATCGCGAGCGGTCTCGTACATCTCCGCCTGTATCGCCTCGCCGTCGTGGCCGGCCGCGACGAACTCGGCCAGATCGTCGAGCGCGGCCGCCACGTCGTCGTCGAACCGGACCGCGGGCAGTTCCGTCTGGAGCCGGTAATTGTACTCGTTGTCCATGCGCTCGGCCCAGTTCCTGGCCTTCTCGACGCGTGCGAGCGCCTCCGCAACCGCCCACTCGGGCGTCTCGTCGGTAACGTGTCCCTCGTCGCGCGCGAGCTGCTCGCGGAGCGCCTCGTCGTCGACCATGCCGAGCACGGCCGCGAACGTGTACGGAAGCCGGACGGGCTTCTCCGCGGGCGGGTCGTCCGCGCGACCGACGACGAACGGGTACGCCCGCTCGGCGAACGCCGTCAGGTCCTCGTCGTCGACCTCGCCGAAGTACGCCCGCTCGAAGCGATCGAAGCGCTCGACGAGCCGATCGAGGCGGGCGATGTCGAGGTCGCGAGCCTTCTTCGGGTGCAGCGCGAAGAAGTACCGGAGCACCGCCGGCTCCAGCAGTTCCAGCAGTTCGGGGACGGTGACGACGTTCCCCGACGACGAGGAGAGCGCCTCGCCGTCCAGCGTGAACCACTCGTACACCATCGGCACCGGCGGCTCGATGCCGAGCACGCTGCGCGCGACGTCGACACCGGAGGGCCACGATCCCTCCGCGTGGTCCTTGCCGAACGGCTCGAAATCGACGCCGAGCACCTGCCACTGGCCGGGCCACTCCAGTCGCCACGGGAGCTTCCCCTCGCGGAACGTCGCGGTCCCCTCGTGGCCACAGCCCTCGATCGTGTTGTCGCCGACGTCCATGTCGGTACAGACGTACTCGACCGTCTCCGCCCCGACGTCGACAGCGGTCACCGTCTCGGTCACCTTCCCGCACTCCGCACAGACGGGATTAAAGGGGACGTACTCGTCGTCGACCCTGTCCTGGTATTTCGAGAGCACCGCTCGAACCTCGTCGAGGTCCGACAGCACCGTTCGCGTCACGTCGTCGAACGCGCCGTCCGCGTACAGCGCCGTGTTCGACACCATCTCGACCGGGACGTCGAGCCGCTCGGCGTCGGCGTGCAGCAGGTTCGCGAAGTGGGCTGCATACGACTCCGCCTCCCCGAACGGGTCGGGGATGGCCGTGTACGGTTTCCCGAGGTTCCGGCCGAGCGCGCCGGCGTCGACGTCGCCGAGGCCGACGATCTCGCCGTCCGCGGTGGCCAGCTTCCGGGGCACCTTCCGGAGCGGGTCCTTGTCGTCGGAGGTGAACACCTGTCGGACCTCGTGGCCGCGTTCGCGGAGCACCTCGGCGACGAAGTAGCCGCGCATGATCTCGTTGAAGTTCCCGACGTGGGCGACTCCGGACGGGGAGACGCCGCCCTTGATCACGATCGGCTCGTCGGGGTCTCGGGACTCGATCTCGTCGGCGATGACGTCGGCCCAGAACGCGTGGAACCCGTCGGACTCGGCGTCCTCCGTTCCATCGTCCGCCTCGTCGGTGTCCTCCGTTCCATCGTCCGCCTCGTCGGTGTCCGTGACGCCTCGTCCCGAGAGGACGTGTGGGTCGTACTCGTCGCTCATCGCTCTCCCGTCCAGTCGCTCGGTTCGCCGGCACCGTCGGGGACCACATCGGTCCCGGTGTGCTCACCGCGCAGCACCGCGTCGACGAGGACCGCCGGATCGGTCCCGTCGAGGACGACGGAGCGGATCCCGGCGCGGTCGATCAGCTTGGCCGCGAGCAGATCGACGGGGGCGGACGCCCCCGCGTTGCGGCTCATCGGGAGGACGATGTCGACCAGTTCCGAGGGCGTCATCTCGGCGTACTGGCTCGCGTCGTCGTGGACGTTCGGGTCGGCGTCGTACACGCCGTCGGCGCTGGTCGCGTACACGAGCAGGTCGGCGTCGACGGCCTCCGCGAACGCGGCGGCGACGGCGTCCGTCGTTTGGCCGGGCATGACGCCGCCCATGATCGACACCTCGCCGCGCCGGAGCGCCGCCGCGGCCTCGTCGTACTCCTCGGCGGGCGAGAGGGTCGCGCGCTCGCCGAGCGCGGCGATCAGGAGGCGGGCGTTGAGCCGGGTCGTCCCGATCCCGAGGCGGTCGAGTTGGACCTCGTTGGCACCGAGTTCGCGTGCGGCCCCGATATACTCGCGTGCGATGCCGCCGCCGCCGACGACGACGCCCAGCTCACAGCCGTCCGCCGCCAACCGTTCGAGTGCGTCGGCGTGGGCGGCGACTCGGTCCGGATCGAGATCCGGGGCGAGCACGCTCCCGCCGATGGAAACGACGACTCTCATTGGCCTCGGCTAGCCCTGTCTCGCTCTTAAGGATTGTCAAGCGGGGACGCGAGGCGTCGACTCACGCCCAGTCGCCGAGCGACGCCTGCCCGTCCCGAGCGCCCTGCGAACGCTCCTCGTCCGTCTCCTCGCCCGTCTCCTCCGCCTCGAACCCCTTCCCGGTCCACTCGGAGAGGGTGCCCCGGCGGGCCGACGGACCGTCGTTCGGGTCGTAGTGATCTCCCCTGCCCGAGCCGTGGTGGTCTCCCGCGTCCGAGTCGTGGTGACCGCTTGCGTCGGTCGTCCCGTCCGCCGGGCCGTCGAACCCCTCGAGCGTCGCCTGATCGCTCTCGCCGAAGTCGAGCTTCGAGACGCGCACGCCGAGCTTTCGGGCCCGCGTTCCCTCGAACTCCGTCAGCAGGTCGAGCGCGATCTCCTCGACCAGATCCGGGTCGTCGACGGGACCGGGGAGGCTCCGGGCCCTGGTGTTGACGTCGTAGGGGGGTTCGACGACCTTGATCCCGATGGTTCGGTACAGGCAGCCGCGTTCGCGGGCGCGACGCGCGATGTCGGCGGCGAGCGCGGCGACGGTCTCCCGCTTGCGCTCCGCCTCGGCGGTCGCGGACAGCGACGACTCCCGCGAGAGGCTCTTCGGGAGGCCCGTCGGCGTCACCTCGCGGTCGTCCGCGCCGCGGGCGCGGTCGAACAGCTCCCGGCCTCGCTCGCCGAGTTCCGCCACCAGCCGGTCGGGGTCCGCCTCGGCGAGGTCGCCCGCGGTCTCGATCCCCAGCTCCGACAGCGTCCGCTCCGTCACCGGGCCGACGCCGTGGAGCTCCGCGGTCGGGAGCGGCGCGAGGAACCGGTCGATAGAGCCCGGCGGGACGACGACGAGGCCGTTCGGCTTATCGGCGTCGCTCGCGACCTTCGCGGTCGACATGTTCGGTGCGACGCCGACGCTGGCCGGGACGCCCGCCTCGCGCTCGATGCGCGCTTTGACGTGTCTGGCGTATCCCTCCGCGAGGGTTCTCGCGTCCGCGGGCCCGGCGGCGGCGCTCGGAGCCGGACCGCCGTCGTCGCTCGCGACCGACCACGCCGTCCGGTCGGTCACGTCCAGATACGCCTCGTCGATGCTCACCTCGCGGACGACGTCCGCACAGTCGTGGAGGACCGCCTTCACGTCCGCCGCGACCTGCTTATAAAAGTCGAGGTCGACCGTGCGGTAGTGGCCCGACTCGTCCGGGTCCGGTCCGGCGGGGTCGGATGCCTCCGGATGTGGTCCGTCCGAGTCGGACGCGTCGATGTCGGAGGACCCGGTCGCCGCGTCAGCGCGTCGGGGGAGCAGCTCTAACGCCTCGGAGATCGGCATCGCGCTCTCGACCCCGAACGCGCGCGCCTCGTAGCTCGCCGTCGCGACCGCACCGATCGTCTCGCCCGGTTCGTACCCCATGCCGACGACGAGCGGCTCCCCGCGGAGGTCCGGCTCGCGCAGCCGCTCGCAGGACGCGTAAAAGCAGTCCATGTCGACGTGGAACACGACCCGGTCCGGGCCCTCGTCGGTCGCGCCTGCGCCGGGGAGAGTCCTCCCGCCCATCGTCCGTCGTTCGGGGTCGCGTACCCTTAAAAAGACGCCACGCGTGGCGGAAGTGGAAGCCGAGCCGATCGGACCGGACGGAGACGAACATGGGAGAGGACGGGGAAGAACACGGGAGAGGACGGGGACGAACACGGGAGAGGACGGGGACGAACACGGGGGAGGACGGAAACGAACACAGGGGAGGACGGGATCGATCGCCGGCCGTCTCGTCGATTGAAGTTTATAAGTCACCGAGGACCGAACGCCCGGACGTGACCCGCGATCGCGTCCGCTGTATCGACTGTCGGGAGCCGATATCGAGCGACGCACGCATCTGTCCGCACTGCAACACCGTGCAGCCGTCGCCGCTGCTCGACGCCGGACTCGTCGTCGCCGGCGTGTTCGCGTTCCTCTTCGGCGTGATCCTCGCAGTGATGACGCTCGGAACGTCCCGT
This sequence comes from Halorubrum rarum, assembly GCF_048380895.1. Taxonomy (NCBI): domain Archaea; kingdom Methanobacteriati; phylum Methanobacteriota; class Halobacteria; order Halobacteriales; family Haloferacaceae; genus Halorubrum; species Halorubrum rarum. The sequence continues at coordinate 224,781 of NZ_JBLWMN010000006.1, read as the reverse complement.
CTCATCGGATTCACGCTCGTCATGCTCGGAGCCGGACTGACCGCGGGCGGCTACACCCGGTACGTCGACAGGCAGGCGGAGCGTCGGGCGCGGTAGGTCGAAACGACCCGCGCGAGATGGAGCGCCGTCGTGTCCGACGCCGCGACCGACGCCGTGACCGACGCCGTGTTCTTAAGTGGACGGCCGACGGAGGGTGACACCGTGTCAGAGGATCCATCGGACGACGGCGTCGACGACGCGTCGGACCCGACGGACGGTGACGACCTGCCGGCGTTTCCCGGATCGGATCCGAGGGTGCCGGACGTCCCGCCCGAGCGCGACCCCGCGGACCCGTCCGGCGGCGCGTTCACCGATCCGGACGCCGTCGACGACGTGCCGACCGTCGCCTGTTCGCGGTGCGACCACGAGTGGGACCTCGCGTACGAGCTCGACGAACTGGCCGCGGGAAACCGCGCCGTCGAGCAGTTCGCGATGGACCACGAGCGGCACACCGGCCACTACCCGGACGGCGTGACGCCGTGGATCGCGGACTGCCGGGTCTGTCCGGACGGGAGCCGGTTCCTCGCGGAGCGGCCCGCTCGGCGATTCGCCCGCACTCACGCCCGACACACGGGCCACCCCGTCGACCTCTCGAAGCCCGACGCGGACGTTACCGAGACGGTCAGCGAGGAGAAAAGGACTGATAAGTGACCGATCCGTCAGCGATCGGTCGACTGCGATACCAACGGTTGCAACGAACTCGCGGCCGGAGATCTACCGCCGACGACCTCGAAGGGCCCGACGAACTCGCCGACGCCGACCTCGAGGGGCCCGACGAACTCGCCGACGCCGACCTCGAGGGGTCCGATGGAGCGCGACGTTTTAAGTATGGTCACGGTACACCTCTCCCCATGGTTACACCACTCGACGCGGGATTGGTCGTCGCGGGGCTGTTGCTCGCGTTCGTCGGCGCGGCCGTGTCCGTGTATGCCGTCACGCTGACCGGGCTCCTGGTCGGGGCGGGTGCGGGCTACGTGGTCGCGCCGAACCTCGTCGGCCTCGTCGCCGTCGACGCGCTCGCGATCACTGGCGGCGCGGTCGTCCTCGGTGCCGCGGTCGGCGGGTTCCTCGCGTACGCCGGGCTCTCCGTGGCCGTGCTCGTGATCGGCGGCATCGTCGGCGGGTTCGCGGGTCGATTCGCGATCGGACCCGTCTACGCCGCGGACGCCGCGGGGATCGAGGGAACGCTGCTGCTCGTCGGTGCGACGCTCGCGGGCGTCGCCGTCGGCGCGCTGTTCGGGTTCGTTCTCACCCGGACGACGCTCGTCGTCTCGACCGCCTTCATCGGTGCCGCGTTCGCGTCGCGGTCGCTCACTCCCGCCGCGTTCGGCGCTGCCGCCGAGGGCCTGACCGTCGATCCGATCCTGTTCGACATCACTGCACCCGCGTTCCTCGCCGTGTTCGTCCTCGGCGTCCTCTCACAGGTCGGTCTGTTCAAGTTCGGCTACGTGACGACGCTCGTCGGGTCCCTCCCCGGTGCACGGCGATGGACGGCGAGCGACGACCGCGAGGAGTCGGCGGCGTAGCGAGCTATTCGTACTCGTAGAACCCGCGTCCGGTCTTCTTCCCGAGGTCGCCGGCGACGACCTTGCGCTTCACGAGATACGCCGGCTTGTACCGGTCGCCGAGCTCCTCGTGGAGCGTTTCGCTGGCGTCGAGCACCACGTCGAGTCCGATGTGGTCGGCTAGTTCCAGCGGTCCCATGGGGACGTTGGTGCCGAGCGTCATCCCGCGATCGATGTCCGTCTTCGAGGCGACGCCCTCGTCGTACGCGCGGACGCCTTCGTTTATCCACGGCATCAGGATCCGGTTGGTGACGAAGCCGGGTTTGTCGTCGGACTCCCACGTCTCCTTGCCGAGGTCCTCGGCGAACGCGTGTGCGAACTCGACGACCGCGTCGGCGGTGCGCTCGCCGACGACCACCTCGACGCCGTCCATCACCGGGACGGGGTTCATGAAGTGGAGGCCGACCACGTCGCTCGCGCGGTCCGTCGCGCTCGCGATGGCGGTGATAGACAGCGTGGAGGTGTTGGTCGCCAACACGACGTCGTCGTCGGTGAACTCGTCGAGGTCGGCGAACACCTCGCGTTTGACGGCCAGGTCCTCGATGACCGCCTCGACGACGAGGTCCGCGTCGGCGAGGTCCGCGAGATCGGTGGTCCCGGCGATCCGCGAGCGGACGGCGTCGGGAGCCTCGTCGAGCCGGTCCGCCTCCGCGAGGCGACCGAGGCTGGCTCCGATCGCGTCGAGTCCGCGATCCACGTACTCCGGCTCGACGTCACGCATCACGACGTCGTAGCCGGCGGTCGCCGCCACCTGTGCGATTCCGTGTCCCATGGTCCCGGCTCCGACCACCCCGACGACGTCGATATCGGATAGCTCGCGCATGTGAACCGCTGCCGAGCCGCGAGTGGTAAGTATTGCGGAACCGCACGGGATCGGGTCCCGAGACGCTTCCGATTCTCAGACTCGATGACACGCGGGGGAACGCTCTTGTATCCGGTCGGCGTTACGACGAGACGAGACCGAAATGGGCGAGGACGACGTCGACGACGGCGGTACCTGCGATACCCTCGATACCGACGGATCGCCGTCGGAGTCGTCGTCGCGGTCAGAACGACCCGAACCGTCGGGTCCATCAGAGTCGTCGAGCCCGAGTGACCTCCGATGGGTCGGTCCGGCGACCGCGGCGGTGTTCGCGGAGACGGGACTGGAGACGGCGGACGTCCGCGACAAGCGCGTCTCCTACCGACGGCTCGTCGACGCGGGTGTCAACCCCGGCGTGGCGGCGAAGATCCGCCGCGAGTACTCGCTGTCGTGGTCGTTCGAGGCCGGCGACGGACTGGACCGCCGCTCGACGCAGGTCCGCGGGCTCGGAACCGACGAGGCCGCGTGGGTCGCCGCCAGCGCCGGCGACTGGGAGTCGTCGACCGAGCGGTCCGATGTCTCCGACGCCGAGACGGACGCTGACGGCGAGGCCGACTGGGTTTCGGCTTCGGGAACGGCACCGGGGGCCGACTCGGCGGCGGCCGACGGAAGCGGTGATCCGGTCGCCGCGGAGGCGGCGTGGCGATCGCGCTCGAAGCCGACCCCGCTCTCGACGCTGCCCGCCGTCGACGGCGACGAGGGCGCAGCGGAGCTGCTGGCGGACGCGGGCATCACCTCCGTTCGGAGCCTCGCGACCGCGGACCCCGAGCACGTCGCCGACGTGCTCGATCTCGACCCGAGCCGGGTCACGGCGTGGTACGAGGACGCTCGCGCCGAACACGACTGACGGCCCGCGCGGACGTCCGCTTCCGGATCACCGGTCGACCGCGACGCTCGTCTGCATCCCGTCGGTGTTGAACGCGCTGCCGACCCCGTCCTCGCCGAGGACGATGACGCCAGCCCCGGACCCCGTGAGCGCCTCGAACTCCTCGATCGCCCGTCTGGCGGCCACCTCCGCGTTAGCACCCTCTTGGAGACGGCGGACCGCACGCTCCGTCAGGGTGACTCGCGCGATGTCCTCGCCCGCACCGGTCGCGCTCGCGCCGCCGGCGTCGGTACAGAAGAATCCCGACCCGGCGTGCGGGACGTCGCCGACCCGACCCGCGAGCGCGAACGAACGCCCGCCGGTCGACGTCGCCGCGGCGAACGACTCGCCGTCCGACGCGACCGCCCCGACGGTGTCGTGATCGGGAGCCGCTCGTCTCGTGGCTCCCGTCCCGTCGGAGCCGTCGCCGGCCCGGTCGGAACCGGACCCGAACCGCGTGTCGAGCCAGTCGAGGTGCTCGCGGGAACCGCCCTGCGGCGGGGCCTCGGCCTCGTAGCGCTCGCGCGTCTCGTCGGTCAGTAGGTCGACGTCGGTCTCGATTCCGAAGTCGTCCGCGAGGTCGACGGCGTGGTCGCCGGAGACGGAGATATGCGGAGTCTCGGAGTGGACCACCCGAGCGACGGAGACGGCGTGCTCGACGCCGGCCATCGAGCAGACCGCTCCGATCTCGCGGTCCGAGGTCATCACGCCCGCGTCCGTGCGGACGACGCCGTCCGACTGGACCGCGCCGCCGACGCCCGCGTTAAATCGGGGGTTCGACTCGAGGACCCGAACCGCCCGTTCGACCGCGTCGAGGGGCGTGTCGGTTTCGGATCCGATCGCCGCCGCCTCGTCGAGGACCGACTGTCGAGGGATGGGATCGTCGGGGACGCCGCCGGCACCGCCGTGGACGATAACGCGCATACGGGAGTGTCCGACGGCGACCGCTTAAGCGTCGGGGAACCACCGGGAAGGGAAGGCCGAAAGGGGAAACCGGTCGATCGTCGACGCTCGCTCGACGGTACTTTTTCACGCCGTCACGACGAGGACCGCGTATGGGGCCGCCTCCGACCTCCGTCCTCCTGCCGACCGTTCGCTGGACTGAGGCGTGCTCGGAGGTCGCCGCGGGACTCCGAGCGGACGACGAGCTCCTCCTCGTCGCCGACACGACGGCGGACCCGATCGCGGACCGTCGCGGCGACCTCCCCGATGGAGTCACTCTCCTCCTCGCCGGGGAACCAGTCGGTTGTTCGGGCAAGGCGAACGCCATCGCCGCCGGTATGGAGGCGGCCGAACACGACCGGATCGTCTGGACCGACGACGACTTCCATCACCCTCCCGACTGGCTCGCGGCACTGCACGCGGAGTACGAACGCAACGGCCCGACGACGGAGTGTCCGGTGTTCGTCGGCCGCGATCCGCTCGGCGTGCTGCTGGAACCGGCGTACGTCATCGGGGGGACGCTGGCGGTGGATCGCGGCGGGATCGCGTGGGGAGGGTCGGTCGTCTTCGAGCGGAACGACCTCGACGAGGACGCGTTCCTCGCGGACCTCAGGCGGACGATAAGCGACGACGGGACGCTCTCGGAACACCTCGACGTCACGGCGGTAAAGCGGACCAGAACCGTTCCCGCGGGCGGCTCCGTTCGTGATTCGCTGGAACGGTTCGTCCGGTTCACGTGGATCCTCCGACGCCACGCGCCGCGGGCGGCCGCGGCGAACGTCGTGCTCGCCGTGGTCCTCTCGGTGTTGTGTGTGGTCGCGCCGGTCCCGACGGCGGCGGTGCTCACGGCCGTGTCGGCGGGGACGTACGCGTGGTTCGGCGTCGATCGAGCGTCGTTCCTGCTTTCCGTTCCCGCGGTGCTCGCAGCGCCGCCGTTGCTCGGCTACGCGCTCATGCGGCGAACGTTCGTCTGGGGAGGCCGCCGATATCGCTGGCGAGACCGGTTCGACGTGACCGTGCTCCCGGAGTGAGTCGCGAACGGTATCGACGTCGACCGGTGGCAAAGCGGCAGGCACTTTAGGGCGGTACGAGAACTCGCGAACGTTCATGAGTTACGACAAGGTTACGGTACCGGAGGAGGGTGAGGCGATTTCGCTGGCGGACGAGGAGACGGGTGAGTTGGACGTGCCGTCGAATCCGGTGATTCCGATCATTCACGGCGACGGGATCGGTTCGGACGTGGGGCCGGCCGCCCAGCAGGTGTTGGACGCGGCCGCGGAGGCGACCGGTCGGTCGATCGCGTGGATGCGCGTGTACGCGGGGAGTGCGGCTCGCGACATGTACGGCGAGAACCTGCCCGAGGACACCGTGTCCGCCATTCGCGAGCACCGCGTCGCCATCAAGGGCCCGCTCACCACGCCCGTGGGCGCGGGCTTCCGCTCGCTCAACGTCGCGCTCCGAAAGAGGCTCGATCTCTACGCCAACGTTCGCGCCACGTACTATCTCGACGGCGTTCCCTCGCCCGTCACGAACCCCGAGGCGATGGACATGGTCACGTTCCGTGAGAACACCGAGGACGTGTACGCCGGCATCGAGTGGGAGTCCGGCACCGACGAGGTCGAGCAGGTCCGCGAGTTCGTCGAAGCGGAGATGGGCGTCGACGACATCATCCACGACGGCCCGGTCGGCATCGGCATCAAGCCGATCACCGAGTTCGGCTCGAAGCGGCTCATCCGCGAAGCGATCGACTACGCGCTCGCGAACGACCGCGACTCGGTCACGCTCGTCCACAAGGGCAACATCATGAAGTTCACCGAGGGCGCGTTCCGCGACTGGGGCTACGAACTCGCCGACGAGGAGTACGGCGAGGACGTCCTCTCCGAGGACGCCCTCTGGGAGGAGCACGACGGCGACCAGCCGGACGGAACGGTCGTGGTCAAAGACCGCATCGCCGACAACATGCTCCAGCAGGTGCTCACGCGCACGGAGGACTACGACGTGATCGCCACGATGAACCTGAACGGCGACTACTTCTCGGACGCGGCGGGCGCACAGATCGGCGGCCTCGGCATCGCACCGGGGATCAACCGCGGCCACGGCCGCGCACTCGCGGAACCCGTCCACGGCTCCGCGCCCAAATACGCCGGCCAGGACAAGGTCAACCCCACTGCAATGATCCTCTCGGGCCGCGAAATGCTCGAGTACCTCGGCTGGTCGGACGCCGCGGACCTCGTGCGTGACGCGGTCGAAGAGACGATCTCCTCGGGCAAAGTCACCTACGACCTGCACCGCCAGATCGAGGGCGGCGAGAAACTCGCCACCAGCGAGTTCGCCGACGCCATCGTCGAGAACATCGACGAGCTCGCCTAGAGCGCATCTCCGCCCCCTCGCGTCGAGAAGGGGAACAGACGCCTGAAACGTGTTTTTTTGAGATCGATGTCGACCGACGAGTACTCACCAGCTGCGGGTCGTCTCCTCCCTACGAGCTGACGATCTCGATCGGAACGAGCAAAAAGCAGAGCGCCCCGACGACGAACGTGAGGACGCCGACTGCAAGCCGCGGCCAGTCGAGCCGCTCCTCGTCGGTCGGGTTCGCCGGACCGTTAAACGCGATCACCATGGCGAACACGCCCCAGAACGCCCAGAGTCCGACGGATTCGTCGAGGCCGAATCCGCGCCAGAAGTAGAGGTAGGCGGCGATCCCGAAGAGGAAGCCCGGCACGAACGATGCGATCGTCTCCTGACGCGGACCGACCATCGCACGGATCATGTGGCCGCCGTCGAGCTGGCCGACGGGAAGGAGGTTCAACAGCGTGAAGAACATCCCGACCCAGCCGCCGATAACGACCGGGTGCGCGGAGAGGCCGGACTCCGAGTACGACGTCTGCTGGCCGAGGAGGTCGGCGATAAGCGTCAGTAGCGGCGGGTTGTTGAATCGGATCATCGTCCCCGACTGGGCGGCGACCTCCGCGGGCACGCGGATCGGATCGAGCGAGAGGCCGATCGCGGTGACGACGACGGTCGCGATCAGTCCGGCGATCGGTCCGGCGGCACCGATATCGAACAACACTTTTCGGGACGGCATCCGCCCGCGCATTCGGATGACCGCGCCGAGAGTCCCGAACGGGAAGACGAACGGGATCACGTACGGCAGCGACACGTTGACGCCGTGGTACCGACCCGCGGCGTAGTGCCCGAACTCGTGGACCATCAGGACGCCGAGCACGGCGGCGGTGAACGGCCACGCCTGCAGCATCGTGAGCGGATTCGACCGGATCTCCGCGAGCGGGACGTAGTACCAGCCGTATGCGCCGACGAAAAGCGTCGTGAGTACGGTCGCAACGAACAGGGTGACGTTCACCCACGGGATCTCACCCTCGCCGTGGCCGAACGGCGTCGCGACGAGGACGTGACCACCCGCAGTCCGTTCGAGGTCGACGTCGTAGCCGGCCTCCCGAAACGTGGGAACGACCCTCCGGAGAAGCGTCCGCTCGGGGATGTACGACTCGCCGACGTAGCGGATGCGACCGTCATCGAGGCGCACGTCGTCGATCCGGAAGAACGTTCGAAGCGGCTCCGGACGGGGAACGTCGGGATCGACCGACGTGGCCCCGTCCTCGCGTTCTGGCATCGTCAGCCGTTAGCCATGGGCGGCTATAAATCCCGCGCCACCGGCCGATCGGCCGGTCGAGGTGGTTGAAACGGGTTGGAGAGTTGAGCGGGGATTGAGAGTACTGTACGGTGAGCGGGGACGCGGTCGCACGCGCCCTGAATCAGGTCTGGAGATCGCCTTACGCGGGTTCGACGCGCCACGTCGTCGCGCCCGTGTACGACCACTTCTCGACGGTGAGTTCGGTGGCCGACTCGCTGAGGTTCACCATCAGCGCGCCGATCTCCTTCGGCGAGAGGTCGACGTCGTCGGAGATGAACTTCCCTTTGAAGTACATCTCTCCGTCCTCGGCGCGGTCGAGCAGGTAACGCTTCAGTCGCTCTTCCTTGCTGAGGTCGTCGGTCGCGGTGGCGGTCGTGGAGGGGTTTGCAGTCGCGCTCATGATACATGCTCCGTTCAGTTCTGGAGGGTGTTATAAAGGCCACAACGTTCGGCAGCGTTCAGGGGCTTTCAGCGTTCGACGAGGGGTGAAAGGTATTAGCCGAACCGTTTATAACTCTTTTAGATCCCTTTAGACGTTTTATAGGACAATTTAAACCGTTAAAAAGCAACAGGGATACTCGGAGAGAACCGGTAGATAGTATCCGGTAGTACGGAAGAATGCAGTGAACAAGACCGGTTTCTATGCGGGATCCGACCCGTGCGCGCTCCGATCACGGGCGAACGCTGGCGACGAATACGTCTCGGGACGAACGCTGGTGAGTACGGACACGTTGTTGCGATCCGGCTCGGCGATACGGTCGGACTACTCCCGATGATGGACCCAGAACTCCTCGGCGTCCGTCGTCTCCTTTTTAAATATCGGGACCTCGTCTTTCAGACGATCGATCCCGTCTTTAACGGTACGGAACGCCTCGTCCCGATGGCCGGCCAGCACGACGACGAACACGATGTCCTCGCCCGCTTCGATAACGCCCGTCCGGTGATGCATACGGACCGCGAACACGCCGTCCCGATCGGTTAGCTCCGCGGAGATGTCGTCCATCCGTTCGCGGGCGACTCCCTCGTACTTCTCGAACGCGAGATGGGTCGTTCTGTCGTCGTCGGGCCCGTCCTTCGCCCGGACACGTCCCGTAAACGTCGCGATCGCCCCGGAGCGTTCGGATCCGGGATCGGTTCGGATCCGTTCGACGAGTTTCTCGAGGGGTATCCACGGTTCGGCGTCCGCGAGGTCGGCGAGGAGCGTGTCGACATCGACGTCGCTCGGTTCGGTCGCCGTCGCGACGACCGTTCCGGGCACCTCGTCCGGGTCGAGGTCATCGCCGAGGAGCACGGTGGGGACACGCAGCCGGCCGTAGTCGACGGCGACGAGGTAGTCGTGATCGGGTGCGAGACGGTCGAGCAGGTCATCGAACCCGCCGACGGTCCCGCGTCCGTGCCACGAGCCGTCCGACGCGAGCGCGAGCGTCGTGTCGCCGTGGACGGGGTCCGGATCGGCCGATCCGCCGGCATCGGTGTCGTCCCCACCGGCCCCGTCGACTCTGTCGTCGGTTGCGACCGGAAACCCGCCGTCGTCGGTTCCCTCGTCACGGACGACGACGGCGACCCGTCCGTCGACTCGCTCCGCGAGCACGTCGGCGAGCGTCGTCGCTCCCGGACCGAGGATCGAGATCGGTTGCATACCGGAAGGCGGGTAGCGATCGGCTTAGGCGTTTCCCGACGGAGCCGACACGGGGCCGTGGCCGTCGTTCGGTCCCATTACTCGAACGTCTCGAGCGCGCCGACGGGTGCGTCGGTGAGCTCGCGGGCGCGACCCATCCCCTCGTCGCCGATCGCGATGAGGGTGAACACGCCGGTGACGTCGGCGTCGGCCTGGAGGGCGATGTCCAAGAGGAGCTCCTGGGTCTCGCCCGACCGGATCAGGTCGTCGACGACGAGCACCGTGTCGCCCTCGTCGATCGCCCGCGCGGGGAGGTAGTAGGTGAGTTCGATCCCGGACGCGAGCCGCTGACGCGACTCGATGAACTCCTCGACTGCTGTCTCTTTCGACTTCTTGGCGTACCCGAGCCGTGCGTCGAAAAAGGAGGCCATCGCCGCGCCGAGCGTGATCCCGTCGGTGGCGGCGGTCAACACGACGTCGGGCGACTCGAACGCGAACGTCTCGGCGGCGACCGGTGCGACCAAATCGAGGAACGACTGGTCGAAGACGACGCCGGAGTTGTCGACGTACCCCTCCTCGTCGAACTCGACGCGAGCCGTCAGCTCGTCGGCAAGCGCGTCGCGTCCGACGCCGCCGACGACCTCCCGTGCCCGATCCGTGCCGGGCAACACGTGTCCGTTCACGTAGCGGTTCAGGTCCCCCGCCGGTAGCCCGGTCACGGCCGACAGCTCCTCGTACGTCCGCGTCTCCTTTAACATCCGTAACACGGCGACCGCCTGCAGCTGGAGGGCCGCCTTTTCGGCTCGGTTCATACCGATGATCGTGATTACACAACTATGAATACTCCGAAGTCGAACGTTCGACGAATATTCATGAGTGTGGTTATCAATAGCCCGTCCGCCGCCCCCTCGTCCGCTCACTCCGCCGGTTCCGCGTCGAAAAACGGCTCCGGGTCGGACAGGGTGAGTTCGACGACGTCACGGTCGTCGAGCGGGCGGAGCCGGATGATGAACTCGCCCGCCTCCATCGCGGCGCGCCGCAGCGGTTCGGCGTCCGGATCGGCGAGATACGTCGGGATACACAGCGCGAACCCACTGTCGGCGTCCTCTGCGGCGACGAGCCGGAACCCGACGCCGCTCTGATACGCCGCGTACACCCGGAACGTGTCGATGTCGACGGCGTCCATCCGGTCGCGGACCTCGTCGAACTCCGATCCCGGCAGGAGGACGTCGAGTCGCCCGGCGTCGGCGACGGGGTTTACGTCGCCCGGGTGGACGCCGATCGCCTCCCATCCCTGATCGCGGTACTCCGCGACGGTCGCGTCCGCGTCGGCCAACACGTCGTCCCAGCGTTCGTTTAGCGCGCGCTCGCTCATACGGACCATGGGACGTCCCAGCCTTCTTAATGGTTCGTTTGCGCTTACCGCTCGCGGACGACGACGAACTCCGCGAGATCGCGGAGGTACTCGATCGCCTCCGTCTCGGGCGGGTTCGCGTCGTCGAGGGCATCGAGCGCGAGATCCGACTGCGTGCGTGCACGTTCGTTCACCTCTTCGGGGCTCAACGACGTCACCTGCACCACGGATGGCCGATCCATCTCGGCGTCCTGGCCGGTCGGCTTGCCGAGATCGTCGGCGTCCGCGGTCGCGTCGAGGACGTCGTCCCGCATCTGGAACGCGACGCCGACCCGCTCCGCGTACTCGCCGAACGACTCGACGGCGTCCGGGTCCGCGCCGCCGGCGACCGCGCCCAACTCCGCGGCGGCCCGAAACAGCGCGCCCGTCTTCCGTCGCGCGAGCTCCATGTACTCCGCCTCGGTCGTCGGGCGCGCGGCGAGCTCCGTCGCCTCGCCCTCCCCGAGCTCGATCATCGCCTCGGCAACGATCGACATCGCTTGCGGGTCGGTCGAAAAGAGCGCGAACGCCTCGCCGAGCAGCCCGTCGCTCGTGATGATCGCGGGCCCGTACCCGAACGCCGACCACGCCGAGGGCGTTCCGCGCCGCACCGCCGACCGGTCGATGATGTCGTCGATCACGAGCGAGGCGTTGTGGACGAACTCGATCCCTGCGGCGAAGTCGACGGCGTCCTCGGGGTCGCCGTCGAACGCCTCGCAGGCGAGGATCGTCACCGCGGGGCGGACGCGCTTCCCGCCGGCGAGCACGACGTGTTCGAGCTCCGCGGACAGCTCGTCGGGCTCGACGTCGTCGATGACCGCCTCGATCCGCTCGTCGACGAGCGCGACCCGACGCTCCAGATACTCCATCGACTTATAAAACGAGCCGGTGGCGCAAAGGCCTAACGGAACGCGTCGTTAGGTGCGGGTCGTTGCGTGCGGGTCGTTACGCTCGGGGTCGGTTCGAGACGAGCGACCCGACCATCAGTACACGTCGTCGACACCCTCCTCGACGTGTGAGTGCTCCTCGGCGGGGAACGCTCCGCTCTCGACGGCGTCTCTGTACTTCGAGACCGCACGTTCCATCTCACCCCGGACGTCGCCGAACTGCTCGGAGAACGGTGGCGACCACTCGCCGAGCCCGATCACGTCGTTGATCACGAGCACTTGGCCGTCGCAGTCGGGTCCCGCGCCGATCCCGATCGTCGGGATATCGATCGCCTCGGTGATGTTCGCCGCGAGGTTCGCGGGTACGTGTTCCAACACGAGCGAGAACGCGCCGGCCGCCTCGTGGTCGCGGGCGAGTTCGAGGATCTCCGCCGCGGCGTCGCTGTCGGTCCCCTGTCGGGTGTAGCCGCCGAGCCGATTGACGTGCTGGGGAGTGAGCCCGAGGTGTCCCATCACGGGGATGCCGACGTCGACCATGCGCCGCGTGGTTTCGACCGTGTGGGGGCCGCTCTCGATCTTCACGGCGTCGGCGTCCGCCTCCTTCAACAGTTCGCCCGCGTTCCGAACCGACTCCGCCTCGTCGACGCCGAAGGAGAGGAACGGCATGTCCGCGACGACGAGGGCGTCGTCGACCGCGCGTGCGACCGCCCCGGTTCGACTCGCCACGTCCGCCATCGTCACCGGGAGCGTGGAGTCGTACCCCATCGTCGCGTTGCCCATACTGTCGCCGACGAGGACGACGTCGATCCCCGCCTCGTCGACGACCGCCGCGGTCGGCGCGTCGTAGGCGGTCAACATCGTGATCGGCCCCTCGCGGTCCCGGAGTCCCCGCGTCGTGGTCATACCCGGAGTATGGCTACCGCTCGCGGTTAAAATCGACGGGAACCGGAAACAACCGTTCCGTGTCCCACCCTGCTCGGACCGAGCGACCGGCACCGATTTGACGATCGCCCACCGACGTCGACGCGTGCAACCCGTCGAGCGAACGGAGGTCGAAGGGATCGACTACGGCTGGGTGATGCAGACGACGTTCGTCGTTACCATCCTGATCGGTGCCCCGATCGTTGCGCTCCTCTCTACGCAGGTGACGCTCGACACGTGGGGGGCCCGAGCCGCGTTCGCGATCCGGGTCGGCGCGCCGATCTGGTTCCTGACGGCCGTCGCCGCCGCCGTGTACGCGAAACGGACCGGCGCGGGCGACGGGGGACGGTCAGTGTAGCCGTCGCCGAGGCGACCTCGTATAATAGGACGGGGCGCTCGTGGATTCTCGCTTCGATGTATCGACCCTCGCTTCACTCCGTCACCCCTCGCTCCACCCCGTCGATCGCGTCGGCTACTCCTGGGTCACGTCGGCGGTCCACACGAACGGCACGCCCGCCCGCTCCGCGGTGGTGGCGTCCCGCGCGGAGTCACCGACGAAGACGGCGTTCGCGGCGTCCACGCCCAGCGCGTCGACCGCCGCGAGCAGCGACTCCGGATCGGGTTTGTGCGTGTCGACCGTGTCGCGACCGACGACCGCCGAGACGGCGTCGTCGACGTCGTGCGTTTCCAGGGCCACTCGACAGGCGTCCTCGCAGTTGAGCGAACAGACGGCCGCCCGGGTCGGGTCCCCCGCCGCGAGCACGTCCGCGAGCGGGAGCCGGGTCGATTCGCGTGCCCCGACGCGTTCGTGGGACCCGATCACCGCCTCGACGTCCGCGCGGATCCCGTACTGGTCGGCCGCGCCGAGCAGGTCCCAGAGCCCGTCGCCGGGCGGTTTGATCGCGTTGTCGGTGTAGACGGCGATAACGTCGTCCGCAACGGCGTCCCAGTCGACCGCGAGGTCGACGAGGGTCCCGTCCAGGTCATACACGACGGCGTCGTACTCGCTCGGATCGAACGTCATCGGTCGTCCAGTACGCCCCGGGCGATGATCTTCTTTTGGATCTCGGAGGTCCCCTCGTAGATCTCCGTGATCTTCGCGTCGCGGTAGAACCGTTCGACGTCGAACTCCGTCGTGTAGCCGTACCCGCCGTGGATCTGGACGGCCTCGTTCGTCACGGACATCGCCGTCTCCGACGCCGAGAGCTTCGCCTGCGAGGCGGCGACACGGTTGTCCTCACCCGCCTCCGCCTGTCGACACGCCTCGCGAACGAGCAGCCGGGAGGCGGCGATCCCGGTCGACATCTCCGCGAACGTCCCGCGGATCGCCCCGATATCGGCGATCGGGCGGTCGAACTGCTCGCGCTCGCCCGCGTACTCGCGCGCCTCGTCGAAGGCGGCCTGCGCGAGCCCGACCGCCTGCGCCGCGATGCCGATCCGGCCGCCCGTCAGGATCCGGAACGCGGCCGACAGGCCGGCCCCCTCCGCAGTCAGCCGGTTCACCGCAGGGATCCGGCAGTCGTCGAACGTGATCGAGGTCGTGTCCGACGCCCGGAGGCCGAGCTTCTCCTCTCTCGGGCCGACCTCGAACCCCTCGCCGTCGGCCGGGACGAGGAACTGGGTGATCGATCCCGAATCGGCGGGATCAGTCTTCGCGAACACGACCGCGACCCCACACCGCTCACCGTTGGTGATCCACTGTTTCGTCCCGTTCAGCACGTATTCGTCGCCGTCGCGTGTCGCCGTCGTCGACATCTCCGCCGGGTTCGACCCCGCGTGCGGCTCGGAGAGGCAGAAGGCACCGACCGGCCGTCCGTCGGCCATCTCGGGGAGCCAGCGCTCCCGCTGGTCGTCGGTACCGAACTCGGCGAGACAGGACGTGACGAGACAGTGGACCGACAGGGCGGTCGCGACCGCGAGCGCGCCGTACGCGAGCTCCTCGTTGACGACCGCGTACGTCGTCTCGTCGGCGGCGAAGCCGCCGTACTCCTCCGGGACCGTGAGTCCGGTTATACCGAGCTCCGCGAGCCCGTCCCACACCTCCTCGGGAAACGACTCCTCGGCGTCGGCCTCGCGAGCTACGGGGCGGATCTCCTCGACCGCGAACTCACGAACGAGTTCCCTGACCGCCTGCTGTTCGTCGGTGAGCCCCGACCCGACGCGTGCGCCAGTCATGCCTCGGCGTTCGATCCCACACGGAAAAAGGTGAGCGATCGGGTGGGAGAGAACTCGACAGCGGGGTACTGCTTGCCACAGCGTAGTCGCCGATAGCTCGAACGAACGCCCTCCGTCGTGTCCGTCGAGCCATCGGAAGAAGTTCGACACGAAGCGGGTAACGCGATCCGGGAGGCCGTGTCCGAGCGCGATGGCCTGCGGGTGTTCGACTTACGGGAAATCACGGGAAAGCACGACTGCTCGGAACGACCGCTACCGCTGAAGACGAGCGATCGTCTCATCTCCGGGCTCATCAACCTCAACGAGCCCATCATCAACAAGGTCCGCAAGGAGGCCTCGAAGCCACGCTCGCCCGTGCTCGCCGTCGGGCGTGTAGTCCACGCGGATCCGATGCCCGAGCGTATCGAGATCCATCTCGTCGTGTTCGCCGAGGAGTCGAACCACGCGCCCGCGGAACTGCCGACGGCTCCCCTCGAAGCTCGGCTGCGTGGGCACGTCGGGTGCGGTGAAGTCGCCGGTCCGGTAGGCGTGACACCACTCGCGCCACGGGCAACTGGCCTCGTCACACCGAGGGTTCTTCCCGCAGGCGACACCGCCCAGTTCCATGATCGCGTTGTTCCAGACTCGGGACTCTCCGGCCGGCATGAGCGCGTTCGAAAGGGTTTCGTAGTCCGGATCGTCCGCGGTATGGATTTCTGCAAACGCGCGGTGGAGCACGCGTTTCACGTTCGTGTCGACGACGGCGTCGCCCGCGTCGAACGCGAACGACGCGACTGCGTTCGCGGTGTACGGCCCGACTCCCATCAGTTCCTCGAGCTCGTCCGGCGTCCGGGGGAACTCGCCGTCGTACTCCGTTTCCACCTGTGTGGCGGCCTCGTGGAGGTACGTCGCGCGGTTGTTGTAGCCGAGCGAGTGGCTCGACCAGAAGGCGACGACGTCGCTCCGGTCGGCGTCGGCGAGCGCGGCGGTCGTCGGCCATTGGTCGAGGAACGCCTCCCACGCGGGTACGACCCGGCCCAGCTGGGTCTGCTGGCTCATCACCTCGCTGACGAGGATCTCGTACGGGTCCTCGGTGCGCCGCCACGGGAACGACCGGTTGTCCGTCTCGTACCAGTCGACGAGCGCCTCGCGGACCACGTCGAGGTCCTCGGGGAGCGTACGTGCGTCGCCGTCGTCGAGCGGCGACACCCCGGTTCCGCCGTCCGGTTCGGTCATAGCGTTCCGTCGGGGACCGTTCCGGTTAGAACCCTCGATCGACGGGCCCGCGATCGAGCCCACGGCGATGACCGGGAGCGTCGACGCTCGCGGTTCGGACCACCTGGCGTGTACGACCCGAGCGGCGGCTCGGAAAGCGATCGAACGGGATCCGGTCGGTTCTCAGGCGTACAGCGGGTACTCCTCGCAGAGCTCGACGACGCGCTCGCCGACCTCGTAGATGACGTCGTCGCTGTCGGCGGCGTCGACGACGCGATAGATGAGATCGCCGACCTCCTCCATCGCCGCCTCGTCGAATCCGCGGGTGGTCAACCCGGCGGTGCCAGCGCGGATCCCCGAGGGATCGAACGGCGAGCGCGTCTCGCCAGGGACGGTGTTCCCGTTGAGCACGATGTTCGCGGCCGCGAGCGCGTCCTCCGCGTCGCCGCCGGACAGGTCCGGATGCGACTCGCGGAGGTCGGCCAACACGAGGTGGGTGTCGGTCCCGCCGGAGACGAGCGAGAGGCCGTGCGCCGAGAGCGTGTCACCGAGCGTTCGGGCGTTATCGATGACTGCTCGTGCGTACTCCTCGAACTCCGGTTCGAGTGCCTCCTTGAAGCCGACCGCCTTCCCCGCGATGTTGTGCATCAGGGGACCGCCCTGTCCGCCGGGGAACACGGCGTTGTCGATGTCGTCGGCGTACTCGGCGTCACACATCACGATCCCGCCGCGTCCGGCGCGGATCGTCTTGTGCGTGGATCCGGTGACGAAGTCGGCGACGCCGACCGGCGAGGGGTGGACGCCGGCCGCGACCAGCCCGGTGATGTGTGCGATGTCGGCGAGGTGGTATGCGTCGACGGCGTCGGCGGCAGCCTGTATCTCCTCCCAGTCGACCGCACGCGGGTACGCGGAGTAACCGGAGACGACGATGTCGGGATCGAACTCCTCGGCGGTCGCGTGGAGGTCCTCGTAGTCGATCCGCCCCGTGTCGGCGTCGACCTCGTACTGCTCGACGTCGTAGATCTGTCCGGCGAAGTTCGCGGGGTGGCCGTGTGAGAGGTGCCCCCCGTGCGTGAGATCGAGAGACAGGATCTTATCGCCCGGCTCTAACACGGCGTAGTACACCGCCTGGTTCGCCTGCGTGCCGGAGTGCGGCTGAACGTTGACGTGTTCGGCACCCCACAGCTCCGTGGCGCGCTCGATCGCGAGAGACTCGACGTCGTCGGCGTACTCACAGCCCGCGTAGTAGCGCTCGCCGGGGTACCCCTCGGCGTACTTGTTCGTGAGGACGCTTCCCTGCGCTTCGAGCACCGCCTCGCTGACGTGGTTCTCGCTGGCGATCATCGCGAGCGTCTGTTCCTGTCGGTTTCGCTCGCCGACGAGCGCGTCGGCGACGGCTGGGTCGACCTCTCGAACCTTCCCGTAATCCATACGTATGTGCGGGCACGACTGCACAATAAGCCTGTCCGTCCGGCAGTCTCCGACACGCTCGCACTGTTTCGTCTGGTCCGTACTGGAGGGTTGCGCCCCGTGAGTTCGACCGGGTTCTCATGTTCGCCCGTCCGATATCAGTCGGCCGTGTGTCAGAACGGATACCCCTCGAAATAGGACGGTAGACGGGCTGTCCGTGGGTTGTTCGCTTCAATATCCCGTTAATATTAAATACGGATATGACTTTTATACATGATAACGAATGGTGTCGAATTTACTCCAAGCGAACGTCGAAGATATCTTCGAGACGGTACTCGCCGACGTCGACGACGAGCTACTCGTCGTCGATCCGTCGGGGGAGACGGTCGTCGCGCTCGTGGAAGCGGGTATCGAACGCTCCGATCTCCCACGTCTGTCGATGCTCGTCGCCGAACGTACGCTGAAGGACGTGATGAACGAGTTCCTCGTCGCGTCGCGGGCTGCCGACCTCGTCGCGGACGGGCGCTTATCCCTCCGTCTGCTCCCCGACGGCGCGGACAACACGCTGTTCGTCTCCGATTCGCGCGTGTTAGCGCTCGTCAGCACCGGCACGAACGTCGCTGCGCTGTCGACCGACGATCCCGAGTTCGTCGCGGACGTCTCGGAGACGTACCGCGACGCGTTCGCCGACGCCGAGGAGTTCCCGCTTCGGACCCCGCCGATCAGCCGCGTCCGCGAGACGATGGACGCGGAGATCGGCGAGGCCACCCGCACGGACTTCGACGCCGTCCTCGAATCGATGGAGAACGACGACGGCGAGCCGCTCGACGAGGTGACCGTCTCGCTGCTCGTCGCCGCGAAGAACGACGTGCTCCTGTACGACATCTCGAAGTGGGGTGAGGACGTCGGGATCGCCTCGAAGGCGACGTTCTCTCGGACGAAAACCCGCCTCGAGGACATGGGGCTCATCGACACCGAGAAGGTCCCGATCGACGTCGGCCGTCCGCGACTCCGGCTCAAGCTCGGCGACGAGCGCCTGATCGGCGTGGACGCGAGCGAGCTCGTCGCGGTCGCCCGTCGATCGCTGAACTGAGGCGGTCCACCGTTGTTGAACTGAGGCGGTCCATCGATCGCCCGGTCGACACCACCGACATTGACCGGCGTCCCCATTGGATTTTTCTCTCCGCTGTGTGTCGACTCGGACATGGACATCGGATTGGTCGGTGACGGGCCGGCGGTCGACGCCGTCGCCGCCGCGCTCGGCGACGTCGACGTGAACGTGATGCGGGTCGAGGGCCGCCTGCTCGACGGGTTCGACTTCGCGGTCGTAGTCGACACGACGGGATCGGAGACGTTCGCCGTCGCCGACGAGTATCTCGACCGGTGGATCGCGGTCGAGGTCGGCGGCGTCGGTGGCGTTCCGCTCGCGGACGTCGACGCCGCGATCACCGCCTTCGAGGACGCCTGTTACGACTGCCTCCGTACTCGCGTCGAGAGCGCCGATCCGGACGTCGCGCCGGAGCCGCGCGGAACGAGATCGGCGGTCAGATTCGCCGGCGCGACCGCCGGACGTCGGACGATCCGACTGCTCGCCGGCGAACCGATCGGCGATACGGTGTCGGAGGTACCGGGGCCCGACCGAACGCTGCTCCCGGTTCCGGGCTGTGGGTGTGGGCCGTCCCCCGACGGGAGCCTCCCGCGAGCACACGAGGAGCGGTCGCTGTCGGACGCGATCGCACGCGCGGAACGCGCCGTCGACGGACGAGTCGGTCCGCTCCGAGAGGTCGGCGAGCAGTCGTCGTTCCCGGTCCCGTACTACGTCGCCGCGACGGCGGACACGACCGCGTTCTCGGACGTCCGTGCGGCCGAGTTCGCCGGCGGCGTCGACGCCGACTGGGACGCCGCGTTCATGAAGGCGCTCGGGGAGGGGTTAGAGCGGTACGCCGCGGGCGTGTATCGGTCGGCGTCGTTCACGACCGCGACTGCCGCCGACGTTCCGAACCCGGTTCCGCCGGACGCGTTCGTCCGCCCGGACGAACGCCCGGCCTACGATCCGGACGACGCGCTCCCGTGGACGACGGGCGAGCGACTCGCGACGGGTGAGGTCGCCTCGCTCCCGGCCGAGTTCGTGTTCTTCCCGCCGCCCGAAAAGCGGTACCGACCGGCGATCACCACCGGACTCGGGCTCGGGAACTCCGGCCCGGAGGCCGCGCTGTCCGGGCTGTACGAGACGATCGAGCGGGATGCGACGATGACGACGTGGTACTCGACGACGGAGCCGCTCGGCCTCGACGTCGACGACGAGACGTTCACGGAGCTCACGAAACGTGCGCGCGCCGAGTCGCTGTCGGTGACGCCGCTGTTAGTGACGACGGACGTCGACGTACCCGTCGTCGCCGTGGGCGTCCACCGAGACGGGGAGTGGCCCCGGTTCGCCGCGGGCTCGGGCGCGGACCTGGATCCGGCCGCCGCCGCCCGAAGCGCGCTCGCGGAGGCGCTCCAGAACTGGACCGAGCTCCGGTCGATGGGCGAGGCTGCCGCCGAGAACGAGAGCGCCGCGATCGGCCACCACGCCGGGTTCCCCGACTCGACTCGGGCGTTCTTCGACCCCGACGCGACGGTGTCGCTCGACGGACTCGGCGAGCCAGCACTCGCCGGGAGCGAGGAGCTCGATGCGGCCGTCGACCGGGTCGCGGACGTCGGACTGGACCCGTACGTCGCGCGAACGACGACGCGGGATCTGGAGACGCTCGGCTTCGAGGCCGTCCGCGTGCTCGTGCCGGGCGCACAACCGTTGTTCACCGGCGACCCCTTCTTCGGCGAACGCGCACGCGAGGTCCCGGAATCGATGGGGTTCGAGCCGCGACTCGATCACGAGTATCATCCCTTCCCGTAGCGGGGATCGGCAGCGGTCAGATCCGAGTCAGGATAGACTCGTCAGGGCTCCGCTTCGGGGTGGAACGCGTTGATCGCGTCGTGGACCCCGTCGACCCACTCGTCGAGCGCGGCGTGGAGCTTGTCTTTCGCCTCCGGGATCGGGATCGCGGTGTACTGGTACACGTAGCCTCCGGAGTCGAGCAGACGTCGTCGTCGCTCGATCAGTCCCTTCTCGCGGAGCGTCGACAGCGACCGGTTCACGTTCGACCGGTCGCGCTCGAGTACGTCGGCGAGCTCGGAGACGGTGCTTCCCGGATGATCGACCAGCGTCAGATACGTGCGGCTCTCGTGGTCTCGAACGCCGAACACACACGAGAGTACGTGGTCGAACGGCGGGGAGACGTCGCCGACGAGGTCCTCGATGTCGGGCTCGCTCGTGGAGCCGGGGTCGCTCATGGGATCGGATCCAGGTGCGACCGAGTTAAAAACCCTCGTCCTCGTCCGCAGCGTATCCCATGCGGTCGATACAGCCGCGCATCTCCGACTCGTTCGCGTGTCTGTGGAGCCTCGTCGGCGTGTCACAGAGATACGTCTCGCCGTCGTATCGGAGCACGACCTCGTGGGTGTCACCGGCGACCTCAACGCTGATGACGACGCGGCGTCCGTCGTGCATCGTCGCGAGCAGCTCGGCGGCGGTCAGTTCACCGGCCTCGATCCGGAGTGGAGCCGTCATGACGCGGAACTCACGTGGTCGTCGACTCCGGACCGCCTTCCTCCTCCGGCGGTTCGACGCCCTCCGCGGCGGCGACGTTGTCGGTCGCTTTCTCGGCTTCCACGTGCCAGCGATCGATCTCCGATTCGTACTCCGCGAGGATCCGGCTCACCTCGCCTTTCAGCTCGTCGTCGTTGACGTTCACCTCGAAGACGAACGTCTCGCCGTTCTCGCCGCGACCGACCTGTTGAACGTTAGCGCTGACCAGTTCGTTGTCGAAGTAGTACGGAGCGAGCTGTGTCATCACCTTCCGATAGACGGTGTCCTCGACCTTGCGGAGCGCCTTGCGGCTCGCCGAGTCGGCCGCGCGGGCGACGTGCCCGATTGATTCTCCCCAGCTCTCGACTGCACCCTCCGCATCGTCGTCTTCCACCTTCTCGTAGGACTCGGTGAGCTTCTCGCCGGCGGTCTGGAGGTCATCACCCGCCGTCTTCCCGGCTTTCTCGCCGTCTCCCTCGCTGATGGACGCCTGATCGGCCGTCTTCTCCGAGACGTCCTCGTCGATCCGTTCGTGCGTCTTTGGACGCCAGTCGTCGAACTCGTGGAACGCATCGCCGTCGGCACCCGTCTCGCGGAGTGCCAGCGTGATCCGCTCCCCGTGTTCGACGACGTCGCCCCAGTCTCCGCGCTGTTTGAAGCCGGAGATACTCTCTTCCATTGCTGGCCATCTATGTAACGAGCCCGTATAAGTGTCTCCGACGCGGTGTGTTCACACACGCTCACGCGTTCGATCGCGACCCGGTCG
Source organism: Halorubrum rarum (assembly GCF_048380895.1). Lineage (NCBI taxonomy): Archaea > Methanobacteriati > Methanobacteriota > Halobacteria > Halobacteriales > Haloferacaceae > Halorubrum > Halorubrum rarum. The sequence goes on along the minus strand of NZ_JBLWMN010000006.1, from coordinate 202,864 downwards.
TTCGCGTCACTTCCCGTACGCGATCCGGCGGGCGAGCGCGTCGAGCGTCGCCTTTCGATCCGCGAGCCAGCCCCCCGGCGACACCCGACGGAGGTCCTCCTCGTCGACCTCGATCCGCTCACCGCCGAACGGGTCGTGTTCGGCTCGCTCCGCCGCCGACTTGTCGCCGCTCACCGCGTCGACGACCGTCGACATCGAACACCGACCGCACGCTTCGGTCCGCTTTTCTCCCTCAGTCATGTGTATTCTTGACATGTGTTAGGAACCCACGAATTTAACACCAGCGGCCCGATCCGCGGTGGGCTCCACCGTCGACGGCCTTTTAAACACCGTGGGAAACATGGGCACATGGGATATCGCGTCGTCGACGCCGACTCGGTCGAACCCGAATCCGATCGCCCGTGTGAATGCCGGAAGCTGGGAGGCGCTGTCGGACTCTCCGAGATGGCGATCAACCGGTTTCGCGCAGAGCCGGGCGAGCAGGCTCCGCTCGCGTATCACTCGCACGAGACACAGGAGGAGGCCTTTTACGTGCTCTCCGGGACGCTGTCGGTCGAGACGCCCGATCGAACGTACGAGGTCGCCGAGGGGTCGCTGTTCGCCGTCGACCCCGGGAGCCCGCAGCGGGCGTACAACCCGTCGGACGCGACCGAGGCCGTGGAGCTCCTCGCGGTCGGCGCGCCCGCGGTGGACGGCGACGCCGTCCCGTACGAACCGGACGACGAAACGGGCGGGAACGCGGACGACTGACGATGTCCGAGAGTGACGTCGTCGACGAGGGCGAGCCGGCGGAGACGGGGGGCGCTCCGGGGCGCGACACGGAGGAGCTTCCGGCCGAGATCCGGGAGGAGGTCCCCGACTACGACGACGAGTACCTCGATCGCGTCTCCGATCGGCTCATGTACAGCTACGACTTGGACCGCGACGTCGTCGTTGACGGCGAGCGGTTCGAACTGTACGCGGAGATGCGAATGCGTAGCCAGAAACAGTTCCTCCACCCCGCGTTGAGCTACGCCGACCACGACATGATGGAGTACCTTTTCGCGCGACGGGTGTCGTCCCCGACCGTCGGCGAGTTAGAGCGGCTCGTCGAGTTCGCGCACGGCGTCGCCGACGAGCGCGTCGACGGTAGCGAACAGCACTTCGGCACCGACGTCACCGTCGTGCTCGTCGCGGACCGGATATCCGACGACGTCGTCGACTTCGTCGACGGCTTCCGCGACCGCACCCTCCTGAAGTTCGGCTACTACGGCCACTACGAGGTGAACCTCGTTGTCGTCGCTCCCGAAGAAGAGCGGATCGTCGCCAGCGAGGCGGCGGACGTCGCCGGCGCGTTTCGACTCTGGGAGCGCATCGAGCCACCGAAGGAGGGGTTCCTCTCGCGGTTCGCCAAGCGGTTCTGGAAGTGACGCTGCCGCGGTGAGCTGACCGAGCCGAGGGCTCGCGGACGTTTCGCGTGCGGCTCGCCGATACGTCGAGAAAACGGAAAATTAGGCCGTGACGGGGCCGATACCCGGACGACGCTAGTCGTCGCTGGGCTCGACGGCGGCTGTGTCGCTGCCCCGAACGGTTCGGAGGTTGCTGATACCGATCCGCACCAGCGACAGTGCGAGCCAGATCAGCACCAACGCGAGAAGCATCTGGACGCCGGACGATATCTGCGCGCCGAGCGTCTCCGCCCCGCCGAGAATGAGGCTGTTGTAGAGGTTCTCCCAGAGCGCGAGCCACAACAGCCCGAGGATGGTGATCGTCACCATGATCGCCATCGGTATCCCGGTGGTCATGAGCTGCTTGGAGTCGTCCCAGTTGGCGAGCCAGATCGTCGCGGTCAACAGTGCAAGCGCCGCGAGCAGCTGGTTCGCTCCGCCGAACAGTGCCCAGAGCGTGAGCCACTCGCCGGAGATGACGAGGGCGTACGCGATGAGAGTTTGGATGATCGGGTTGGTGTACCGGCCACGGGCGAGCGACCCGAGGTCAGTCGAGAGACCGGAGACGGTCATTCCGTCCTCTATTCCGACGATTTCCTCCATCATGTACCGTCCGAGCCTGACGGCGGTGTCAGTCGAGGTGAGCAGGAAGCTCACGAGCACCAGCGCCATGAACACGCTCCCGACGGTCGCGGGGATGCCAAGGCTCGTCAGGATGATGCCGCCGCCGGTCGCGAAGTTCGGAAGCGCCGCGCCGATCCCACCGGCCGGGTCCGCGAACCCAGCCACCGCGAGTGTCGCCAGCGCGAGCGCTGCGAGGAGCCCCTCGCCGAGCATCCCACCGTATCCGATGAGCCTGGCGTCCGACTCCTTGTTCAGCTGTTTCGATGTCGTCCCCGAAGAGACCAGCGAGTGGAACCCGCTGATCGTTCCGCACGCGATGGTGATGAACAACAACGGGAACAACGGCGCGATGCCGCGAACGTCGATCGCCGTCTCGCTGCCGAAGAACCCGCCGTACATCGGCACCGAGGGGTCGACGACCAGCGGCTGGCTGGACGTTCCCAGCACGACTCCGACGATGATAGCGAGGATCCCACCACCCACGCCGGTGTACAACAGGAACGACGAGAGATAGTCGCGCGGCTGGAGCAGCACCCAGACCGGAAGCGCGCTCGCGATCGCGCCGTAGATCATGATGACTGGCACCCATGCGGCGGTGTTGCCGCCGAGCGCGGCTGCGCCCGGGACCCAGTCGCCGGCGCTACTGAACAGGACGAACGTCCCCGCCGGGTAGTCGCCGGCGAACAGCGCGAACGGGTACTGAATGCCGAGCCAGACGCCGGCGAACACGCCGGCGACGAACAGGACCGTCCCCGGGATGAACGGTCCGTTCAGCTGGTACAGGTAGATGCCGAAGCCGAGCGCGAGCGCGATGTACACGAAGCTCGCGGTCGTCACCTGTGGGAACGCGTTGAACACGATGCCCACGACCAGGGCGAACACCGCGACCACGAGGATGATCGTGAGGAACGCGAACCACAACAGCAGGTTCTTCCCCTTCTCACCGACGTACTGGCCGACGATGTACCCGATCGACCGTCCCTCGTGTCGGATCGAACTCGACAGCGAAATGAAGTCGTGAACCGCCCCCATCAGCGGGTTGCCGATGGCGACCCACAACAGTGCTGGGAGCCATCCCCATACGGCTCCGGCCGTGATCGGACCGACGATCGGTGCGCCGCCCGCGATGCTTGAGAAGTGATGCCCCAGTAGTACCGGCTTTTTCGCCGGTACGTACTCCTGTCCATCCTCGTATTTGTGTGCCGGCGTCTCGCGCTCGTCATCGAGTTCGACGAACTGCGAGAGGTATCGCGAGTACCCCATGTACCCGACGGTGAACGTCGCCAGCACGGCAACTACGATCCAGATTACGCTTGTCATAGATTCCCTGCCTCGTGCTATCGATCCACGATACGCTACTTAAACATTGGCTTCGTTCATGACGGATCTCGGATGAACACGGAACCGGGGGACCATGTCGGGATCGATCGACGTGGTATCTCAGAAGAGTCGCTTCGAAACTACTCGGCTCCGTGTCGGAGGGAACTCACCGACGGCGTGAGACGGCTCAGTCGCGACGCGTCACTCCTCGTTTCGCGTCGCGCGTTCGCTCGCCACCGACACCGCGGTTTCGACGTCCAACTCGCGGGCGACCTCGCCGAGGAGGTCGCCGCGAACCTCCCGCGTACGGGACTCGATCTCGGCGACGAGCGGCGGTTCGAACCCCTCCCGAACCTGTGTGAGCCGCTCGCTCTCGGTGGCGACGCGCTCGCGGAGGTACCGTCCGCCGCGACCCGTCTCGTCGTCGTCGGGCTTGGGTGTGAGCTTGTTGGCGACGAGCCCCCGGACGGTCAGATCCCGGTCGGCGAACCCTCCTATCGCGCGCTCCGTCTCGTTGACCGACAGCTGATCGGGGTTCAACACGAGGAAGAACGCGGCGTCGTTTCGGAGCGTTCGCCCGGCGTACTCGAAGAACTCCTTGCGGGACTGGAGCCGTGCGAGAACGGGATCACCGTCCATCACGCGCCGTGGTTCCATGTCGCCGATCGCCGCCTTCTCGAACAGGTCGATCGACTGCCGGCGCTTGTACATCAGCCGGTCGATCCAGCCCTCGAGAAACTCCGGGAGCCCGAGCAGCCGGAGCGTCGATCCGGTCGGTGCGGTGTCGAAGACGACGCGGTCGTACGGGTCGCTCTCCTCGCGCATCACCTCGACGAACGCGTCGAACAGCGCCGCCTCGTACGCGCCCGGCGTCCCGTGTGACATCTCCAGTTGGCGATTGATCTCCGAGACCATCGCGGCGGACACCTGCTCGGAGAGCCCCTCTCGGATCTCCTGGAGGTGTCGTTGCACCTCCTCGTCCGGATCGATCTCCAGGGCGTCGAGTCCGTCGACGCCGTCGACCGACTCCGGATCGTCGCCGAACGCCTGGTCGAACACGTCCGACACGGAGTGTGCCGGGTCCGTGGAGACGACGAGCGTTCGAACCCCGTCGTCGGCACATTTTCGAGCGTACGCACACGAGACGGTCGTCTTACCGACCCCGCCTTTGCCGCCGAAGAAGACGAACCGTTCCATCAGAAGTGGTACTGCTGCCCCTTTCGCTCGAGCAGGGTGCCCCGGTCCCACAGCCGACGCTCCCACGCCTCGAACTCGTCTTCGAGGTACGGGAGCAGCTCGGCGGTGTAGTACGAGACGGGCGAGGGAATCCCGAACGCGTCGGGGAAACACGCCAGCATGAACTCGTCTTCGGTGTCCTCCGCTTCGTTCTCGATCTTCTCGTAGGCCGGATGCGTGATCATCCCGTGATACAGTCCGCGGAGCCACTCCTCGAGGTGCTCACGGAAGACGGCTATCCGATCGGCCACTGTCATTGGTACACACGATGAGCGGGGGCCTAAAAGGTGTCTCGGCTCCGGCCCGTTGACGGTTCGACGGCCCGTCGCCGACGCACGCCGCCGACGCACACCGCGGACGCACGCCGCCGACGCGGCACCGCCGGGCGTCGACGTCGTCCGGTCACCCGACCAGTTCGAACACGATCCCGACCGGGGGCGCGTCGTCGATCCCCCAGTAGACGAACCGATGCGTACCGGCACCCAGGGGCGGACAGACGTCGAGTTCGACGTCGGGAACGGCGTCGGCGATCGCCGATTCGCGCAGGGTGAGCGACCACGAGTAGCCGTCGTTCGGTTCGAGCGTCTCCTCGGCGAGCGGGAGGTCCGCGGCCTCGCCGGTCGTCGATCCACGAACGTCCACCCATCCCTCCGTCGTCTCACGCTGTATCGCGTACGCGTGTTCGCCGAGCGCGGTCACGGGACCGGTCCCGGAGTTACGGAGCGCGAGTCGAAGCGCCGAGCCGTAGGTCTCCGAGGTGCTCTCGGTCGACAGCTCGATCGTCGTCGTCGACGTCTCCGCAGTCCGTTCCTCGATCGGCTCGGAAAACGGCGCGTCGAGGCGCACGAACCCCTCGCTCGCGCACGTTAGTGCGTCCGGAATCCCGTCCGGGCCCTGCGGGCCGTCGCCCGCCGCGAAGTCGAGACATCCCGACAGGCCGAGCGTTCCCGTCGCAGCGAGTACGACCCCCGTCGCCGACAACAGCTCCCGTCGCGTCCGCTTCATGCGGGACGAACGGACGGCACGGGTTTCAACCCCGCGAGTCCCGATCCCGTCAGTCCCGATCCCGTCAGTCCCGATCACGCTCGGTGTCGGACGCCACCGCCCGTTCCGTCGTCTCGCGTTCGGAACCGCTTTCCCGTCGGCCGGCGCACAGCCGATATGGAACTGTTCGGATCCAGTGGCATTCGGGGGGTTGCGCTCCGGTATCTCACGCCGGAGCTCGTCCTCGACATCGCCAAGGCGGCCGGAACGACCTGGGACGCCGACCGGGTCGCGGTCGCGCGCGACACCCGAACCACGGGTGAGCTGTTCGCCAATGCCGCCGCGAGCGGGCTGGCAGCGGTCGGTTGCGACGTCGAGCGACTGGGCGTCGTCCCGACGCCGGCGGTCGGGAACTACTGTGAGTCCGCCGGCGTTCCGTGCGTGCTCGTCACTGCGTCGCACAACCCGCCGGAGTTCAACGGGGTCAAGCTCGTCGGTGACGACGGCGTCGAGCTCTCGGTCGACGTCCTCGAGCGGATCGAACGGCGGGTCCTCGACGACGAGTACGACCACGCTACCTGGCGGGACGCCGGCGTGACGACGACGATCGAGGGAGTCGTCGACGACTACATCGATCAGCTGATCGCGAGCGTCGACCGCGAGGCGATCGCCGACGCCGAGCTGACGGTGGCGGTCGACCCCGGCCACGGGGCCGCCTCGAGCTCCTCGCCGCGGTTCTACCGCGAACTCGGCTGTGCGGTGCGGACCGTGAACGCGACCCCGGACGGTCACTTCCCCGGCCGGGAGTCAGAGCCCGTTCCGGAGAACCTCGCCGATCTCTCACGGCTCGTCGCGACCTCCGACGCCGACGTGGGGATCGCCCACGACGGCGACGCCGACCGTGCGGTGTTCGTCGACGAAACGGGGGCGTTCGTCGACGGCGACACCTCCTTCGCCGCGCTCGCGGACGCCGAACTCGAAGCGGGCGACGCGGTCGTCAGCGCCGTCAACGTCTCCCAGCGGCTCGTCGACGTGTGTGACGCCAACGACGCCGCCCTCGAACTGACGCCGATCGGTGCGACCAACATCATCACCCGGACGCGAGAGTTGGACGACGAGGACGTCCGCGTTCCGATCGCGGGCGAGGGAAACGGCGGCGTGTTCTTTCCACCCTACCGGCTCTCACGGGACGGCGCGTACATCGGCGCGAAGTTCCTCGAACTGCTCGCGAACGCGGGTAGCGACCCCGTCAGCGAGGTCGTTGCGCCGTACACCGATTACCACGTCGTCCGGCTCAACATCGAATACGACGACGCCGGCGAGCGCGAGCAGATGCTGTCTGCCGCCCGCGCGTACGTCGAGACCGCTGACGCGGAGCCGAACACGACCGACGGCTACCGGCTCGACTACGGCGACGCGTGGGTGCTCGTTCGGCCCTCCGGAACCGAACCGAAGATCCGGATCTACGCGGAGTCCGCAGACGCCACCCGCTCCGAGCGATTGGCAGCGGAGATGCGCGAGGCGGTCGAGGCCGGTCGCTGATCGGACGACTCCCGTCCGAACCCACGCGATCCGCCGCGGAGTCAGGAGGCTTAACCCGGCGGGCCGAGTGGTTCAGTACGTATGGTGGAGCTTCTCCTTCTGGTCGGAATCGTCGTCGCCGCGTTCGTCGGATACAACATCGGTGGCGCGACGACCGGGCCCGCCTTCGGGCCCGCGGTCGGCGCGAACGTGATCTCGAAGGCGGGTGCGGCCGCATTGATGTCGATCTTCTTTTTCATCGGCGCGTGGACGCTCGGCCGTCGCGTCGTCGGGACGCTGGGCGAGGACCTCGTCACACAGTCGAACGTGTTCACCCTGGAGACGAGCATCGTCGTCCTGTTTTTCATCGGTGGCGCGCTGTTCGTCGGTAACTACTACGGCGTCCCGGCGTCGACGTCGATGACCGCGGTCGGCGCGATCGCGGGTCTCGGCGTCGCGACGGGAAGCCTCGACTGGGCCGTCATGGGGGAGATCGCCGTCTGGTGGATCGTCGCGCCGATCATCGGCTTCTGGGTGTCCGGCGTTATCGGCCGCTACTTCTACCCGACGATCAACCGATGGGTCGCCATCGAGAGCACCGACGGCTCGTTGCTCCAGCTCGATCGCTCGGGCACGATTCCGAGGCCGATCACGGGGCCGGAGACGACCCGTCGGGAGGTCGTCGGGGCGATCGTCGTCGTCGCAATCGGCTGTCTGATGGCCTTCTCCTCGGGGACCTCCAACATCGCGAACGCGATCGCACCCTTGGTCGGTGCGGGCGTCGAGATGAACCCACTGATCCTGCTCGGCGGCGCGGCCGTCGCCATCGGCGCGTTCACGATCGCCCGCCGGACGCTCGACACGCTCGGCAACGACATCACCGATCTCCCGTTGACCGCGGCGATCGTCGTCGCCGTCGTCTCCTCGGGGATCGTCATCGGTCTGTCCGCGATCGGTATCCCGGCGTCGTTCGTGATCATCGCGACGATGTCGATCGTCGGGCTCGGCTGGGGTCGAGCGACCCGCACCGTCACCGTCAGCGAGGGGATCCGCGGCGAGGAGGAGACGAGCGTCACCGTCGGCGCGCTGAAGGCTGACGACCCCGGCGACGAGGTACCCGGGATCGGCGAGGAGGAGCCGGCCGATATTCCCTCGGCGTCAGACCTGTTCGATCCGACGACGACGGCCCGCGTGATCGTGATGCAGAACGTTGTTCCGCTGCTCTCGACGATCGGTGCGCTCGTGACCTTCTACGTGCTCTTTAGCGTCTGGTGGTAGTCGCCCGGGATCGGCCGGAGACGGACGACTCGCGGAGACGGACGACTCGCGGAGACGGACGGCTCGCGGAGAGTGACACACCACGGCCACGGCTCGTCGGTCGTGGCGGAACGTAACACGGGTTCGACCTTACAGACGGCCGACGTTCTCGACGGCGACGGATTCGACGCCCTCGACGTCCTCGAACGCCTCCTCGACGGCCTCCGTCCCGCCGGCACCGTCGGGGACGATGACGGTCGGGAGGAGCGCGACGAGACCGAACGCGACGTCGTCGCGCTCGAAGCCGCGGATCTTCGCTCCCTGTGGAAGCGACTCCTCGAGGAGGTCCTGCAGCTCGTCGAGATCGACGTCGGGGCTGTTCGGCATGACCTTGATCTTGGCTGCGACGTCCCCCATCTCAGGGCCCTCGGAACTCGCAGTCGGGACACTCATAGAGGTTGCTCTGCTTCCGGCACTTCGCGCACCGGTGGATGGTCGTCCCACAGTCGGGGCAGGCGAACGTCGCGGCGTTCATGCCGGACACCTGAATTCCACACGAGACACACTTCCGCGTGGCCCGCGTCTTACTCTCGCTCATACCGGATCACACCATCGCGCGACTTTTAACCGTTGTTCTTTGCCCCCGCCTCGGCGACGGTTCACGTCCCACGGTGCGTCGGCGGTCCGTTCCGCGCTCACGGGAGTATCAACGGCCCGATCAACACACCCATCAGGTGGACGCGCCGGGCGTCGAGACGCGGCGGAACGAGCCCGAGGATGCCGGCAACGACGAACACCGCGACGCCGACGCCGCCGGCGAACGCGAAGGAGAGTCCCGCGAGGAGACAGAGGACCCCGACCGAGATCCGGGTGTAGTCGGCGTTCCCCACGACGCGGAGGTACGCGTCCCCGAGAAGTACTACGAGCGCGAATCCGCAGACGGCGGCGATGGCGACCGAGACGAGTAAGATCGGGAGCGCGAGCGGGACGGACGCGCGCTCGACGGCGACCATGACGCCGGTCCGGGGCGTTCCGAGCGCCGCGAGCGCGAACAGCGCGAAGACGGTGTTCGCCGTGTTCGCCCCGCTCGTGGCGACGACGAACCCGCGATCCGCCTCTCGGCGCGGGACGGCCGGAAGCGCGGCGACGGCGGCGATGGCGGCCGAGACGCCGGGCACGTAGCCGACGACCGCGCCCGACAGCGAGCCGGCACCCGCGGTGACGCCGAGATCACGTCTCCCCATCGTTATCCGGGCGTCCGACTGCGGCGGGACGCCGTCGCCGCCGAGCGCGTCGACGAGGACCGGTGCGCCGAACAGCCCGGTGAAAAGCGGCGCGAGCATCCCGCCCGCCTCGAGCGGGGCCGCCGGATCGACGTCGAGCGTCACGACGCCGAGCGCGGCGCTCGCGAGGAAGGCAACGAACCCGCCGACCGCGGCGCGTCTCGATGACTCCGTGAGCACGAGCAGGGCGACGACACCCGCCAACAGCCACGGGAGGTGTGCTCGAACCGTCGGGTAGCCGCGGACCATTACCCACGTTATCGGTACCGCGAGGGGAACCGCGAGCGCGACCGCCAGCCCGGAGCCGACCGCGGAGAGCCGGAGCGCCTCGCGGCCACGGCCGGCGATCACGAGTCGGTGGCCGGGCAGCGCGGCGATCGCCGTCGCCGCGTCCGGGACCCCCAACGCCAGCGCGGGCACGATGTCGAGAAAGGAGTGGACCACGCCCGCGCCGAGCATGGCGACGCCGACGAGGAGCGGGTCCGCGGGGATCGAGGGGGCGACCCCCGCGAGCAGCAGGGCGAAGTTGTTCGCGTGGAGCCCCGGAACGAGCCCGCTCACGGTGCCGAGCGCCGCGCCGGCGGCGAGAAACGCGAGCGCCGCGGCCGCGAACGTCGGGTCGACGACGGGGTGGACCAACGCGTCCATCCCGGCGAGGTGGCCGCGGCTTTCGGGATAAAGGTCGGGGAGTACGTCGTCGCGACGACGAGCGGAACTACGCGAGTTGGGCCGACTGCGCCTTCTTGCGGGTGATATACCCGGCGATGCGGTTGCGGACGCCCTTCGACTCGACGGTCGTCAGCGCCGTGACGCTCTCCTTGTTCGTCTCGAAGTCCGTGTTAAAGGAGTCGGGGTATCGCTCCAGCAGGACCTTCCCGAGCTGCTTGATGTACTTGGGTTTGATGGCCATACGGAGCGGTACCGCCGGCCCGAACTAAAAGGGTTCGTTCCGCCGCGAGCGGCTGTGAGCGCGTCTCACCCTCCCGGTCATTCGTCGATCCGACCACTGGCGCGGTCGCACCAGCCGGTCGCCTCGTCGATCCGTGCGAACGCCTCGCGCTCGCGCGGGCCGCCGCAGCGCTCGACGACGTCAGCGAAGTAGCGAAGCCGGTCGACGAGCACGTCATCGTCGAATCCGGCCACGTCGAGCCGCGAGGCGGCCACCGTGGCGTCGATGACCGCGCCGAACCCGCGGTTGATCGTCGGCACCCGCTCGGCGAGGACCGCGCTCTCGACCGGGTCCAGCTCCCACGTTCGGACCGTCGTCTCGCCCTCGGTGCGTTCGTCGACCCGCTCGACGGTCACCTCGACGTACGCGTCCGCGTTCGGTACCACGGGCTCCGCGGACTCGTGGACCGTCAGCGCGGCGTCGACGAACTCCCGCGGGTCCGACGTGAACTGCACCACGCCCTCGCCCCGCTCCGTGAAGTTGCGCCAGGTCCGGGTCCGACCGTACGTCCGGGCGGTTACCGCCGCGTCCGGACCCGTCGGGTCCTCGGGCGCGTGGAGCCCGAGCGCCGCGACGTTCCACAGGTCGTTCGGCCCGAGCGTCGCAACGACGGCCTCGGTGACGCCGCGGAGCTCGACGGGCCAGCCGGACGGGGTCCCCTCGCCGGCCTCGGCGCTCCCCTCGCCGGCCTCGGCGCTCCCCTCGCCAGTCGGATCGCTCATGCTCGCACCTCCACGCCTCGGCGGAGGGCGACGTACAGCGCCGCACACGTCAGGTCGGCCGTCGTGCCCGGATTGATCCCCTCCTCGACGAACGCGTCCGCGAGGCGCTCGGCGGCGTCGAGGTCGATCCGGTCGGCGAGGGGGGCGTCCGTGTCGTCGCCGTCGACCAACTCCGCCGCTCGACGGCTCGCCTCCCGGGCGACGTCCGGGCCGTGGTTCGTCGCCACGAGCGTGTCCGGCTCCGCCGCGAGGAGCGTGATGAACGCTCGAGCGGCCCGGTCTACGACCGGCCCCTCGTCGGCCGCGATCCGCTCGGCCGCCCGGAACGTCCGCGGGAACCCCTCCATCCACTCCTGTGCGTTGCGGTCGGGGATCGATTCGGGCTCCCCGCGCTCGTCGTCGGAACCGGCTCCGAGCGCCAGCACGTCGCGAAGCGTGAGCCCCCGATCCCGAAGGGTCGCCTCGACGGTGCGTCCGCGACGCACGTCGAGGTCCGCGGCGTCGGCCGGCGGCTCCCCGACCGCGACGTCGACGTGCTCGAACGCGGTATAAAAGGCGACCGCGTCGTCGACCGTCGTGTCCCGCGTCACGCGGTCGACGTCCGTTCGAGAACAGTCGCCGTCGACGGATCGGTCGCCGTCGACGGATCGGTCGCCGTTGACGGATCGGTCGCCGTCGACGGTTGCTTTTATAAGTGGGATCAGGAGGAGCAGACAGCCGAACTGCGTGTTCGTCCCCGCGCGGTCGGCCATGCCGGCGACGGCGCGCTCGAAGGCGACACCGACCGGCTCCCCGCGCTCGGCCCGCTCAAGTCCGTCCCGCGCGCCGACCGCGCCGCCGAGGAACGACTCGAACCGGAGGTCGGTGAGATCGCGCTCGCGATCGACGTTTCCGGGTTTGGGCGTCCCGGCGACCTCGAGGAGGAGCGCGAGGGTCGCGTCGTCGGCCGGGGTGCGTCGGGGCGGCGACGAACGGCGTCCGGCTCCGCCGTTCGGGTCGGATCCGGTCATGCTAGCTCCTCCGTACCGGCGTTCGCCGACGGGTTCAACTCGCCGTCGCGCCACGCCGCGACCGCGTCGGCGACCCGACGGAGGACGCGGTGGTCGTCCGGGCGAGTCGGTCGACCGACGCTCACCGCGTCCGCGCCGTGGGCGGCGTACTCCGCGACGGTTTCCCTTCCCCGAACGCCGTTGTTCGCGACGAGCGTGAGCCCGAGATCGTTCGTCGCGATATCGGTCGCGAGAGCGGCGACGACCGGCTCGGAGTCCATCGCGTCGACGTGAAGCCAGTCGGCTCCCGCCGCCGCGACCGTCTCCGCGACTGCGGAGAGGTCGACGCCGGGAACCTCCGTCCGAACCTTCACGCTGACCGTCGCTCCCGTCCGATCGGCCGCCGCGGCGACGAACGTCGCGAGCCGGTCGACGTCCCGTAACAGACTCTCGCCGCAGCCGACCGCACACAGCTCCGGCTGCCGACAGTGGGCGTTGATCTCGCAGACCGCACCGTGGTCCGCACACACCGCCGCAGCCTCCCGGATCGGGTCGACGCTCGCGCTCCGGACGTTGAATCCCGGGCGGATCGGTACATCGGCGACGGCCGCGAGCTGTTCGGTTATGAACTCGACCGGATCCGCGGGGAGGAACTCCGACCGATCGCGGGCGACCAGGTCGCGTGCGGCCGCCCGGCTCGCGGGGTCGAGCGCGATCCCACCCAGGATCGCGGCGTCGACGTGCCCGCCGACCGCTCGCGCCCACGCCGCGTCGGCCTCGCCGCTGAGGCTGGCGGCGACGAGGAACGGGTCGTCCCGCGACTCGCGTTCGGCGTTCGACGAGGGAGGTCCGCGACTCGGCGGTGACGTCACGCGACCGCCTCCAGCGCTCGCTTGCAGGCGCGAGCGACTCGTTCGGCGTCGTTCGCGTCGTCGATACGGGTGTCGGTGTACTCGACGTGGCGGTCGCGGTCGTCGTCGACGGCTCGCTCGAGGTCGGTGTCGTCCGCGTCGTCGAGGACGAACGCGTCCGCGAACGGGTACGCCGTCGCGACGCCCGCGGTCGATGGTTCGTAGCCGACGCCGGCCATCAGCTCCGCTGCGGGCCCCGAAAAGACGTCGTCTCCGACGAACGGGGAGACGGCGACGACGGGCGTGTCGGCGAGCGCCTCGGCGATTCCGGGCACCGCGAGCATCGGTCCGATGCTCGTAACGGGGTTCGACGGGCCGACGACGACCGGGTCGGCGAGCGCGTCGAGCACGGCGTCGGTCGGCTCGGCCGCCTCCGCGCCGCGGAACTCCACGTCGGCGACCGCGGGCTCGCCGCGGCGCGCGACCCAGTACTCCTGGAAGTGGATCCGCGCTCCGTCGGTCGTGTGAATCAGCGTCGCGACCGGGTCGTCCGACATCGGGAGGAGTTCGACGTCGAGACCGAACGCGTCCGCGAGGACGCGTGTCGCCTCGGTGAGCGTCGACCCCTCGTCGAGGAGACTCGTTCGCGTGACGTGGACCGCGCGGTCGCGGTCGCCGATCTCCATGAACTCCGCGATCCCGGAGAAGCGCCGCCATCTCGCGATCTCCCGACCCGCGGTCTGTGCGTCGTCGTCGAGGTAGCGCGGGCCGCCGTCGAGCTCCGCCGCCTCGGCGAGACGCACCAGTTCGTCGTGGGTCGCCGTGGTGTCGTCGGCGATCCCCCACCACGTCTCTCGGTCGAGGACGTCGCCGCCAGCGAAAAGCACCGTGTCGACGTCCGGACAGACGAGGTGACCGCCGAGCTCGACGTCGTCGCCCGTGTTGCCGACGACCGTCACGTCGGCGGGATCCCAGACGCGCGTCGCGTTCTCGCGATGCGACGCTCCCGTCGCCCCGTCGAGCAGCTTCGGCGTCCCCGTCCCGCCGGCGAGGAACGTGACCATACCGGCGCAAGGTCGTGGGGGGGTTTGTATCCTCGGCTCCGGGACGGGCGACCGCGACCGTGGGAACGGCCATCACCGCTCCACGGGAACCGTGATCGGGACCCAACACCTCGATCGTCGCCCGAACCGCCCACGATCGCCGCTCGCGATCGTCGCCCGAACCGCCCACGATCGCCGCTCGCGATCGTCGCCCGAACCGCCCACGTTTAAGCCCGAGTCGCCCGCGAGGCGTAGTATGAACGTGGATATCGGCAACGCGCTCGGAACCACACCGGGCGTCACGGAGGCGGGATTGGAGCGACTCGACGACCGGGTCGCGGCCGCACACGAACGGATCGAGCGTGGGATGGGAACCGACGAGTTCGGGTACGCCTCCCTGAACCTGCCGGAGACCGCTGACCCGGCGGCGATCCGCGCGGCGACCGAGCCGTTCGGCACGCCCGAGGCCGTGCTCACGGTCGGCATCGGCGGGAGCGCGCTGGGCGCGATGACGCTGTCGGACGCGCTCGGCGGCGACGTCGACGCGTACGCGCTCGACAACGTCGACCCCGATCACGTCGAGCGGTTCCTCGCGGACCTCCCGCTCGCGGACACCGTCGTCAACGTCGTCTCCAACTCGGGGACGACCGCGGAGACGCTCGCGAACTTCCTCGTCGTCCGCGAGGCGATGACCGACGCCGGCGTCGATTGGACCGAGCGAACCCTCGTCACGACCGGCGAGGAGGGGAACCTCCGGCGGCTCGCCAACCGGCACGACCTCCCCGCGCTCGACGTGCCCGAGGGGGTTCCCGGGCGCTTCTCGGTGCTCTCGACGGTCGGCCTCGCGGCCGCGGCGCTGCAGGGGCACGACGTCGAGGCGGTGCTCGCGGGCGGTCGCGACGGGATGGACGCGCTCGCGGGGTCCCTGTTCGAGTCGCCCGCGTACGCCTACGGTGCGACGACGTACGCGCTCGCCCAGCGCGGCGCGCTCACGAACGCGGTGATGCCGTACGCGGAGTCGCTGGAGACGTTCGCCGAGTGGTTCGCACAGCTGTGGGCCGAGAGCCTCGGTAAGGACGGGCTCGGACAGACGCCCGCTCGCGCGCTCGGCGCGACCGACCAGCACTCCCAGCTCCAGCTGTATCGGGCGGGTCCGCCGGACAAGCTCGTCACGCTGGTCCGCCCCGAGGAGCGCGCGACGACCCCGATTCCCGAAACGGAACTGGAGGGGCTCGCGTACCTCGGCGGCTCCTCGCTCGGCGAGCTGCTCGACGCCGAGTTCGAGGCGACCGAGGCGAGCCTCGCGGCCGCGGGCGTCCCGAACGTGCGCGTCGAGATCGACCGCGTCGACGAGCGTGCGCTCGGCGAGTTGCTGTTCGGGATGGAGGCGGCATGCGTGCTGTACGGCGAGCTCGCGAGCGTCTCGACGTTCACCCAGCCCGCGGTCGAGTGGGGGAAGCGCGCGGCCCGCGGCCTCCTCGGTGGCGGTGAGTTCCCGGAGGCCGAGGCGGTCGCGGACAAGCGGGAACTCCGGATCGATCGGTCCTGATCGCGGCCGACCGGCGAGCGCGTCTTTCGGAGCGGATAAACCGTCTCCGTCCGTACCGAACGGTAATGAGCGGTGGTCCCGAGGACGGCACCGGAAACGAGGCGGACGGCGGGTCGACGCCGCTCGACGCCGTCGGCACACCGATCGAGGAGCTCGCACGGCTCGCGAGCGCCGCCTTCGCGGTCGTGTTCGCGCTGGTCGTCGCATCCGCGATCACCGCGCCGGTGACCGGGATCGCGGTCGATCTCGGCGTCGTGACCGAGGAGACGAACGCGTGGCAGGTGCTTCGAACGGTCGTCCAGTTCGGCGGATTCCTGCTTGCAGCGCTCGGCTACCTCGCGATCACGGGAGAGTGGGACGTCGTCGGGATCGAGCGCCCGACGCTCACTGATGCCGGCCTCGTCGTCGTCGTCGGCCTCGCGCTGTTGGTGCTCCAGTACGGCGCGCTGTTCGTCCTCGGGAGATTCGGGGTGACGACCGGACAGAACACGGCGACGGTCGCGGCGGGCGACCCCGCGAGCTACTACCTCGCGATGATCGTCGTCTCCCTGCTCGTCGTCGGTCCGGTCGAGGAGCTGCTGTTCCGCGGCGTCGTACAGGGCGGACTCCGGCGGACGTTCGACGCGCTCCCGGCGATCCTGATCGCGAGCCTCCTCTTCGGGATCGTCCATCTGCCGGCCGTCGACGGGTCGTCTCTCGAGCAGCTCGCGTACGTCGGCGTGGTCGTCGGGCTCGGCTGCCTGCTCGGCTTTCTCTACGAACGAACGAACAACGTGCTCGTTCCCGGACTCGCCCACGGCGCGTACAACGCGGCGATCTACGCGTTCCTGTTGGTCGGCGTCGCGTGACTCGCTTCGGGGGTCGAGCGCACCGACGCCGCACGAAACACCGAAGTCCCCGGCCCGTGACGGGACGGTCGATGGCCTCCGGAGACGACGGACCGGGGTTCGCGTGTGCGGAACCCGACTGCGATCGGGCGGCCGCCGTTCGACTCTCCGTCCCGTGGGACGAGGACCGAGTCGTCTGTCCGGCCTGCGCGCGGGCGCTCGTCCAGCGAGACGGCGTCGTCGCCGAACCGCTCGACGGACGCGAGGACGAGTGGCCCTAGCAAGCGTCTCGCTCGGCCGGTCGGATGACGCGTTCGGTCGGATGGCGCGTTCGGTCGGGGTGGGGACGCCGTGCGTTTCTCCGATTCGATAACTGGACCCCCGGATTCATCACCCGGTCGATCAGACGTTCGCGTATGTCGATCACACGGCGTCGAGGCCTCGGTCTGCAGGACAGGTACGAGGCGTTGCTCTGGTGGACGATGGACGCGGTGGGCGTGACGGAGTCGATCGAACGCAAGGTGATCGCGGCGGTCGGGATCCAGTTTCTCGTCACGCTCGCGATCTTCGTCACTCCGTTCGTGTTCTCCGGGACGGCTTGGTACGTTCTCTCCGGCGCGCTGTTCGGTGGCGCGGTCGTCGCGATCTACAACACCGTACTCATCATTCGGCGGGACTTCTCCGAGCCGATCCGCGAACTGGAGCGGCGTGCAGACGCCGTCGCCGCGGGCGACGTCGAGGGAGCCCGAAGCGACGGAGTCGGCGATGACGTGCTCGCGACGGCCGCCGACCAGTCCGACGAGATCGGCGGACTCACCGAATCGTTCGTGGGACTACAGGGATACCTCGATACGGTGTCCTCGCAGGCGGAGGCGCTCGCGGACCAGGAGTTCGACGACCCCGCGCTCGACGAGGCGGTGCCGGGCGCGTTCGGCGAGTCGCTCTCGCGGATGGCCGAGAACCTCGAGGCGTACACCACGGAGCTCGAAACCCTCGTCGACGCGTTCGGCGACGCGGCCGAGCGCGCACAGGGCGGCGATCTCACGGCGACCATCGACGCGTCGGCGCTGGCGCTCGACGACCGGGAACGGTACGCCGAGTTAGTGGACAACTACAACCGACTCGTCGGAACGCTCGCGGAGACGCTCGCGCAGGTCCAGTCGTTCACGGTCGACGTCGACGGCGCGAGCGACGACGTCACCGTCAGTATGGACGAGGTCGACGACGCGAGCGCGGAGGTCGCACAGTCGGTGCAGGCGATCTCCGACGGAGCGACCGAACAGACCGAGGAGCTGCAGGCGGTCGCAGACGAGATGAGCACGCTGTCGGCGACAGTCGAGGAGATCGCGGCCTCGGCGGACGACGCGGCCCACACCGCGCAGGGTGCCGCCGACAGGAGCCGCTCCGGTCGCGAGGCGGCCGAGGAGGCGATCGCGGAACTCGACCAGCTCGAGACGCGGATCGGTGACACGGCGACCGCGGTCCAAGAGCTCGTCGAGCGGATCGGAGAGATCGACGAGATCGTGTCCTTCATCGACGAGATCGCGGAGGAGACGAACCTGCTCGCGCTCAACGCGTCGATCGAGGCGGCGCGTGCTGGCAGCTCCGGAAACGGATTCGCGGTCGTCGCCGACGAGGTAAAGGGGCTCGCCGAGGAGACTCGCGAGTCGGCCGCGGAGATATCCGGTCGGATCGACGACGTGCAGGAGGCGTCCGCCGACACCGCCGCGGACGTGCAGGCGATGGAGTCGCGAGTGTCCGACAGCGTTCACACCATCGAAACCACGCTGCGGGAGTTCGAAGAGGTCGGCGAGGAGGTGTCCACGGTCAACGAAACGGTCCAAGAGATCAGTAATGCGACCGACGATCAGGCGAAAACGACCCAGGAGGTCGTCGACATGGTCGACGAGATCGCCGACATCAGCCGCCAAACTGCGACGGAGTCGGAGACCGTCGCGGCGGCGGCCGAACAGCAGACTGCGACGGTCTCGGAAGTGACCGAACGGACCCACGCGCTGTCGGAACGGTCGGACGACCTCCGGTCGCTGCTCGACGGCTTCGTCGTCAACGGCTCCGGTCACAACGACGGCTCCGGTCACAACGACGGCTCCGGTCACAACGACGGCTCCGGTCACAACAACGGTTCCCCGCTCGGCGCGACGTCGTCGACGCGGGCCCCGATGGAAGTCGGGCAGGATTGACGTCCTCCCCGCCGATCAGGACGGGGACTCACGCTTCGATCAGCAAACTGGTTTCGTTTGTTCCTGGCTATTCGTTATGGTGGCGGACCCACTCTCCGATCGGAACGAATTCGGTCTCGCCACACGCGCCGCAGGATACGGGTGGTTCGAACGCACGCTCGCCGGATGAATCCTGAACCGGCGTACCCGCATGGGTTACTTGGCAGTTCTCACAAACGAACTCTTCGACGTGTTCTGGGCTATGCGCCATGATCCCATCTCAAATCCTACACATATAGTTAACGTGTGAATATGCTTCTCGCTCCAAGTCCACGAACGGGCCCGTTATTTCCACCCGATGAGATAATGAAACGATCATACCGTTTCACGCTGTAGTACGTCTGGATACGTGATCTCGATGGAGCCAAAATGTCCGTTCAGAACGGTGTGCGTGGATGAGGAGGGAACTGTCGGATTCATCCTCGCGCTAAAGCCTGGGTCCGTCTCCGTGATTTTCCACAACAGTCGATTATCAACGGCGTTAATCGGCGTGTAACCCTTTTCACCCGGGACGGTGAGCGTCGGACATGGAACTGTCTCGACGCGGCGTGCTCGGCGGAATCGGTTCCGTCTGTGCGATCGGCGCGATCGGGTTCGTCGGCGCGTCCAGCGTCGACGACCCGTCGGGCGAGAACGAGCCGAGCGGAACCGACGACACGACGACGGGATCGGACGAGGGGGACGCGATGTACGTCGACGCGGATCCGACCGCACCGTTCGAGGCGCGACTCGTCGGCGCGGACGCGACCTACGATCTGTTCGACGCGAGCGGGCTGGTCCACGTCGAGGGCGTCCATCCGGACGACGGCGAGCACCTCGTCGTCATCGAACTGGGCGAGGGGGCGGTCGACGCGGTTCGCGCCGAACTCGACGAGCGTGGGGTCGTCGACGAGCCGTCGGCCTTCGAGATCAGGATGACCCTCGACGACGTGGAGATCCGTCGGATCGAACTGGACGACGCGACCGTCGACGCGCTACGCGATGACTCCTGGCAGGGCGTCGTCACGCTCCCGTTCGAGGACCCCGACGTCGCCGAGGACGTGTACGAGTCGCTCGCGGCCGAGTGAACTCAGGGGGACGGTGTGCCCCGTTGCGTGTCGAGCCCGACGACGTGACAGCCGTTAACTTCCGTGCGGTCGAGGGGGTGTGCATGGGAGACGCGAGCGGACCGGACGGGGGTAGCGAGGTCGACGAGAGGGGAGACGCCGGGACGGACACCGAGGACGACGACGAGACGGACACCGAGGACGACGCCGAGTCGCGACGACCAACGGGGCGTCCGTGCCCGTTGTGTGGCGCGTCGATGTTCCATCGACACTGCAAGTACGTCTGTCCCGCTCACGGCGTCGTGTACGACTGTAGTGACACCTTCTACTGATGGTTCGTCGGTGGCCCATCGCTCTCCTCGCGCGCCCGCGTGCGAACTGTTATGCCTTTGGAGTCCGTTCTTTTCGCGTATGACTGACCCGCTTTCAACCCTCCGACCCGACCGATCGATGTCGCCATGGTAGGGAGGACCCAGGTCGCTCGGAGCAAGCGGATCCAGCGACGCACCGGGAAGACGTTCCACGTCGCCACGCGGCTGCTTCCGAAGCGGATACGTCACCCGACGTACGTGTTGTACGGGTTCTTCCGCACGGCCGACGAGATCGTCGACGCGGAGGAGACGCTCCCTCCGGACGAACAGCGGGCGGAGTTCGAGCGGCTTCGTCGGATAGCGGTCGGCGAGGAGCCGACCGACGACCCTGTCCTCGACGCGTTCGCGACGGTTCGCGAGGAACACGGGATAGCCGCTGCCGACGTCCACGCGTTCCTCGACGCCATGGAAAGCGACATCGACACCGAGCGGTACGAGACGTACGCGGAACTCGAGGCGTACATGAACGGGTCGGCGGCCGCGGTCGGGCGCATGATGACCACGATCATGGACGTGGAGCGTCCGGAACTCGCGCTCCCGCATGCGACCAAACTCGGCGAGGCGTTCCAGATGACGAACTTCCTCCGGGACGTTCGCGAGGACGTCGTCGATCGCGACCGGGTGTACCTCCCCGTCGAGACGCTCCGCGATCACGGCGTCGACGAGCGTCAGATCCTGAATCTGGAGTTCGACGACGACGTCGCTGCCGCGATCAGGACGGAGCTCACGCGAACCGAGCGACTGTACGAGGAGGGCGTTGCGGGGATCAAGTACCTCCCCGAGGACTGCCAGCTGGCGGTGTTGCTGGCGGCGGTGCTGTACGCGGACCACCACCGACTGATCCGGAACCTGGGGTACGACACGCTGTCGACGACCCCAGCGCTCTCCTTCCGCCGGAAGATCGGGTTGCTCGTGCGGACCCGCTGGAAGTGGCAGTGGAACCGCGACCCCGAGTCGATCTTCTATGAGGTGTCTCACGGGTTCGACTCCGACGCGGGGCGTCACGGACACGGGCCGCCGGACCCGACGATCCTCCGAACCGACTGAACCCGACGATCCTCCGAACCGGTTGACCTGCCCCCGGCAGGGACCACCGGCGGATCGTCGCGCCCTCGATGGGATTCCGGACCGAGCTTTCGCTCCGAACCGCTCCGTCTTCCGTTCCATCGAATTCCCCGTCTGTTCTCTCGTCTGTTCTCTCGTTCGCTCCATCGTTTCCCGTTCTACTCCGTGTGTTCTGGGACCGGATCGCCCTCGTTGGCCACGGCGTCTCAAACAGGTTTTGGTCGGCCTAAATCGGAAGGCTTTTTTAATTTAGGTCGGCCTAAATAAGATATGGTGGATGAATCCCCCAGTCGATCCGAATCGCTCACCGGACGCCGCCGGTTCCTCGGGCTCACAGCAACCGCCGGTGCCGTCGGCGTCGTCGGTTGTCTCGGTGGAGACGACGAAACGGGCGATTCAGGCGATTCGACGGGCGGTGACGGCTCCGACGGTTCGACGGGGAGCCCCGACGACGAGCCGTGGGACGCGCCGCTCGACTCCACGGCGGTTTCGTGGGACGATCTCGGCGACTTGGAGGGTGAGATCACGGTGTACTCCGGACGGACCAGAGACCAGATCGATCCGCTGTTCGAGGCGCTCGAATCGGAGTACCCGGACCTGACGATCAACCGCGACTACGACGACAATTCGGCCCAACTCAACAAGCTCCGCGAGGAGGGTGACGCCTCCCCCGCCGACGTCTTTTACACCCAGTCGTCGGGTGCGCTCGCCGCGTTCAAGCAGGACGGGCTCACACGCGATCTCCCGGCCGACGTCGTCGACGCGATCGACGGCAACTACAGCGACCCCGACGGACAGTGGACCGGCGTATCCGGCCGCGTTCGGGCGATCCAGTACAACACCGAGCTGTGGGACGGCGACGCGGACGACTTGCCCGACGACATCTTCGCGTACGCGGAAGACGACCGGTTCGAAGGAATCATCTCCACCCGGCCGAACTCCGGGACGTTCCGGTCGTTCATCGTCGCGATGATCGAGATGGAAGGGGAGGAGGCGACCCGCGAGTGGATCCGCGGGATGGTCGAAGACCAGGACGCAACGCTGTACTCCAGCGGCTCCCAGCAGGCCGAGGAAGTTCACTCCGGGAACCAAGTCGTCGGACTGGGTAACCAGTACTACGCCGGCCGAATCTTGAGCAACAACCCCGACTCGCCGCTCGACGTCGCGTTCACCAACAACGATCCCGGCTGTCTGTTCAACGTCTCGGGAGTCGCGATCCCGCAGGCGACCGACAACGTGAGTCTCGCCGCGGAGTTCTGCCGACACGTCCTCGCCGCCGAGGGCCAGGAGTTCTTCGTCGAGACGAACGGCGAGTACCCCGTCGTCGACGGCGTCGACTACGTCGGTGACCTCCCGGCCCTCTCGGAGATCAACCCACCGGAGTTCGACCTCAACGCCCTCGCCGACGTCGAACGGGCGGTCGACCTGCTTCGTGAGGAGGGCATGACCGTTTAACGGGGAAGCCGACCACTCGACGACTTCCGTGGGCACTTCGGCTCGTCGCGCTCGCGAGCCGGTTTTCAGAAGCGGTATATTCCCGTAGAGTGAATTCGCTCACAGTAGTTCGTGTTCGAGACCATCCGCCGCACCGACGATGACGAGGACCGGTCAGCCTTCGGGCTGTTCCTTTTAAGCGGCGTCATCGCCGTTCTCGTCACGTCGCCGTTGCTCTGGCTGTTCCTCCGTGCGGCACAGGTCGATCCGGAGCGCGCGTTCTCGCTCGTCGTCTCGACCCGGACCGTCGAGATACTCGCGAACAGCGTCGGACTGATGGCCGGCGTAACCCTCCTGTCGATCGCCATCGGCGTCCCGCTCGCGGTGCTCACGACCGGGACGGACCTCCCGTACGACCGGTTCTGGACGATCACCGCCGCGCTCCCGCTGGTCATCCCGAGCTATATCGGCGCGTTCGCGTTCGTTCGTACGTTCGGCAGCGGCGGCGAGGTGAGCGAGGCGATCGGCGTCCCGCTGCCGGCGGTCGAGGGCTTCTGGGGCGCGGTGCTCGTCATCACGCTGTACACGTACCCGTACGTGTTCCTCTCGACGCGAGCGGCGCTGTTATCGTTGGACATGGAGCTCGTCGAGGCCGCCCGTAGCCTCAACGTGTCGCCGATCGAGGCGTATCGACGGGTCGTGTTCCCGCAGATACGCCCCGCGATCGCGGCCGGCGCGCTGCTGGTGGCGCTGTACGCGGTCTCGGACTTCGGGACGCCGGCGTTCATGCGCGTCAGCGTGTTCACTTACGAGATATACGTCGAGTACGGCTCGTTCAACGTCGAGTACGCCGCGCTGTTGTCGATGCAACTGCTCGCGGTCACCGCCGTCATCCTCCTGATCGAGGCGCGAGTCGGACGCGACTCCGGGTCCACCGGCGGCGGACGTACGGCCCGTATCCGGCTCGGGCGCTGGAAGTGGGTCGCGATGACCGCCATCACCACGATCGGCGTCGTCACGCTCGTGGTTCCCGTCGCCGTCTTCGGCGTCTGGGCGCTTCGCGGTCCCGACGGCAGCGTTCCCTCGCTCGCGTTCGAGTGGGGGATGGCGCTGAACTCCGTGTACCTCGCGACGCTGGCGGCGGCGCTCGCGTGCGTGTTCGCGATCCCCGTCGCGTACTACTCGGCTCGGTCGGACTCCCCGCTCTCCAGGCTGTTCGAGCGTGCGACGTACGTCGGCTTCGCGGTTCCCGGAATCGTCATCGGGCTGGCGCTCGTGTTCTTCGGTGCGAACTACGCGCCGTGGATCTACCGGACGGTCCCGCTTTTGGTGTTCGCGTACGTCGTCCGCTTCCTTCCACAGGTCGTCGGAACCACGCGTTCGGCGGTGTTACAGGTCGACGACCGGCTCGTCGAGGCTGCGCGAACCCTGAACGCCGGCCCGATGGAGACGTTCCGGAAGGTGACGCTCCCCCTGATCCTCCCCGGCGTCGTCGCCGGTGGCGTGTTAGTCTTTCTCACGACGATGAAGGAGCTGCCGGCGACGTTGATGCTCCAACCGATCGGCGTCGACACGCTGGTCACCGTGATCTGGGCCGCCCACGAGACGCTGTACTACCAGTACGCGGCGATACCGGCGCTCATTCTCGTGCTGATCTCGGGGCTCTCGATGGTCGTACTGCTCAGACAGGAGTCGGGACTCGGGTGAGAGATCCGCCGATCCGGCTGGGCGCGACGCCGGCGGCGACTACGGGTTACGGACTCTGAGCGTTCCGTCGGCGGCGACGGTGACGAACAGCCGGTTTCGGACCTCTCTCCCCTGAACCGCGTCACCGGCACGGTCGCCGATCGTCTTCATCAGATCCGGTGCGGTCTTGTTCACTTTCACGCCCGCCTCGTCACAGGCGTCGTACACGAGTTTGGGTGCGTCGTACAGGTCCGTGTGTGCCTCGATCTCGATGCGAACCGGAGCCGACAGCGCCTCGGCGAACGCGACGGTCTCCTTCGCGCGCTCGACGTTGTTTCGAGCGCTTGCCTCGACGCTGGAGACGTTTGCACGGGAGGTGCCCAGCCGCTCCGCGATATCCGATTGGCGGAGCCCCCGTTCACGAAGCGCCAACACCTCCGCCTGTCGGCGAGTCAGCACGCTGGCGTCGGCGTCGAACCCCGCACGCTTCAACAACGTCTCCGCGTCGACGTTCTCGGTCGCATCCCCGCCGTCCGCGGACTCATCGTCGTCTCCGACCATGCACACCGAAACGAGGTCAGACGTGAAAAAACGGCGGGAGGCGTCGCCCCCGCCTCCGACCGCCGGAGTCCGGACTGTCCGTGGGGTGAAACCACCCCGAGTGCGTTCACTTGCCCCAGAAGTTCTCGCGGCTGCCGAGCCGCTCGCGATCCGGTCGGGACGGGCCGTCGTCGCCGTCGGCGTCGTCACCGTCGGCCTCGGTGTCCCCGTCCGTTTCCTCCTCGTCCGGATCCTCCGGGAGCCGTTCGAGGATCTCCCGTGCCGTCGCGTGGTTCGACTTCACGCGATGGATGGCGACCCGGGCGCGAGACGGCGGGAGCAGCCCGTCGACGAGCACGATGAATCCGTCCTCCGTACGACCCACGCCCGCACCGCTCTCGTGCATGTCGTCGACCTCGACGACGACCTCCTCGCCGGGCTGGACCGGCTGCTGTTTGAGCTCGTAGATCGGCATGTCGTAGTGGTTACACCACTCCGCGCCTCCCTTGTTGCCGTAGTGTTGACACCCCATCCCCTCGATTCGTTCGTCGAAACTGGGGCAATCGTCGGCGAGTGGACAGTCCGCCATGAAGTCAGGTAGCCCATGGGCCGTCTAAACGTTTCCGCATACGCGACCCGGCCGCTCCGGGCGTTGACGGCGTCACAGGAACTCCCGGACCTCGGAGTACCACATGTCGTGGTGATCGACCGCGCCGACACCGTCGGCGACGTCGACGGCGAGCGCATGCCAACACCGCGCCTCGGGGTCCTCGGAATCGAGGTTATAGGTCGCGTCCGCACAGTCACAGACGCCGTCCTCGACGACGTACTCGTCCTCGTGGCCGACGACGACCGTGAAATCGCGGTACCGCTTCACTCGCTCCTCGGCGACCGCCTCGATCGCCCGCTTTCCGCGGTCGCCGTGCGTCTCGACGATGGCGGCGGCTATCGGACCGGTTAGCTCCCCGACCTCGTCGAGCGCCGCCCGCCAGTCGTCGACCGGCTCCATACCCCGCCGTTCAGGTGCGTCCGCCTAAACGGCGTCGGTGGAACGCGCCGCTCGCTCGTCGTCACCGCCGTCAGTAGTCGTCCACGTCCGGCTCGTACCGGTCGCCGTACTCGCGGACGGGATCGACCGGCTGCCCGTCGTCGGTTTCGGGCGCGACGTAGTCGATGAACTCCATGACGCCCGGCTCTCGGACGCGCACGTCGACCGCGATGTCGCCGAGCTCGTCCGGTTCGCCGACGGAGAAGTTGACCACCCCCTCGAAGGCGGCCTGCTTTTTCAGCGCGAACGAGAACCCCTCGTCGGTCGAGTTGCGGCGGAACACGCGGCGTGCGGTGTCGAGGATCTCCTGTTCGTGGAGGACGTCCGAGAACGCGTCGAGCGTGTGCGCCTCGGCGACGAGTCGGCCGTCCTCGTGGACCGGGTCGGCGTCGGGAAACACGTTTCGGACGGCGTCCGCGACCCGATCCGTTACCTCCGTGTCCCGGACCGGCGTGTCGATCCGGACGTCGATGCTGTATATCACGCGGGACCACCTCCGACGGCCGCGTCGTCCGTGTCGACGGTCGTATCCACGTCGACGTCGAGCAGCTCCCGGACCCGTTCGCGGAACTCGGCGAGCGTCCCGGTGTTGTCGATCTCGACGTCCGCGCGGTCGAGCGTCTCGCCGAGTCCGAGCTCGATCTCTCGGGCGTCCCGCTCGCGGAGCGCTTCCAGATCGGAGTCGGAGTCGTCTCGACCGCGGTCGTCGAGCCGCTCCGCCCGGAGCTCGAAGGGGGCGCGTATCGCGACGAGCGTGAAGTCGTCGCCGAACGCCTCGCGGAACCGGTCGAGCTCCACCGTCGACCGGA
This sequence comes from Halorubrum rarum, assembly GCF_048380895.1. Taxonomy (NCBI): domain Archaea; kingdom Methanobacteriati; phylum Methanobacteriota; class Halobacteria; order Halobacteriales; family Haloferacaceae; genus Halorubrum; species Halorubrum rarum. The sequence goes on along the minus strand of NZ_JBLWMN010000006.1, from coordinate 176,043 downwards.
GCCCGTCGACGAGGACTGCGTCCGCGCCGCTTTCGTCCCCCGCCTCCCGGATCAACGGGAGCGTTCGGGCGGCGATCGCGTCCTCGCCCTCCTCCTCGCGGAGCGTGCCGGCCATCCGACCGTGGTGTTCGGCCGGGTCGAGCCCGCGCCGGCGGCACTCCTCGCGGATCACGTCACCCATGACGACGACCGGGACGCCGGCCGCCTCGGCGACGTTCGCCGCCTCGCCTTTTCCGCTGCCGGGGAGGCCGACCGTTCCGAAGACCTTCATTACCGCCGGATACTGGCGTCGCGGACTTAGGTCTGCTGTTGGGCGGCGCAGCGCGTTCGATCCGGGTGACCGTCCGCACTCGCGACCGTCTCCACGCCCGAATCGAACCTCGGAGGTTTTTAAGCGACGACCCCCAGAGGGGAAACGAGGGCGCGTAGCTCAGCCAGGATAGAGCGTCGGACTTCTAATCCGATGGTCGTGGGTTCGAATCCCACCGTGCTCGCTTCTGGGAACGACAGTGAGCGGAGCGAGCTTCGGGATTCGAATCAGACGAGTCACAGCCCGGGAAGCGAACGAAGTGAGCGACCCGAACCGTTTCGGTGTGCGCTCTTTTTAAAACGCCTCGCCGCCCGACTCACTCGTGGGCGGCGTCCCACTCGTCCGGTTTCCGGAGGTTTCCGCAGTCGTTACACTCGATCCGGCCCATCGTGTCCATCGCGGTGTCGAACGAGTCGCAGTTGCCGCAGTAAAACCCCCATCGGTCCCGAGCGCTCTCCTCGGAGAACACGACGTAAAACGATCCCTCCGCGCCGCGTTCGGTGCGCGTTCGGTCGATGTACACCTGCTCGCCGCCCGGCGTCGACGTCGCTTCGAGTTTCATACCTCACCCGTACCCGCTCGGATGACTTAAATGCGGGACTCGAGTGTCACGTCCGGAACGACTCGCCGCAGCCGCACTCGGAGACGACGTTCGGGTTCTCGACGTGAAAGCCGGCGGCCTGCAGACCCGACTCGTAGTCGAGTTTGCTCCCGCCGATGTAGTTTCGACTCGCCGGATCGACGAACACTCGCAGTCCGTGGTGCTCGACGACGAGGTCGTCCTCTTCGGGCTCCGTATCGAAGCGCATCCCGTAGGAAAGCCCCGCACAGCCCCCTTGCTGGACGAACAGCCGCAGCCCCGCCTCGTCGGTGTCGAGCCCTTCGCCCGCAAGGAGCGAGAGCGCCTCCTCGGCGGCGTCCGGAGTGACCTCGATCGCCGGATCGCCGCTCGGCTGGACGGATTCGGTACTCATGTACACGTATAGCTCGTGGAGGGGCAAAACCCTGACGGCGATCGAGAAGCGGATCCGGTCCCGTCCGGTCGCATCTCTCTGACCGACACCACGAGTCACCGTCCGCATCCCGGCGGGGTGTGGCCTCGACCCTCCCCAGCCTCGGCAGGCGGGCCGGAAATGGGACGCGGCATGCGAAACGCACTCCGACACGCGAAACGCACTCCGACACGCAAAACGCGCTGGTGAGGAACGCTCAGACTCCGAGCCCTACACGTCCAGATCCACCGATCGTTTATACGTGATAGCGCACCAGACGGCCCGTGCTCCGACCGAGCGCCGTGCGGGGGAACGCGGGTGTGCGGTGCGGTCCCGTACGGATCGCCGCTGTCGAGTGACTGCGGTGGCTTCGGACGTCACCCCGTTCGCGACGACGGCGACACGCACCGCCTGTTCGCCCGTATGCATACGTCCCACTGAAACGGTTCACTGTATCCGGTGACCCGACTCAGTCCTCGAATCGCGTGTGCACGCTCTCCGCGTGCGCCTCCAACCCCTCGGCGTCCGCGAGCGTCGTGATCGTGTCGGCGACGTCGTCGAGTGCGTCTCGGTCGAGCCGCTGGACCGTCGACGATCGGAGGAACGTGTCCGTCGAGAGACCGCCGTAGCGCTTCGCACCGCCGTTCGTCGGCAGCACGTGGTTCGGTCCGGCCGCGTAGTCGCCGGCGGCGACCGGCGAGTACGGCCCCAGGAAGACGGAGCCCGCGTTGGTGATCCGGTCGAGCAGCGCCTCGTCGTCGTCGGCCATGATCGAGAGGTGCTCGGCCGCGTACTCCTCGGCGAAGAGGACCGCCTCGGACATCGATCGCGCGTGGAGCACGCCGGAGGCGTCGTTGTCGAGGGCGGCACGGATCGTCTCCGCGCGGTCGCGCTCGTCGACCGTCGCCGTCACCGTCTCCGCAACGGTCGCGGAGAGGTCGGCGTCGTCAGTGACGGCGACGACGGAGGCGTTCGGGTCGTGCTCCGCCTGCGCGAGCAGTTCGGCCGCGACGAACTCGGGATCGGCCGTGTCGTCGGCGAGCACGAGCACCTCGCTCGGCCCGGCGAGGAAGTCGATCTCCACGTCGCCTTGTACCTCGGCTTTCGCCGCCGTCACCCACTTGTTCCCGGGACCGACGACTTTGTCCGCGCTCGTGACCGTCTCCGTCCCGTACGCCAGCGCCGCGATCGCCTGTGCGCCGCCGACCTGATACACGGCGTCCGCGCCCGCCTCGTGGATCGCCGCGAGCGTGGCCGGGTTGATCTCGTCGGCCGGCGGCGTCGCGACCGCGACGTGGTCGACGCCAGCGACGACGGCCGGGATCACCCCCATCAGCGCGCTCGACGGGTACGCCGCGGCCCCGCCCGGAACGTACACGCCCGCTCGGTCGATCGGCCGGAATCGACGACCCAGCTCGCGACCGTCGAAGTCGTCGCGCCAGTCCTCGGGGACCTGCCGCTCGTGGAACTCGCGGACGTTCGCCGCGGCCTCGCGGATCGCGTCGAGGACCGGATCGCCGTCCCCGTCGAGTTCGGCGTGTGCGCGCTCGGCGTCGTCGGTGATGTCGACGTTGCCGACCGCCACGCCGTCGAACTCCTCGGAGAACGCTCGAACCGCGACGTCGCCTTCCTCCCGGACGCGCTCGATGATCCCTCTGACGTCCTCACGGACCGCGTCGACCCCGGCGTCGCGCTCGAAGAAGGCGCGCCGCTCGGCGGGCGAGAGATCCGCGACCGCTCGTACGTTCATACGATCGGTTCGGGCCGACGTTAAAAGGACGTTCCGACTCGGGGTTCGTGTCGTCGGTCAGCGGGTCTCGGGCCCAGGGGACATCTCCGGTCGATCACTCCATCGGTCGGATCCCCGTCACGTCCAACACCGCGAGCACGAACAGTCCGGCGACGAGCGCCGCGGCCGTAAACAGGATCGGCGCTGACACGGCGACTGCGACGTCGTACGGCGCGACAAGCCTGGTCGTCCCTCGGACGAGAAAGGAGACGAACACGAGTCCGAACGCGACGAGCGCCAGTTGAACGAAGCGGGACCGGTTCATGTTCGAGTGGGGTTCAGGAACCGTGAAATCGGTTCCTATTCCTCGTCGGCGTGCTCCGCGAAGAGTCGCTCCGCGTGTTCGGCCGACTCCGCGAGTTTCCATCGTACCCGGTCGGCGTCGCCGTACGCGAGTGCCTCCTTTAGCTCGTCGCGCAACACGCCGGTTCCGAACCCGATCGTGTCGCCGTCGGCGTCGCCGAGCTCGTACAGTGCGTATCGGTCGGGGGCGCTCCGGACCGTCGATCGATCCAGTTCACGCCACGGTTTTCGGAGACTCATGAGGGGTGACTGCCTCCTGGTTCGACACCCCTCATCGGTGGGCGTCGAGCCCTTCCTCGGGGGGTTCGACGATCTCGTAGCTTCCCTCGCTCCACTCGTCCTCGACGAAGACGAACACGCGCCCGCCCGCGACCGCCGGATCCGCGACGACCTCGTTTCGTTGGCCCGTTCGCGTGACGACCACGCCCGGAAACAGCTCCTCCGTTTCGTCCGGCTCCAACACGACTCGGCCGACGCCTGAATCGCGGAGGATCTCGTCGTCGGTCTTGAAGTCGTTGACGTACGTCATCACGCCCTCGGTCTCGGTGGGGTCCGTCACGAGGACGTGCGTCTCCTTGCCGGGGCCGGTCGTCATCGCTCCCTCGATCGGCTCGGGAGCGCCGCGGTACAGCGTCGTCCGGCCGTCGAGGTACTCGACGACGATCCCCTCCTCGCGGAGGTCGATACCGATTGACGTCGGCGGAACGTCGCTGCGTGAGGGTGCGGACATACGAATCGGTTACACGCGCCGCTTCAAAAGGGGCGTGTTCGGTGGCGGTCGTCCGTCGTGGCCACCTTTTAAGACGCGTCCGCGCGGAGCGATCCGCATGCAACGGACGCGACGGCGTCTCCTCGGTGCCGCGTTCGCCGCGGGCGTCGCCGGCTGCGTCGGCACCGACGGCGTCGAGTACCCTGAGGAGGGGGCCGTCGAAGGGAGAAGCGAGGCGGAACGCGCCGTCGAAGCGGTGGGTGATGACGGTGACGCGTTCGAGACCGACGACCGCGACAACGAGGAGCTCGCGGACGCAACCCGTCGAGTCGTCGACGACGCCCTCTGGTTCGCAACCGAGTACGAGGCGGCGATCGCAACGTATCGGGACGCGATCGGAGACGTGGTCGCCGACGTCGACGAGGTCCGGGACGAAGTCGTCGACTCGGCGGCCGCGAACGTCGAGTTCGCGGAGCGACTGGAAGCCTCCGGGTTCGACGCCGCCGAGCGCGCGGCTGACGCGTTGGAGCCCCACTTCCGGCCCCGGAACAGGATCGAGAACCGAACCGAGCGCCACGTTGAGCGACTTCGGACCTTCGCGGAGCGCGGCGACGTTGACCGGTTCCTCGAGGAAATCGATCGAATGCGGACGGGCTTTTCGGGCATCCGTACCCGACCGTACATCGAGGACGTGTTTTCTCGCGATCCGATACACAACCGGCTCCTTCGTCGGCTTCTCCACCCGCTTCCGGACGACGCCGACGAGCGCCGGGTCGTGTACGAGTCGACGCTCGTCGAGGTCGGTGTCGCCAGCGAGGGCTTCACGACGCTCGCCAAGCGACCGTACGACGACGACGCGTACGATCGCGCGGAGATACCGCGCCTGTACGGCGACCCGATCGACTCCGATCGACAAACGGAGATACGCGCCCGGTTCGGACCCGTCGTCCGCCCCGACGACCGGACGGCGGAGCTGTTCTTCGTGTTCGCGACTCGTCCGCAACCGAACGACGACCCCGAGGAGGTGTTCGTCGGGTGGCCGCACGACCTGAACGGGACGGTCGTCTACGTCCAGCGATACCCGGACGTCGACACGGCACGCGATCGGCTGAACGCGGTGACGACCGCGGGATCGACCGAGGACGCCGAACCCATCGATCCCGAGACGAGCACGGTCGACGGACGGGACGCGGCCACTCACTGGCATCGACTCCTCCATCACGAGGCGCGCGGCGAGCGGTACGGGTTCGACGACCACGCCGGCGTCCAGTACGGCTACGTAACCCGTGCAGGAGAGTTCCTGCTCGCGACCGGGTTCTCCGGGGACGCGTGGGAGGAACGGCTCGGGTGGCAGGGGAAACTGGCGAACGGCTGGGCGATCGTCTGATGGACTCGGACGGGATCGGCTTCGTCGCGGCCGTCTTCGTGATCGTCGGAGTCGGCGTCGGAATCGTCGCGCTGGCGGCGACGGGCTGGGCAGAGTCGGCGTTCGTGACCGACGCGACCGGCGACGCCGAGCGGTTCGGCCCCGTGTTCCTCGCACAGCTGTACCTCTCGGTGACGGTCGCGGCACTCGTCGTCGCGCCGGCGCTCGCCGCCGTCACGGGTGTCCTCGTGGGATCCCGTGCGTACGGTCACACCGAGGCAGCGACGACGTGCGGGATCGGTGCCGGGATCGGTGCGCTCGGATACGGACTCGTCGTCGTCGCCTTCGTCGTCGGCTCCCAAGGATCCGCCGCCGGACAGGCGTACGGCGTCGTCGAGACGCTCGGTCCGGTGGGGGCGACCGTCGTTGCGTCCGCCATCGTCGGGTCCGTGACCGGCGTGTTGGGCTCGACCGCCGGATAGCCGGTCCTCGGTAACGGATACCTACCTTTAATTCTCTCCCCGGTAATCGATCGATAATGACGCGTTCCCTCCCGCGACGTCGCCTCTTGGTGGCCGGGGTCCCGGTTCTCCTCGCCGGCTGTTTCGAGGAGCCCGACGAGTCGGCGGTGCCCGACGGCGAGGGAGCGACCGACGATCCGGTGGACGATGACGAAGTCGACGAGGACGGTGGCTCGGGCGAGACGGACGCGACCGACGACGAGCCCACGGAGACGCGGACCCCGGAGACCGAGGCACCGCCTGATCGCGTCGATCCCGAGAACGCCGGTATCGTCGTCACGAACGTCGAGATCACCGACGTGAGCGACGGCGGACGCGAGACGACGGTTTCGGCCGACATCACCGTGGAGAACGTCGGGCGGTTCGTCTACGGACGCTTGGAGTTCCGTGTTGACGCGTACACCACGAGCCCGAACTCCCGCGAGCGCGAGGCCGTCGGGGATGGGGCCACCTACACGACAGAGGTGTTTCACTCGGGCAATCGATTCGACGACGGTACCCGTCGGTTTCGTGTCGAGATCGGGGTTCCGAGCCGGGACGCGAGCCTCCGACCGACTGCCGACTGGTACGACGTCGACGCCGCCGTCCGCCGCGCGGAGCCGTCGGACGTCACCGAGTAGTCCGACGCCGAGCCGGCCGGGACACTCGCCGGGACCGCCAACTCTTTGCTCCCGCTTGACGGCCGTGGACGTATGCAGGGACGGGCAGCCGCGCTCGGCGCGGGCACCGTGTTGAACGCGCTCGCGACGGGGACCGGCGCGGCGTTCGGGATCGACCTCGAGACGCGCGCGACGGTCGAACTCGATCCGGACGCCGATGGCGTCGTCGGAACGATCGCGGAGGATCCGGACGCCGACACCGACCTCATCGAGCGATGCGTCTCGCTCGCGACCGACCGGTGGGGTGACGGCGAGGGGGGAACGGTCCGAACCGACAGCGACGTGCCGCTCGCCGCGGGGCTCAAGAGTTCGAGCGCGGCCGCCAACGCGACCGTGGTCGCGACGTGTGCCGCGCTGGGGCTGACCGTCGGCGACGACCCGACCGATCCGGCCATCGACGTCACCCGTCTCGACGCGTGCCGGCTCGGTGTCGAGGCGGCCCGTGACGCCGGCGTCACGGTGACGGGTGCGTTCGACGACGCGACCGCATCGATGCTCGGCGGCGTCTGCGTCACGGACAACGGCGCGGACGAGCTTCGCTCCCGAGCGGAGATCGAGTGGGACGTCGTCGTCTGGACGCCGCCGGATCGGGCCTACAGCGCGGACGCCGACGTCGCGCGGTGTGCGGCGATCGCGTCGATGGCCGACCTCGTCGCGGACCTCGCGCTCGACGGTCGCTACGCGGAGGCGATGAGCGTCAACGGGCTCGCGTTCTCGGCCGCGCTCGGGTTCGATCCCGATCCCGCGGTCGACGCCATGCCCCACGCCGCCGGCGTCTCGCTGTCGGGGACCGGACCGAGCGTCGTCGCCGTCGCGGACCCGGACGACCCGGAAACCGACCTCGACGCCGTCGCGAAGCTGTGGAGTGACCGACCCGGTACGGTCCTGCACGCGACGACCGACTCCGCGGGCGCTTTCGTCATCGATAACTGATCGGCCACACCGACTATACCCATGAGCACGAACACACCCAACCCGGACGAGATGACCCTCGACGAACTCCGTCAGGAGATCGAGGACATCGACCACGAGATCGTCGAACTGATCGCCCGCCGAACGTACGTCGCGGACACCGTCGCACAGGTGAAAGCCGAACACGACCTGCCGACGACCGACGAGTCACAGGAGGTTCGCGTGATGGAACGTGCGGGCGACAACGCCGAGCAGTTCGACGTCGACGCCAATCTCGTGAAGGCGATATTCAGACTGCTGATCGAATTGAACAAAGTGGAGCAGCGTGAGTCGCGGTAACGCACAACATGAATTCTTGCGATAGTGCGAATCGTCGCTCACCACGAGAATATTCGCCTTCTTTTAACACGAGATCGGCCTGACTAACCGCTCGGTTGAGTTTACGCGTTGATCGCTGACGGTTCTACCAGCATGGACTCTGTGCGTGTTATTCGTTCGAAGAACGACCCGTGATCGTATCCGGTACCAGTATTTGTCTAGCCCCGCAGTTTGAACCGGAACAGCCGAAGATGGAGACACTGAGTCCTCGTCCTTACTCCTCGTCTCTATCCGCGCTCTCGTCGGTATTTGGTGGTCGGACGACGACACTTCCGTAACTGCTGAGCGTAACGTCGTACCCATCCAGCGTGAACCGAGTATGCAGATCACCCACGACTGGTTTTCGTCGATCGAAAAGGGCATCGAGTGCGTCGGGGTCTACTGTTGAATAAAGCGGCTCGATATCGAGTGGGTCATTACCGGCAACGGTGGCCACTGCTCCGACGACCGCTGTACTCGGCTCAACGATCTCGGCATCGAACATAGCCCGATACGCGCGTTCATCGGGATGATACTCGAACGATTCGAACGAGCAGAAGTTACAGTCAAGTGATCCGGTCGCCGCGGACGGTGCCGGTGTCTCCGACTGGCGTGTGTGGTCTCCCGCTGGAGACTCAGCATCGTTACTCATCTTCTCTCTATAACGGCCTTACGTGGGTTAGTCTGACTGTTCACAGTACAAAGGGCCTTTTAAGCCCGATGGAGATAGGGGGCTACGGGGAGGATTCGATGAGGGCGTTCTGAATGAGCCGACGGTTACCACGCCGTAGTCGAGAGGCGAGCGCCTGCTGGGATATCCCGAACTCGTCAGCGACCTCTTGCAACGTTGCTCTCCGGGGTGTGTCGAAGTAGCCGCGATTGAACGCGAGGATCAAGGCGTCGCGTTGTTTTTCAGTGAGGTCGTTTTGCGCCTCGAGAGGCCGGAGAGCGTGGAGTTCGGTAAGCGTAATCGGCACGTCGTGATCATGACAGTACTGTCGAAATTTAGCGATTGATTCTCTGGATTCCCCCCGGATCTCGAACGTCCACTCTTGCGTAGTCCCGATTGCAGAGAGCAAAACAACTTCTGGGTCGAGGAGTGCGTCCAGTACACCATCGTGCTCAGCCACCCACTGACACCGCATTAGGTACTCGTCACCGATGCTATCGACCAATCGGATATCTCTCACTCCTGGATGCTCCGAGAACTGTTCGAGGATCGAATCGGTCTGGGTTCCGCGCACCCAAAAGTAGGGGACAGTGCCGTTGGCATCCGGAATTACCCGTTCGAGATACACGGTCACGTCCGGCAGCTTTGCAAATATGGTTCCCAGGGGAAATCTCTCGGAGGACAGGGTGAACTCAGCTACCGTTGCCATAGAAACCTTATACATTCGAAAATCGGTAGTGACTGAGCGGCGACGGATGCAGAGCGATTAGTGATGTGGAGTATCATCAAGAGTGGTCTCCCTGTCGCTTTTGAATATAGATCTCTCCATTAGTGTCTACGGTCACGTCGTGATCGTTGTACACAAAACTAATCTGAATTGGACGCCGGCATCGCCGGACGAGTGCGTCGAAGACAATCGGATCTATGACGGATTTGATAGACACCAGCTCGTCGGTATCCGTCCCAGCCAGTTCCGAAAGCGAAGAAACGACGGCGTCACTTCCCGGTTCGGACGTTGGATCGAACGTAGCGTGATATCCCCCTGTTGTAGAATCATATTCGATACCTTCCTGTTCACTCATATCTATGCCGAGGCTGCTCTGCCGTATATGTATTATTTATATACAAACTGCTATATTATCAGAACAGCATAATAGCCGGTTTAGATTGCTATTTTTGCAAAATAGCGGAGACAAAATGCCAATAAATGGGGTTGGAATTGCTAATTCAGCAACCACCATTGGTGGTCACTCCTCACCACTCTCCACGTTCTGTTGAGTCATGTCATCCGCCGCCTCCGAGAAATAGAAGTGGTTGAACGGTTGCACTTTCCGTTGTTTCATGATCTCCGAACTCTCGACTTCGACGCCCATGTCGTGGATGGCGTCCGTAATGCGAATGATGTCGCTCGTATCTCGGCCCACTACTTCGACTTGGATGTTCCGCTTGCCAGTGATCATCTCACTAACGTCTATGACACCCTGGATGTCCAAGAGTTGATCCACGATCTCGCTCCGCTTTTTCGGCGGAGCAGTGATGACGAACATCACACGAAGCGGGAGATTAGCCGACTCGTAATTGATTTCGGGATGGTAGCCCTTGATGACGCCGTCGTTTTCGAGGCGTTCGAGGCGGTTACGGATGGTGCTTGCGGAGACACCCGTCTTGTCGGCGATTTCCTCCGACGTGGTGTTCCGGGCGTCCATCTGGAGCATGTAGAGGATACCGCGATCGACGTTGTCGAGTTCTCGTCCCATAGATGGAATGTATAGGTAGCCCCCTACAAAGTGACTATGGAACGGCGTGCTCGTCCCGACCTATCGTGAGGCTGATTCTCTGGTTCGTTCGTCGAATGCTACTCGGAGTTGGTCAAGCTCGTCTACCGTCGTCTGGAGCGCTGATCGGATGGTTCCGATTCGAGACTCGTATCGAATGGTCTGATTTTCGGAATCGTACTCAATCCAGTCAGCCGCCGCCAATTTCGGAAGGTGGCTGTGGTGGAGTTCGGCCCTGACCGCATCGGGGTTGGTGGGTCTGTCGTGACGTGTTGTTGCGCCCAGTGTCTCTGAACTAGTTACTCCATCGACGAGTGCGTTGAGACGAACAGGGTTGTCGTGATTCGAAAGTTCGAGCAGAAGTCGGCGTCGAAGCGGATGACTCAGCAGATCATGGATCTCGATGGATTGTTGGTTTCCTGATCTGGGATCTTCAGCCATAGCAATCTTAGCGTAGTATTCTGTTCCGATGTGCATAATACTTCCGTCAATTGCGAAAAAGACAAAATACGAGGCCCGAAGGGTCTACTCATGTCGGTCGCCGTTCGGTTTGAATATCTGTGACTATGGCTCCGTACAGAATGCTCTGTGAGACGTGTCAAAGTCGCCGAATTGCTCGAAACAAGGTATAGGGATATCGCCCCTTCTCAAATCGATGGTGGCCAGACGTAGTGCTTTTTACCATTCGTTGTGAGTCGTGCGATACGGCCTTACTGACGTTCGAGTCTCTGGGAGCGACGCCAACCAGTCACTATGCCTGCCCGATGTGTAACGGGACAAAGTTTAGATTCATCAAGAAGTAGAGATGCGTCAGGAACGCCTTATCCCGTGCGACACTCCGGGTCGGCGTTTTCGGATCAACTGTTTCGACCGAATTTCTACAAAGGGATTGTTCGGAAAGCGGAAAAGTACACAGGGGTGTGTTACGTAAGCTATTGACCTGAACAAAGTGGAACAAAGGAACAAGCGGTAGTCGTAATCAGCGTTATAGACCCAGACTCAGTTTCAACGCTTCATCTACAGCTTCCATCGTTTCTGTGTCGAGACTTCCGACCACCGAATGAATGCGACTCTCGATGGAGACGACGCGAATCTGGTCGAGACGAACGGACGAATCCTTCTCGAACGGTGACCCCTCTGCTTCGACTAACACCTCGAACGGGTAGCCTCGATACGTGCCTGTCGCGGGTGCAACGATAGTCGTGCTTGAATTTTTGTTCCCCACGTCGTTCTGGACGACCACCGCAGGACGAGTTTTCTTCATCTCGTGACCTTCTGCGGGGTCAAGCCGGACGATGACGACGTTGCCGCGTCGGACTTCCGTGTCCTTGCTCATTCAGACAGCCCGTGCCACGCCTCGTCTGACGCTTCGTCCCATTCCCCTGTGAGAGTTTCAGCACTCTCAGAAGCCTCGCGGTACGCGGCGGCCAGGTCATCCTCGTCGGGTTGGTCGGACTCGATGTCGACAACTGCGACGGTCACACGTTTGTTCGCGTACTCCGTTCCGAGGTAGATTCGGCCCCGGTCGTCGGTGTCGTTGGTTCGCAGGTCGTGAGCATCGACTTTCATGATGATATCCACTAAGGTCGACCCCTGAATAAGTCTTGCCCACTATTACCCACAGAAGTTTGTTTCACCGATTTGCACCATGGATTTCATCGAACTGAACAAGGTCGAGCAGCGGGAGAGCAGGTAGCCAAGAGAACGGCTGTTTCAGGGTATCTATTGCTAGTTGGGTAGATGATTCTTCTTCCGGCAGTTGCTCTTTCGTTCTTCGATCGGTGACAGCGGACACGGGTACGTAGCCGTCCGGGGTCACTGAATTATCGAAATGGGGATATTCGCGGCGATCGTACATTGAGGATCTACATGTCGGAAGAGACAGAGAAAACAAACACCGAGAGAGTACAGGAACTATACGATTCGTTCGCCGAAGGCGATTTTGAGGCTATACGAGACATCATGAGGCCCGATGTGGTGTTACACGAACCTAGGGGGCTCGCCGGCGGCGAGACGCACCACGGATTCGATGAGATCGTCGAGAACGTCTTTTCGCGGCTAGGAACGGAGTGGGAGGATGTTTCGGTCGTCCCAGAGCAATACCTTGCAGACGGTGAGACCGTCGTCGTACTTCTTACGTGGAGTGGTACGTCTAGCAAGACGGGGAAGTCAGTGGAGTTCCCGAACGCACACGTCTTCGGTTTCGAGGACAGGAAGATCGTTCAGTGGAGATCATACGCTGATACCGCGTTGTTCAACGCCGCCCTCGAAGATTAGTCTGCATGTACGACGCGGCTGGTCTATGGCTTGATTCACAGGACGTCTACCGACGTATTCGTGAGAGAGGCGTCGTCTCTCGACGCCACCATACGAAATTGTAGAGTTGATGAGCAGCCGGAAGATTCGACGCAAATCTGTTGCACGTGCCACGACAACCACTACGAGTCCACGCTTCGTTCAGTTGGGACTATATCCTCTGTCCGGAGTCATTCCTCGTCGGTCGGCTCGAGCGGCACTCGTTCGACCTCGATCTCTTCGTAGTCCTTCTCGGACGAGAGCACGTCCATCCCCCGCGTTTCCGCAGTCGCCGCGTGGAACGCGTCGAACGGCGTCATTCCCTCGTCGTAGTAGTTGACGGCTTTCAGAACGACCTGTTTCTCTTCCTCGTTTCGCACGGGAACGAGTTCGAGCAGGTTCGCCACCAGCGGAACGTAGTCGAACTCGTATCGTTCCCGGGCGAGGAGGAGTTCGAGGTACGAGAACGGCGACGTTTCGACGTCGTACTCGTCGAGGGCGTCCTCTGCGGAGCCCTGTAACCAATCGGTATCTTTGGCGAGTGCAAGCAGGAAATCCGTCTCGACGTACACCGTCATCTGTCGCCGCCGGCTTCCTCAGCCTCGTCTTTCGCCTCCGCCTCGATGTCCTCTCGAATTTCCTCGACTGATGCATCGTGAAGCTCGCCTGCCGCTTCGCGGACAGCGGCGAGCGGATCGTCCGCGACCGGAATCAACTCGATTCTGTCCTCGTACATGACGATGTGATACTTCTGGCCGTACTTCTCGCGCACCTCCTTCGGGATGTACAGCCGTCCCTGTGCATCCGTTTCTGCTGACATAGAGAAGCATACGTTACCACAGACAAAGAATCTTACCATCAGACTGGGTCTGATGGTTCAAACAAGATTCTTTCAACAGTGAGTATAGTGGATTTCAGCTACCTGAACAAGGTCGAGCAGCGGGAGAGCAGGTAGCCGAATTCGGGCGTTTCAGGGGCTCTATTACGTATCGGGTGGGTGAATCTTCTTCCCGCAGTTGCTCTTTCGTTTCTCGATCGTTCAGCTGACAGGAGTCGCGTCTGCATACAGGGGCTGTATCCACGGAATCTCTTTCAAAACAGTGACTAGTTCAGTCACTCGGAAACGGGGTGGCGTTGCACACGATAGCGACTCAATGAAAGTCCGGCTATACGGTTATTGTGTGTCACGACCTACCATGGCCATGGATTCGACACTCGACGATATTGAGTTCCTCGTCAGTTCGTCCCATCGCGTCGGGGTGCTCAATGCACTGGCTGAGGGGTCACGTGACCGAGACGATCTGCGCTCCACAACGGGAGCATCCTCACCGACCATGGGTAGAATCCTCGCCGACTTCCAGAACCGCCACTGGATCGAACGAACCGGGAAGACGTACCAGCTGACCGGTCTCGGTGAGTTCGTTGCCGACCAGTTTGAGGGGTTCGTGGACGCGATGGCGTATCAGCGGCGACTCCGGGAGGTCTGGCCGTGGCTGCCACACGATATCGACGGATTCGACGTCGGGTTGTTCACCGATGTGGTGGTCTCTCATCCGGGTCCCGGCTATCCTTACAAGTCCGTCGAACGTCTGGCGGAGCTCATCACGACAACGAGAACGATGCGTGGATTCGGCATGGCACTGCTCAAGTCGGGTAATCTGGAGCCGTTTTTCGACCACGTCCTGGATGGCTTTGAGTGTGAATACATCTACCCACCCACCGTTTTCGAGCGTCTCCTCTCGTGGGACGAAGAGACCGTCGTGGAGGCGGCGACGCGAGCCAACTACACCGTCTTACTACACGATAACCTTCCGATCGACGACCGGTGTGGAATCAGCCTATTCGATGACCGGGTCAGCATCTGCTGTTACGACACCGATACGGGGGCGTTGCAGTCGTTCGTCGACACCGGAAGCGACGAGATGCGTACGTGGGCGGAGTCCTACTACGAGCAGTTCCGAGCCGAGGCCCGACCGCTCGACGACGCATCTGACCTGGTCTCGACCGAATCGATCCGCTGATCGCCGTTCCCCGTCCCGGGTCGTCTCCGCCGATCGTGCTTTCACGCCGTGAAATATTTCACTAGGCATTTATACTTTCGTCGACGGCGTACCCGCTCTCGTGGTGATAACAGATGAGCAATCACGCGAGTAACTCGACCGGCTGGCAGCTCGAACGGAGTGCTCCCGAGGCCTATGAACAGTATCTTGTACCGCCGATTTTCTCATCCTGGGCCGACCGACTTATCGAGACGAGCGCTGTACGCGAGGGGGATCGGGTTCTGGACGTTGCGTGCGGAACCGGTATCGTGGCACGTCGTGCCGCTCGCAGGGTCGGTACTAGCGGGTCTGTCACGGGGTTCGATATCAACGAGGGGATGCTTGCAGTGGCGGAGGAAACTGCTGGCGACATCCACCCTTCGACCGAGTGGCGAAAGGGCGACGCGACCGACCTGCCGTTCTCCGACGAGCGTTTCGACGTCGTCTGTTGTCAGCAGGCGCTCCAGTTTTTCGACGGTCCCGTCGCCGCACTCGAGGAAATGCGTCGGGTGCTCACACCGGGTGGGCGCACGGCACTGAGCGTCTGGCGACCGCTCGACTACCAGCCTGCGTACGAGGTACTGGCCGAAGCCTTAGAGCGGCACGTCAGTGTCGAAGCGGGAGACATGATGCGCTCTCCGTTCCCCGCATGGGACGGGGAGGACCTACGGACACTCGGCAGCGACGCGGGATTCAGTGACACATCAGTCGTCATTGAGATCGGTTCGGTTCGCTATCCGTCGATCGGGGAGTTCATTCGCCGCGAGGCGGCGAGCTCGCCGCTGGCTGAACCAATCGCGGCCATCGAGCGAGAGGTGCGGGACAACCTCGTTGACGAGGTTGAGAACGCATTACGTGCGTACATTGATGACGAGGGAATCATCTCTCCGATGGAGTCGTACGTCGTCACTGCAGATAGGCAGCAGTAGCGGATGTCAACGAACTGCTTGGTTCGCTCGGTGACGAGTGCGAGAGCGAGCACGAACGGCTACCGCCGTGGCAACACACGGAGCGACGATCGCGAGTCACTCCTCATCGAGTATCTCCGCGTCGTCGTCGGGGTCGATGACGAGAGAGGATATCGAATCGTCGTCGGCTTGATCGCTCCCACCGCTTGCTGACCCCTTCGATCCCGGACCGTCTCGGGGTGCGGCGTCGTCGGAGTTCCCCGGATTCGACGGCCCGATCCCGCGGTCGGCGAGTCGCCGTGCAGCCTCGCTCAATCCGTCCCTCTTTCCGATCGTCTCGCCGTCGGCTCGATCCGTGTTCCCGTCGGCTCGGTCCGTGTCGTCAGTCGGTTCCGAGCTCTCGGCGTGGGCGACGTCGGGCCCGTCCGTTCCTGCGTCCGAGTCGGTGGCGTCCGAGTCGGTGGCGTCCGAGCCGACGCCCACTTCGTCGATCTCCGACGGCTCCGCACTCGGGGCGTACGTCCGCTCAGCGGGCGGGACGAACGTCGTCTCCACCTCGCGGACCATCTTTCGGACCGCGTCGTCGTCGAGGCGGTCGGCGTACGCGTCGCGGATCAGGTCCGGAACGGCGTACGCGTAGTGGCCCCGACCGGCGTGTCGAATGAGCCCCGCCTTCCGGATCGGTCGGTGCCGGCTGTACGCGTGTCCGGAATCGCCGTCGCCGCCGGCGTCGATATGGGCCGCGATCGGCTCGCTGACGCCCTCGCGACGGTAGTGGCGGAGCATCGCTCGCGACAGGTCAGGGAGCGACTCGATCCGGCCACGAAGCTCGTCGATGACGGCCGCTCGGGTGCCCAGCTCCATCGCGTCGTCGAACCGAAGCGCGCCCTCCGCGACGTCCGCGCGCGTGACGGGGTCGACGTCGGCGTCCGGGTCACGATCGTCCTCGGTGCGGTCGGGGGCGTCCGGGCCGCGTCGGTTCGCTTTCGCGTCTCGCTCCGCGTCGGCATCGCCGCCGTCGCCGTCGTCGCCGTCGTCATCGGAGGCCGTGGTCGGGATCGCTTCGGTTGTCCCGTCCGCAGCGCCTGCCGCCGTGGTGTCGACCCTGTCCACGGCCTCGTCGTAGTCGTCGAGTCCGGCCTGTCCGCGGTCGTTCGGGTCCGAGAGAGTTCGACCGCTGCCGCCGCGGTACGGCGCTTCGGCCTTCCCCAACAGCGCCTGTGCGAACTGGTCGGCCATGTTGCTGAGGTCGCGGGCGTCCTCCAGTTCGCGTTCGAGCTGGTTGATCCGCGACCGTTTCTGGTCGAGCTCCTGTCGGAGGTCGGCCAGCTCGGATTCGTGTCGCGCCTGCTCGTCGGAAATGGACTCGAGTTCGTTCACCAGATCGCCCGAGACGGACTTGAGCTCGGGTCGCTCGAAGTCGTCGAGTCCGGGGGTCGCGCCGGCGTCGAACGTTCGCTTACGGTGGAACTGGATCCGGCGGATCGATTCGTCCCAGTCGGTCATCAGGAAGGCCTCCCCGTCGTCGAGTTCCTCGACGGCGTCGGCGTACTTCGAGCCGAGGATGCGCCCGACGACCTTCGTGTCGTTGTCCCAGGTGAGCCGGTGCCAGCAGAGCCAGTCGCACTGGGTGATGAAGTCCTTTTTCACGTCGGCCGGGCGCTGGCTGATCCCGACGATGCCGAGTCCGTGTTTCCGCCCGCGCTTTCCCACCTTGATCAGCATCTTTCCCGTCTCGTCCATCCCGCCGCCCTCCGGGATGTACTCGTGACACTCCTCGACGACGAGGAGGAACGGTTTCTTGAGCTTCTTCTCTTTCGCGAACAGCTGTTTGACGACGTTCAATAGGAGTTCGTTTGCGACCGACTCCTCCAGATATCCCGACACGTCGAGGATGATCGGCACGTTCTGTTCCAAGGCGAGCGACGCGATCTTCTCCGCGTGCTCCGGCGAGACGACGATGTCACACTCGTCGTCCGCGCCCACGTGGAGGATCTCGAACTCCTCTTTGAGCCCGTAGTACTCGCCGTCCGTGTCGACGATCATCACGGGGAAGCTGTTCGACAGCAGGTTCTCGATCACCACGGACGCGGTGTTGCTCTTCCCGGAGCCGCTCTTTCCGGTGATGAAGGATCGCCCCGTCAACACGTCGACGACCGGGAGCTCGACTGAGCTTCCCGCCTCCGCGGTCGCGTCCCCACCGATCCCATCGCTCACGTCCGCGACGTGGATCGTCTCCTCGTCGGTCATGGTGTACACAGGAGCGGCGGGTGTCAAAGACCTTCGCCTCCCAATCGGACACGTCGACGACGGGAATCGCCGCCGACGCCCGATGGCGGAACGACCGAGGTCGACAGTCGCTCACGTACGAGGAGGTCGACAGTCGCTCACGTACGAGGGGGTAGATCCCCGATTCACCGCGGGTCAAAACGGTGATGTGTACACACATGTGTATTAGTGACCACCACCGAAGGTAATCCTTATAAGGCGATCCGTAGATACGCACATCTGTTCAATGGGTCTTACTGAGACGCTTTCGGAGCGGTTCGACGTCGGGGGGCACGGCTCGGACGTTCGCACGGAGTTCATCGCCGGGGTGACGACGTTCCTGGCGATGTCGTACATCATCGTGGTTAACCCCGCGATCCTGTCGGCGGCGATCACCATCGACGGGTACGAATCGATCGAAGTGTTCCAGATGATCGCGATAGCGACGATCCTCGCGTCGGTCGTCGCCACGCTCGTGATGGCGTTGCACGCCAACCGACCGTTCGGGTTGGCCCCGGGGATGGGGCTGAACGCCTTCTTCGCGTTCACGGTCGTCATCGCGCTCGGCATCCCGTGGCAGACGGCGCTCGCGGCCGTCTTCGTGGAAGGTATCCTCTTCATCCTGCTCACCGCCGTCGGCGCGCGGGAGTACGTGATCAACCTGTTCCCGGAACCGGTGAAGTACGCGGTCGGGGCCGGTATCGGTGCCTTCCTGCTGTTCATCGGCCTCCAGGAGATGCAGGTGATCGTCGGCTACGAGGGAACGCTCGTCACGCTCGGTGACGTCGCCGCCACGCCCGCCGCGCTGCTGGGCGTCCTCGGCGTCCTCTTCACGCTGATCCTCTGGGCACGGGGCGTCACCGGCTCCATCGTCATCGGCATTCTCACCACCGCGCTTGCGGGATGGGTCGTCGCCGTCGCCGGCCTGACGAGTCCCGAGAACGTCGTGGACGGCCAACTGTACGCGACGTTCGCCGAACAGGGGCTCGTCGGCGGTTTGGTCACGCTCGTCACCGCGGTCCAGTTCGACTTCACGCCGCTGGCGGGCGCGTTCGTCGCCGGGCTCTCCGATATCGACCCGATCACCTTCACGTTCGTCGTGTTCACGTTCTTCTTCGTCGACTTCTTCGACACCGCGGGAACGCTCATCGGCGTCTCCCAGTTCGGAGATTTCCTCGACGAGGACGGCGAACTCCCGGAGATGGATAAACCCCTGATGGCGGACGCGGTCGGCACCACGGTCGGTGCGATGCTCGGCACCTCCACGGTGACGACGTACATCGAGTCGTCGACCGGCATCGAGGAAGGCGGCAGCACCGGCCTCACGGCGTTGGTGGTCGCCGGCTGTTTCCTCCTCGCCATCCCCTTCGTCGCGCTCGTCCCGATCCTCCCGGACTACGCCTCCTTCCTCGCGCTGGTCGTCGTGGGCGTGATGATGTTCCAGGGCGTTGTCGACATCGACTGGGACCACCCGGCGTGGGCGATCTCCGCCGCGCTGACCATCCTCGTGATGCCGCTCACCTACTCCATCGCCGACGGGCTCGCGGCCGGCATCGTCGCGTTCCCGATCATCAAGGCGACGATGGGCGAGGGCGACGACGTCAACCCCGGCCAGTGGGTCCTCGCCGTGCTGCTGGTCGCGTACTACGTCCTGCAGACCGGCGGATTCGTTCTCTAGACCGGAACCTATCCGGCGATGTTTTCCGTTCGGCCCCGTAGCACCGGCCATGGAGCGATGGGAGGAGGTTCGAGCGTGGAAGCTCCGAGAGCTTCCGGATCCGCCGAGCCTCACCGTGAGCCAGCTCCTCTCGAAGCTCTCCGAGAACGGCCCGCTGGCGTATCGATCGCCGCAGCCGGAGTGGGAGCTGAAAGCCCGGGTCCGACTTCGAGACGCGTTCACCTGTGCGCTGTGTCCGGCCGGCCGGATCGACACGGTCGACGGCGCGACGCGCTGGCTCGCCCGCGACGGACGAAGCCTGAAGCGTCCGGCCGGGGCGTCGACACAGGAGACGGCGGCCCGACGGCTCGACGTTCATCACGTCGTGCCGCGCGCCAACGGTGGCCCGAACGACATCCAAAACCTCCTCACGCTGTGTCCCGACTGTCACGCCGACGTCCACAACCACCGGGCGGACCGGATACCGCGGGACCGGACGCGACCCGCACTGGGAACGCAGGCTGACGGCGACGGCCGATGACGACGGTAACGAAATGGAGGGCCGATGACGACGGGAGCAATCGGGTGACCACGACGCCGGACGAGCAGCCACGGCGGACCCGATCGGCCGTGCACGCCGCGTGCAACGACCAACGACTTCTTTATCCGCCTGTGTCGTAGTCGGATGCGATGACCGATCTGAAGCTGTACGAACTCGCGGGCTGTCCGTACTGTGCGAAAGTCAAGGAGACGCTCGCCGACCTCGAGTTGGAGTACGAATCGATCATGGTGCCGCGGTCGCACGGCGAGCGAACCGAGGTCGAGGCGATCAGCGGACAGACCGGCGTCCCGGTGCTCGTCGACGAGGCCAACGGCGTCGACGGCATGTCCGAAAGCAACGACATCGTCGAGTACCTCCGGGAAACGTACGGGAACGCGAACTAAGCCGAGCCCCGACGAGGAGCGCTCGTCGAGTGGATCCGCCGAGAGAGATAAGTACGTTGAGTGGTAACTTTTGGCACACATGTCGGTGGAACTGCTCGCCGCCGCCGTCGCCGGGGTGATCGCGATCAACCTGATCGCCGCCTGGCTGATGCTTCGGGCCGACCACGACCCCAGCGAGTTCTTCGACGGCGGCACGTGGCGTCCGATCGGCAAGTCCGACGACGGGAACGGGTCGGATGAAGACGACGTATCCGGTGAAGGCAACGACGTTGAGCGGGACGACACCGGTCGGAACGCGGTCGACGACACACCGGAATGGCTCGACATCGATCCGGACGGGTCGAACGCGGGGCCGGACGGTGACCCACCGCCGCCGCTTTCGTCCGACTGCGACGCCGTCGTCTGTCGACACTGCGGGGCCGAGAACCGGCCCGGCTACCGATACTGTCGGTGGTGTGTTCGCTCGGGGTTCGTAGATGGCACCCGTGCGAACGCGGGAGACCCCGCAACGACGCAACGACCGTTCTGAGTCGTCGCGGCGTGGACCTCGTGAGATCGGGCCGCCGGCTCCGAAGTCCCTAAGAACGACGCGACCCCAGTGAACGTATGCAGTCGCTCGTCATCGTCGCCCACGGATCGCACCTCAACCCCGATTCGAGCGCGCCGACGTACGACCACGCCGACACGATCCGCGCGACAGGTGCGTTCGACGAGGTTCGCACCGGGTTCTGGAAGGAGGAACCGCACCTTCGAGAGGTCCTCCGAACGGTGGAGGGAACGGAGATCTACGTCGTCCCGCTGTTCGTCTCCGAGGGGTACTTCACCGAGGAGGTGATCCCTCGGGAGCTCCGGCTCGCCGACTGGGACGTCACCGAGTGGGACTCCGACGGGCTCTCCGCCGATCAGGCGACGCTCGTCGCCGCGGACGTCGACCGGACGGTCCACTACTGCGGCCCCGTGGGGACCCACGAGGCGATGACGGACGTGATCGTCCGACGAGCGGAGTCGGTGACCGACGATCCGGACGTCGGCGAGGGGTTCGGGCTCGCTGTCGTCGGCCACGGTACGGAGCGCAACGAGAACTCCGCGAAGGCGATCGAGTACCACGCCGACCGGATCCGCGAGCGCGACCGGTTCGACGAGGTACGGACGCTGTACATGGACGAGGAGCCCGAGGTCGACGACCTCACGGAGCACTTCGAGAGCGACGACGTCGTGTTGGTCCCGCTGTTCGTCTCGGACGGCTATCACACCCAGGAGGACATCCCCGAAGACGTCGGCCTCTGTGCGGACCACGCGGACGGGTACGACGTGCCGGAACTCGTCGACGGGACGCGCGTCTGGTACGCCGGTGCGGTCGGCACGGAGCCGCTGATGGCCGACGTGATCTTGGAACGCGCGGCCGACGCGGGCGCGGACCTCGGCGGTGCGCTCTCCGACGTGCGTGAAACGACCCGCGTCGCGACGGGGGACTGACCGTGTCGAACGGAGCCGTCACGGACGAGTCGGTCGACGTCGACCTCCCGAGCGACGCGTTCGACGCCTTCCGAACGGCGGTCGAGGCGATCGATGACGGGGACGTCCTGCGGTTCGAGCAGCTGCGCGCGAGCCGCGACGGGGAGAGTGTGGTCGTCGAGACCGACGAGGAGCGGTACGTCACGGACGGGGAGGCCGCGCTCCACGAGGTCGCGGAGACGCACACCGCGCTCGTGACGAACTGGTACTTCTTCGAGCGCGTCGTCGGGGACTACGCTCCCCGTCGCGGGTTCCTCCGGTGGCTGGAGGGTGCCGACGACGCGACGGTCGAGGAGCGGTACGCCGCGCTCCGCGACGGCGACACCCGCGAGTGGGGACAGCTTCGCGTGCGCGTTCGGATCACGGAGCGCGGCGAGCGGCGCTACGACGTGCGCCACGTCGACGACGCGGCGGCGGACGACGAGGAACTGGAAACGTATCGCGACCCGCTCGACGCCCGCCGACTGGTGAAGTTCGACGACGACGGCCGATATCGACCGCTGAAAACCGCACCGTCGCTTCCGACCGGCTGGGCGTTCCCGGAACTGGAGCCGCGGGCGGTGTACGAGACCGTCGAGACGGTGTACCCCGCGACCGTGGTCAACTGGCACCGCGAGCGGGAGGGAGCGCTCGACGTCGACCACTGGCGTGAGACGATGGAGCGACAGTCCGGGATCTACGGCGTGATCCGGACGTGGGACCGCGGGGAGGGTCACGAACACGTGAACCGGGTCGCGGCGGCCTGCTGTGACGACTCGCAGTGTCTGAAACGTCGCGAGTGGGAGTACGACGAGGACACCGACCTCGACGTCGACGGCGGGGACGGCGTGTTCCCCTGTCGGGAGCCCTGTTCGCTCGTCGTCTCCGCGGCCCGCAAGTGGACGCAACTGGAGGGCGAGGAGTCGCGGACCTACGAGTTCGAGCTGACGCCGAGCGAGAAAGAGCAGGTCGAGGCGATCATCGACGCGGTCGCGGACGGACGGACCCACGAGATCCGCGAGGCCGACATCTACGACGGCGCGAACCGCTACCGAACGCGCTACCTGCGCGCGAAGCTGTTCGACGAGGACGGGAACCTCTGTGGCGTCCCGACGGAGCCGGACGACAGTATCGAGGAGTGAGGAGACAACCGACTTAAATCGCGACAAGTCGGGGTAACGGTCTCGACGGTTCAAGCCGACCGCGCTCTCACGGTCGTCACGCCATGACCGACGACCCAGCGGCGACCGACGGCCGCACCGCGATAGCGACGTTCGATCACGAAACGGTTCGGTCCGCGAGCAGGCTGGTGATAACCGCGCTCGCGCTCGTGTTCCTGCTGTATCTCGTCACGCTGCTGCCGGGAGTCGACCGACTGGTCCCGGCCACCCCGGTCAGCGTCGCCGCGCTCGCGACGGCGATCGTCTCGGTCGCCGTCGCCGGACTGGTCCTGTCCGTCGCGCCGAAACTCGCGACGCTCACCCGCGTGGCCGCGGAGCGGGTGGGACCGGGTACCTCCCCGACGCGAGACCCGGTCGCGGAGAACGCCGCCGGGATCGCGTACTGGCTCGCCGTGCTCGCGGCCGTGATCGTCGTCCACCGCGGGTTCGCCGGCGCGGTACCGCCGCTGCTCGGCGGGCTGACGTGGACGTACGACGCCGCGTTCCTCTTCGCCGCTCTCGTTCCCGTCGTCTTCGTCACCGCCCGACTGGCGGCGACCGTCGACCCGCTCTCAACGCGGATCGCGGATCGCGTCGCCGAAGACGGCGAGAACGGAGAGCGTTCGGACGAGACCGACCGAGACGGGTGACGGGTCGATACCGCGATCACGGGGACTGCTCACCGTTCCATCCGGTAGTCGATCCGGAGGAACCGTATCCCGAACAGCCACATCTCGTGGGTCGCATGGAGCTGTCCGGAGTCATCGGGTCCGGCGGGGAGAACGCGAAAGCGCTGTGAGACCGGCAGGCGGAACGCGACCCACGGGAACCGGAGGTACAGCCCCGGATGTCCGCCGCCGGCGGTCGTCCACTCGATCCCGCCGCCAGTGACGTCCTCGGAGCCGACGCCGCGTCCGAAGCGCTTCGCGAGCCGACCGAACGGTCCCCGGTCCGGCCGGGCGACGTTTCGCGGGCGAAGCACCGTCGAGAGCGTACAGCCGGGCAGGGGGACGGCGACGTTGACGAACCGCTCGCCGCGATCGACCTCGTCCGGGTCGTGCTCGTACGTTCCGTACAGGGCGAGGAACACGCAGTCACCGCAGTCGGCGGTTCGGACCCAGCCGCGGACCCCGTCCCGCGTATCGTCGGGAAGGTCGACCGCGACGAAGCGGCTGTGCAGTCGACGCCAGCCGACGTCCGTGCCGGGGAGGTTCAACTGTTCGATCCGACTCGTCAGCCGGCTCGCGAGCCGTGCGCCGAGCCGAAACCCCCGACCCCACCGGACCCGGTAGACGAGCCGGTACGCCGCGGTGTGTTCACAGAACTCCCGCACGCGATCGTCGACCGCCGCCGGATCGAACCCGTCGCCCGCACCGTCGCTTCCGTCGCTTCCGTCGGATCCGCGGTCGGAGGGTTCCGCGTTCGAGCGAGCAAACGCGTCGAGGTCGTCGATCTCGCCCGTGGGTTGTGGCGCGTTTTCGTCGACGAGCCCGCGTCGATCGAGGAAGTCCGCGCCCACTCGACCGCGAGCGCGGAGCGTGGAGAGCGGCACCTCGCTGGCGGTCCGGTGTCCGCGCCGGAGTCGGTTCACGAGCCAGATGGCGACGAACGCGACGGGGTTCCGGAGCAGCATCCGGCCGACGATCCACGTCCTGACGAACTTCCTGACGGTTCCCATGGTCGAACAGGACCCCGGACAGGATTAAGTACTCGCACGGCAGGGATCCGAGCATGAAAGAGACCGTCAACACGGACGCGGCTCCCGAAGCGGTCGGCGCGTACAGCCAGGCGGCGACGAACGGGGAGTTGGTCTTTACCGCGGGACAGATCGCGTTGACGCCCGACGGCGACCTCCGCGCCGACGCGCCGATCGCCGAGCAGACCGAGCAGGCGCTCGACAACCTCCTCGCGGTGCTCGCCGAGGCCGGCGCGAAGCCGACCGACGTGCTCAAAACGACCGTGTTCCTCGCCGACATCGACGATTTCGAGGAGATGAACGAGGCGTATGCCGGCTACTTCGAGGAGTCCCCACCGGCCCGTTCGGCCGTGGAGGCGGGCGCGCTCCCGAAGGGTGCCGGCGTCGAGATCGAGGCCGTCGCGACGCTCGAGTAGATGTCGTCGACGAACGAGGCGGGCGGATCGACGCCCGATCCGCCCGGCGTCCCGGCGACGAAACGAGCCCGTGCGAAGTCCGCGACGCTGTGGGGCGTCGTCGGCGGGTTCGCGTTCCTCGTGCTCGCACAGGGGTACCTCCTGCTCGGCGGGGATCTCCCCGTTCCGTACGCGTGGCTGTTCGTCGTTGCGGTCGGCGTCACCGCGGTGTCAGGCGGTCTCACCTACCTCACGGAGCACCGGATAGGGTCGAAGAGAAGGACTTAACAGTCCCAGCGAATTACGTCCATCTGAGCCAGGATGGCCGAGTGGTAAGGCGCACGCCTGGAAAGCGTGTTCCCTTCCGGGATCGGGGGTTCAAATCCCTCTCCTGGCGTTTTTCGATGCATCATCCGACGAGCGGCGGCGTCGACGAACCGCCGACCGACCGACATCCCCGGTGACACAAGCTTCATAAGTATGGGTACTGTTAACACGACTAGCGATGCCAGACACGAAATCGGGCCGCGAGCGGAAAGGCAGGAACAAGCGCCGTCAGCTCGAGAGCCGCCTCAACGAGCGGGAGCTCGAAGCCGCCGACGAACCGCCGGAGCCGAGTACGGACGACGTCGACACGGAGTATCTCGTCGACCTCGACGAGCTCGACGGGTAACCGCTCGAGGCGGATCACTGTTCAGCCGATCGCGGTCGTCCGTGCCGTGATCGTATCAACTGTGCCGTGTTCATACCCGATCGTGTACGGTCGGGTCGGAGACGGATCGATGAAGTGAGATATCAGTATCGGTATTTAGGCCATCATCCTTAAGAGTAAACGAATCAACGTTGTGACAGACCTTTAGCGAGGTGAACACACGCATGAGCGGGTTCCAACGCGAAGACGACGCTGTCCCGATATTCGTCGGACAGCAACGGGAATCCGCTCGGATCGCGATCTGTGTGGGTCATGCGGAGAACCGTACCCGCTTGCGTGAGTGGTTGTCGTCACGGTACGAGGTGGTCGTGCCGGACGGTCGATTCTCGGACGACTCGGAGTTCGATCTCTGCATCGTCGACGAACGGGCGCTCGAGAAGCATCTCGACGCGTTACAGGCGCTCAAAGCACGGAGCCAACCGGAGTTCCTCCCGTTCCTGTTGGTGTCGACCACCGCGAGCCAGCGTGACACACGAGATCGCGTCTGGGATCTCGTCGACGAGATCGTGTCGGTCCCGACGAAGAAGGCGGTTCTCCACAACCGTCTCACGAACCTGCTCGAACGCCGCGAACTATCCACGCGACTGTCGGACGAGCTCGACCAACAGCGTGACCTGTTCCGCAAGATATTCGAGGCGTCGAACGACGCGATCGTCATCATCGAGCCGGACGGAAAGACGATCCGCGAGTGTAATCCACAGGCCTGCGAGCTGCTCGGCTACACCCAGGACGAGCTTCACTCGACCACGCCGATAGAGATACACGACGGAGAGCGCTCGGCGTTTCGAGCGTTCCATACCACCGTCCTCCGGAACGGACACGGATGGACCGACGCGTTGTGCTGCCGGACGAAGGGCGGTGAGTGCTTGGACGTCGAGATCTCGGCAGCGACGGTCGACGTCGACGGTCGTCCGCACATGTTGGCCAGCATCCGCGACGTCACGACGCGCACCGAACAGCGTCGGGTGCTCGACAACCTCCACGACGTCACGACCGAGCTGATGGCGGCACCGACGCCACGGGCGATCGCCGACGTCGCAGTGATCGCCGTGACGCGGGTGTTCGGGTACGACATCTCCGGCGTCCGACTCCTCGACGAGGGGACGGAACCCGAGACGCTCGAGCTCGTGGCGGCGACCGACGAGGCGTACGAACTGCTGGGCTCGGAGCCAGTAGCCTACGAGGTCGGCGAGAGCGTCGTCGGAAGCGCGTACGATCGCGGAGAGCGAGTCGTCATCGACGACATCCGCTGCGAGGACACGCCTCTCGAGTACGATCCGATCAGGAGCGTGATGTATCTGCCGCTCGGAGACCACGGGGTCTTGAGCATCGGTGTGACCGAGCCGGACGCGTTCACCGCCGCCGATCTCGAACACGTCGGCATCCTCGCCACGAACGTCGCGGCAGCGCTCACTCGAGCCCAGCGCGAACAGACACTGAACGAACGGAAAGAGTATCTCAGCGGCCTCTTCGAGAACACGACCGACTGCATCGTGGACGTCACGTTCGACGAGAAGACCCCACGGATCCGCGACGCCAACCCGGCGTTCGAGCGCGTGTTCGGATACGACGCCGCGGAGGTCCGCGGCGAGTCGCTCCCGGAGCTCGTCGTTCCCCCCGACGAACGGTCACAGTCGCTCTCGTTCATTCGACGAGCGTTGGCCGGGGAGTCGTCGGAGATAGAGGGGCGTCGCGACACCGAAACCGGCCGACGTGAGTTCCTCATCCGCGTCGTACCGATCCAACGGAACGGATCGAACCTCGGTGCGTACGTCGTGTACACCGACGTCACCGAGCAGAAACGGCGCGACCAACAGCTACAAGTTCTCAACCGCGTCCTCCGGCACAACCTCCGAAACAAACTGAACATCGTTCAGGGCGTCGTCGAGCGGGCGCGGTCGACCGAACAAGGGGTGTCGGACGGCCTCGTACGGACGGGAGCACGAGCCATCGACGACCTCCTCGATCTGAGCGAGACGGCACGGGAACTGTCGAAAGACGCGCGTGCGCACGACGCCCACGAACCGGTTTCCGTCACGGGTGTCGCCGAACGGGTCGGACGGTCGGTACGGGAGGAGTATCCCCGCGCCGAGGTCGACGTGACCGTGGAGACCGAGGCGTTCGTGGCCGGGACGGTCCAGTTGAAGCGGGCGCTCCGCGAGCTGTGTGAGAACGCGGTCACCCACAGCGATCGCCGCGAGCCGAGCGTTCGGATCGTCGTCGAGACCGATCCCGCGAACGCGGGTTGGATCACCGTCACGGTCGAGGACGACGGCCCCGGCGTTCCGGAGGAACAACGGATGGTCCTCCAACAGGGTGAGGAGACGCAGCTCGAACACGGGAACGGCCTCGGCCTCTGGGCCGTCCACTGGATCGTGACGAGTGCCGGCGGCGAACTGATGCTCTCGGACCGCGACGGACGGGGTGCGTCCGTGAGCCTGAATCTGCCGACGGTCGAGCCGGACGAGTTCGTCGGAGACGAGGCCGTGGTGGCGACCGATGACTGAGGGGCGAAAGCGGTTCGCGCCGGTCGCGAAGCAGGCCGTCAGAGAGACCGCGATGAACGGCAACTGCCGTGTGACGGGCGCGACGAGCGGAACGGTTACGGTTCACTCCGGAGAGAACACGGACATCACCAAACAATGACGGACGACACCCACTCACGACCCGCGGCGGACGCGACGCGACGGACGGAACGCTGCACGACCGGCGTCGAGGGTCTCGACAGCATACTGCACGGGGGGCTCGTCCCCGAGCGAAGCTATCTCGTTCGCGGCCGGCCGGGAACGGGAAAGACGATCCTCGGGCTCCACTTCCTGACTGACGGGGTCGAACGCGACGAGACGGTGCTGTACATCAATCTCGAAGAGACCACCGCGGACATCGAACAGAACGCGTCCACGCTCGGGTTCGACACCGACGGGATCCACTTTCTCGATCTGAGCCCGACGTCCGACTTCTTCGCGGGCGACCGCGGATACGACATCTTCGAGTCCAGCGAGGTCGAACGCGATCCAACGATCGATGCGATCGCGGATCGAGTGACGTCGCTCGAACCGGATCGGGTGTTCGTCGATCCGATCAGCCAGCTCCGGTACGTCGCGAACGACGAGTACCAGTTCCGCAAACAGTCGCTGTCGTTCATGCGGCTGCTCAGCGAACAGGGCGCGACCGTGTTGTTCACGACGCAGGCGACCGATGCGACCCCCGACGACGACCTGCAGTTCATGAGCGACGGCACGATCGAGCTCGGATACGGCTCGACGGGCCGAACGATCAGCGTCCCGAAGTTCCGAGGGTCGGCGACCAGAAGCGGCGATCACTCGGTGGCGATCACCGACGAGGGGCTCGTCGTGTATCCGGAGCTCCATCCGGACGAGTACGGACAGGAGTTCATCGACGAACCGATATCGTCCGGGGTCCCCGAGATGGACGCGTTGCTGGACGGCGGGCTCGATCGCGGCACCGTCTCGGTCATCACCGGACCGACCGGCGTCGGTAAAACGACGACCGGCACGCAGTTCATGAAGGAAGCGGCGGAGCGGGGAGAGCGCTCGGTGATGTATCTGTTCGAGGAAACCGAGGGGACGTTCATGCGCCGGTCGGAGGCCATCGACATCCCCGTCACGGAGATGCGCGAACGAGGGACGCTGCACGTCGAGGAGGTCGAAGCGCTGTCGACCTCACCCCAAGAGTTCGCCGACATGGTCCGTCGCGAGGTCGAATCGAAGGGGACCGAGGTCGTGATGATCGACGGTGTGTCCGGCTACAAGCTCTCATTACGCGGATCGGACGACGAGCTCGTCAGGCAGCTCCACACGCTCGGTCGCTATCTGAAGAACATGGGCGTGACCGTGATCATGGTCGAGGAGGTCGCGAACATCACGGGAGAGTTTCAAGCTACCAACAGCGGGATCAGCTATCTCGCGGACAACATCGTCTTCCTCCGTCACCTCGAGCTCCGGGGCGAGATGCGGAAGCTCATCGGCGTCCTCAAGATGCGAACCAGTGACTTCGAGCGGACGCTTCGCGAGTTCGAGATCACCGAACACGGGATCACCGTCGGCGAGCCGCTCGCCGGGGTCCAGGGCATCTTGAGTGGTACGCCGCGATGGACCGACGAAGAACCCCCATCGCGTACCGACTGAGGGCGGTTACAAGTACTCGCCCAAAAGCAGGTCGACGCGCTCGCGGGTCGCCTCCGGAATCGCGTCCGTCGGCGTGTTGATCGTTCCCTCGAGCGCGGTGTGCGCCTCGCAGGTGTGGTCGTCCGGAAGCGTCCGAACGGCCTCCTCGATGGCGGCTTTGATCGCCGCTTGGTTCCGCTCCGCGTTCTCCAGTACCTCCGCGAGAGTCACCTCGCTGTCCGCCTTCCAGACGTCGTAGTCGGTGACGCCCGCGATCGTCGCGTACGCGATCTCCGCCTCGCGAGCGAGCTTCGCTTCGGGGATCGCCGTCATGCCGACGACGTCCCACCCCTGTGCCCTGTAGAACTCCGACTCGGCGCGCGTCGAGTACTGTGGCCCCTCGATACAGACGTACGTGCCGCCGTTCACCACGTTCGTGTCGTCGGTCGTCGTCGCGCTCGCGGCCGCCGTCAGGTGGTCGACGAGTTCCGGGCTATACGGGTCGGCGAACGGCTGGTGGACGACGACGCCGTCGCCGTAAAAGGAGAGGTCGCGGTTGCTCGTGCGGTCGAAGATCTGGTCGGGGACCACGAGCGTGCCCGGCTCCAGCTCCTCCCGCAAGCTCCCGACCGCGTTCGACGCGAACACGTGGGTCACCCCCGCCTTTTTGAGTGCGTACATGTTGGCGCGGTACGGGAGGTCCGTCGGGGAGACCCCGTGATCGCTCCCGTGACGGGGAAGGAACGCGACGTCGCGGCCGGTGTCCGCGAACTCGCCGATCGTCACGGCGTCGCTCGGCTCCCCGTACGGGGTGTCGAACTCGACCTCGCGAACGTCGTTCAGCGGGAGCGCCTCGTAGATACCGCTGCCGCCGATGAATCCGATCGTGGACATGTCCGTGACTCCGGTCGCTCGGTACTTATAAGGAATGAACCGAGGTCGGGTGGGGCCGATCGCAGCCCGCAGGCGAGTCGTTCAGCACGGCGACTGTTCCGGCGCGGGCGAGTGGCTCACAACGCCAGCGACACCGTCCAGTACGCGCCGTATCCGATCGCGAGCGATCCCACGAGCGAGGCGATCCACGCAAGCACGGTGTATCCCATCTTCGCGCGGCTCACCCCTGCGTCGCCGGCCGCGTACCCCGCACCGACGATCGCCGAGACGATGATCTCGTTGAACGAGACCGGGATCCCGAACGCGACGGCGGTCTGTGCGATCGCGAACGACGGGATGAGGGCAGCGATGGACCGTCGCGGCCCCATCGAGGCGTAGTCCTGTGCGATCGCCTTGATCATTCGGGGCGCGCCCGTCCACGACCCCGCGAGCAGTCCGACGCCGCCGCCGACGAGCAGCGCCCACAGCGGGACCCCGACGTCGCCGAAGATCGGAACCAGCGGGCCGATCGCGAGGCCGACCTGCGAACCGCCGGCGGAGAACGCGACAAGTCCGCCCATCGCGAGGAGGAATCGTCGCTGTGCGCCCTCGCGGTCCCGTCCGATGTCGGCGAACACGGCCGCGGCGATGAGCGCCGCGAACGCGACCGTGACGGCGACGACACCGAGCGGTCCGGGCGCATCGAGTCCGAGCGCGAGCGCCTCGGCGACTGACGCCTGTTCGCCGGCCGGACCGAGCAGTGCGAACCCGACGTTCGCGAGGATGACGCCGACGAGCCCGGCGAGCACCGCGGTGAGCGCTCGCTCCGGGAGCCGATCGCCGATCAACGCCCGCGCGACGGCGTACGCGACACCGCCGCCGACGAACGGAGTGAGCAGCCACAGCGCGAGGATCTCCACGTACTTCGGCCACACCGGATCCCCGCCCATCGCGAGACCGACACCGACGACCGCGCCGGTGACCGTGAACGCGGTCGCGATCGGGTAGCCGGCGAACACGCCGATAGCGACGAGCCCCGCCGCGGTGAGCAGCGCGACGATCGCGGCACCCGCAGTGAGCGTCATTCCACCGATCAGCTCAGTCCCGACCGCCTCGGTGACGTTCGCTCCCTGCAGGACGGCCCCGAAAAAGCCGAGCACGCCGACGACGAGGCCGGCGCGCATGACCGAGATGGCGTTCGCACCGACGGCGGGCGCGAACGGCGTCGAACCGGACGATCCCGCACCGATCGACCACGCCATGAACAGGCTCGCAAGCCCGGCAACGAGAAACGTGAGGATCGTGACGGCGACCATCGCTATCGCTTGCCGTCCTCGTATCCCTCACGGAGTCCCAGGAGGGTACGGCGTACGAGGAGATAGCCGAAGAAGAACAACCCCAGTAGGCCCACGAGGAGGAGGGCCACGAGCGGATCGATCGAAACCATACCCCCGGTTCCGTCGGCATCGTGTTAGGCGTTTCGACGGCTCTCCGGTGCGGGTCGCCCCGGGTACGTGGGGTGGATCGGTCGATGACTCAAATCGACGTTTGTGCCTTCCCCACGTATAAGCTGTCCGCAGCGAAAGGGACGACTGCGACCCCCGCTTCGGCCCTCCACCGACTCAGTTCTCGTCCACCGACTCAGTTCCCGATCCGTCCCGCACGCTCGCCGCGAGAGCGTGCTCCTCCGGACGTCCCGCCGAGAGACGCGAACGGGGTGTCGCGACCGATCACCGGCCCCCGTACGGCGATCCATCGGTCGTACCGAGCACGGTCCATTACGGTTCGATCCGGAACTCCTCGAAGACGTCGCCGTCGGGTGTGACGAGTCGACCCGCCAGCCCGTCGGGCACCGGCTCCAACTCGGCGTGTGCTGGTCGATTTCCGCGCGGTTGGGCGTGGCTGCCCGGGTTCAAAAGCGCGACGTCCCCGGAGCCGTCGAACCGCGGTGCGTGGCTGTGGCCGTGGATTACGACATCGGCGTCCCGCTCCCGACCGAACATGAGCAGTCCCGTGTCCCCGCTCCGGTGCCGGTGAGTCACCGCGAACCGCGCCCCGCCGTACTCGACGACGCGGTGCTCCGGCAGTCGATCGCGGATCGGTCGATCCGCGTTGTTCCCGTACACCGCCCGCAAACTCCGTGCCTCGTCGGAGAAGGCGTCGAGCACCGGCTCTCGATAGAAGTCTCCCGCGTGGATCACGAGCTCCGCCTCCCGCACCGCCGAGTAGGTCCGCCCGCGCAGTCGATGTCCCTCGGTGCTGTGTGTGTCGGAGACGACGACGAGCATACCGGCACTCCGGTGGCGGACCTCTTAAACCGCCGGTCCTACCGCGGCGCTTTTGACCGAACGACGTGAACCAACGAGCGTGCCTCTCGGGTCACCGGTCACCGAACTCCTGTTGCTTGCCGTGGGGATCGGCCTCCTGTATATCGGTGCCGAGCTCCTGGTGAAAGGGGCCGCCAAGCTCGCGCTTGCGATCGGGCTCAAGGCGTCGACGGTCGGTGTCACCGTCGTCGCGTTCGCGACGACCGCACCGGAGCTGTTCGTCGCCGTGCTCGGTGCGCTCACCGTTTCGACGGACATCGGACTCGGTGCGATCGTCGGCTCGAACATCGCCAACGTCGGTCTCGTGCTCGGCGTTGCCGCCCTGATCCGACCGCTCGACGTCTCGGACACGGTGTTGGAACGACACGTCCCGTTCATGGTGTTGGCGGCGTTCCTCCTCGTCGCGCTCGGCTGGGACGGGCGGCTCGCGGCGACCGAGGGCGGCGTCCTCCTCGCGGTGCTCGTCGGGTTCACGCTCGTCGTGTTGCGACGGATCACGCGGACGCAGTCGGGGATCACGGCGGCCGAACGCGAGGAGATGCCGAACGCGACCCCCCGAGACGTCGCGACCGTCCTCGGC
Source organism: Halorubrum rarum (assembly GCF_048380895.1). NCBI lineage: Archaea > Methanobacteriati > Methanobacteriota > Halobacteria > Halobacteriales > Haloferacaceae > Halorubrum > Halorubrum rarum. The sequence continues at coordinate 142,204 of NZ_JBLWMN010000006.1, read as the reverse complement.
GGGATCGTCGCCTTGGTCGTCGGATCGCGATGGCTGATCGAGGGCGGTCGAGAGCTTCTCGCGGCCGCGGGGTTCTCTGACCTGTTCATCGGGCTCACCGTTCTCGCGATCGGGACCTCACTCCCCGAGCTCGCCGCCAGCGTCGTCGCTGCCGTCCGCGACGAGGCGAGTTTCAGCGTCGGCAACGTCGTCGGATCGAACATCTACAACGTCCTCGCCGTGATCGGGATCCTCGCGCTGATCACGCCCGTCGAGATCGCCGCGAGCGTTCGGGCGTTCGAGTTCCCCGCACTCGTCGCGTTCACCCTGCTTCTCGTCGGGCTGATGTATCGCGGGAGACGGCTCTCCCGCGTCGACGGCGCGATCCTCGTCATCGCCTACGTCGCCTTCGTGTACCTGCTGTTGCCGTGAGCGTTGATCCGCACCCGGAACCGCGCTCGTCGCGAACCGACGACTATTCGGACCCGCATGACCCACCGTCCTGCAGTGATAGCGATCGTCGTCAGTCGAGCGGATCACGCCTCCGAGCACATCGGCGAGCACCTCCTCGAGCTCGCTGCGTGGGACCGACACGAGGACCGCACGCGCCCCGACGGCGAGGGCGGCGGAACGTACTACCGCACGGACGGCTTCGAACTCCGGACGTTCGACGACCTCCACATCCACCTCGACGACCCCGCCACCGCGTTCGGCGGCGACGGCAGCACCGACGGGGACGGAGATCACGACGCGAACCGCGACGACGGTGGAGAGCCGGATGCGCTCGTGTTCGTCTCGCGGCACTCGGGAGACACCGGCGCGCTGTTGACCGCCCACGTCACCGGCAACTTCGGACCCGCGGAGTACGGCGGCGAGCCCGACGAGTTCGCGCGCGCCGCACCCGGCACCGAGAAGCGAGTCGTCGAGGCGCTCGACGACCACGCGCCCGAGGGGTACGACGTCGGCATCGAGTGCACCCATCACGGCCCCACGGCCGTCTCCGTCCCCTCGCTTTTCGTCGAGCTCGGCTCCGACACGCCCCAGTGGGAGGACCCGGATGCCGCCCGGGCGGTCGCGCGAGCGGTTCTCGACCTCCGCGGGACGAGTCCCGACCTGATCGGTTCCGATGGTCGGGCGCGACACGTCGTCGGGTTCGGCGGCGGCCACTACGCACCGCGGTTCACGCGGATCGTCCGCGACACCGAGTGGGCGGTGGGGCACGTCGGTGCCGACTGGGGGCTCGCGGCGTTGGGTTCGCCCGACGCGAACCGGGCGGTCATCGATCGCGCGTTCGAGCGGAGCGGGGCTGCCCACGCCGTGATCGAGGGCGATCGACCGGCGCTTCGCTCGGTGATCGAGGGGCTCGGACACCGAGTCGTGAGCGAGACGTGGATCCGCGAGGTCGGGGATCGTCCGCTGGCGCTCGTCGATGCGGTGGAGGACGCGCTCCGCCCGGTCGACGACGGACTTCGGTTCGGCGACGTCGTCCCGGATCCGGTTCGGGACGCGGATGGGGACCACGGTCCGTTCGTCGTGCGGGAGCTTCCCGCCGAGCTGCTGGCGAGGGCACAGGGAGTCGACGCGGACGCGACGCGTACCGCGGTCGAGGCCAGTGCGGTCGCGTTCGAGACCGAACAGGCCGGAACGCGGGCGGCCGGGGGCTGCGCGTTCGCCTCGGATCGACCGGGCCGACCCGACGCCGTCGACCTCGTCGCCGACCTCGCGGCGGTGCTGGAGGCGGCCTACGACGAGGTGACCGTCACGGACGACGCGGTGATCGCACGCGTCGAGGCGTTCGATCCGGCTCTCGCGGCCGAGCGGGGCGTCCCCGAGGGGCCGGCGTTCGGTCGGCTCTCCGGCGGCGAGGCCGTCGAGGTCGACGGCGAGACGATCGCACCCGACGACGTGAGTCGGACGACCGAGGACCGGTTCCCGATCGACGGGCCGGACTCGACTGGGGCGAAGTAGTCGCGTCCGTTAGTCGCGCCCTCGTGACTACTCGACGCGGGCGACGACGGTGTCACCGACCAGGTCGCCCACGCGCTGGTCGTCGTCGGTGAGCAGGATGACGACGAGTCCGACGAGGTAGCCGAACGCGCCGTCGACGATCCGGAGGACGTTCCGGATCGCGGCCGCGCGCATGTCGCAGTCGCCGCCGTCCTCGGTGATGACGACGATGCCGAGCAGTCGCTTGCCGATCGTCTGGCCGTATGTTCCCTCCATGTAGATGAAGTACGCGAAGAAGGCGATCGTCGACAGTCCCGCGAACAACACCCCGAGCGTGTCGCTCACGAGGGAGATCGCACCGACGACGATGCCGAGCGCGATCCCGACGAGCACGATGTCGATAATGAACGCACCGATCCGGGGCAACAGCGTCTCCGTGTGGGTGCCCAACCGTGGGCGTGGACGTTCCATGGACGGGACATCAATTCGCGATGATATAAAAAGGTGGTTGAAGGGATCGGCCGCCGGCTGAGACCTACCCTATCGTCCGTTAGAATCAAACGGTGCGGCGACGCAGTTTCGGGTATGAGCGCCGAACCGGAGGAACGGACGATCCGCTGTCTGGTCGCGAAGGTCGGACTGGACGGGCACGACAGGGGGGCGCACGTGATCGCGCGGGCGTTCCGGGACGCCGGCTTCGAGGTGGTCTACTCGGGGCTCCACCGCGCACCCGACGAGATCGTCCAGGCGGCGGTACAGGAGGACGTCGACGTGCTGGGGATCTCGATCCTCTCGGGGGCACACAACACGCTCGTCCCGAAGGTGATCGAGGGGCTCAAACAGTACGACGCGTTCGAGGACACCCTCGTGCTCGTCGGCGGGATCGTTCCCGCCGACGACGAGGCGACGTTGAAGGAGTTGGGCGTCGCCGAGGTGTTCGGCCCCGGCACGCCGATGGCGGAGACGATCGAGTTCATCCGGGCGAACGTCCCGGAGCGCACGTAGATGGTCGCGGAGTCGAGCGGTTCGGATACCGGCGAGTCGATCGATCTGGTCGAGGAGCTTCTCGGAGGGAGCCAGCGGGCGCTGGCCCGTGTAATCACGCGCATCGAGAACCGGTCGCCGGGGTACCGCGAGCTCGTCGCCGCGCTGCACGCACACACCGGATCGGCACGGGTGATCGGGATCACGGGCGCGCCCGGTGCGGGCAAGTCGACGCTCGTCGACAAGCTCGCTGCCGCGTACCGCGAGCGCGGCGACACGGTCGGGGTCGTCGCGGTCGATCCGTCCTCGCCGTACACGGGCGGTGCAGTGCTCGGAGACCGGATCCGGATGGCGTCGAACGTCGGCGATATGGAGGTGTTCTTCCGCTCGATGAGCGCGCGCGGACAGCTCGGCGGGCTCTCGATGGCGACCGCGGACGCAGTGAAAGCGCTCGACGCGTTCGGCAAGGACGTGGTCATCATCGAGACGGTCGGGGCCGGACAGAACGAGGTCGACGTCGTCCGCACCGCCGACACCGTCGCGGTCCTCGTCCAGCCCGGATCGGGCGACGACGTCCAGACGCTGAAGGCCGGGATCCTGGAGATCGGCGACGTGTTCGTCGTCAACAAGGCGGACATGGACGGCGCGGAGCGAACCCTCGCGGAGTTAGAGGAGATGGTTCACAGACGCGAGAGTCCCACGGCGGGACTCGACACCGGCCATCACGGCGTCGAGACGCCCGATCATCCGGACGACGCCGGTGAGAGCGACCGGGACGCCGGGGAGAAGGATGGCTGGAACGACGACTCGTGGACGCCGGCGGTGCTCCGGAGCGTCGCGACGACGGGAGAGGGTATCGACGAACTCATCGAGACGTTCGAGGCACACGAAGCGCACCTGCGGGCGTCCGGAGAGTCGACGCGACGGCAGCGACGACGCTACGCCGAGGAGATCCGAACGCTGGTGCGGTCGGAGATCGGCGAGCTCGCGACCACGGAACTGGAGCGGCGCGGCGGCGTGGAGGCGCTCGCGGAGCGCGTTCGACGGCGCGAGACGGACCCGTACACGGTCGCGAGCGAGGTGATCGCCCCGATCGCGGCATGCGTCGACGGCGTGACCGAGGGCGCTGCGGCCGGTCGGACGGACGACGCCACCGACGAGGAGTGACCGAGAGCAGCCCCCGAAATCGGGATGACGCCGGCAAGCGACGGGGAGCGGCCTCCGAGACTCGCTGTGCTCCACGAGCTATAAGTCGCCAGCGGGACAACAGGTTACCATGAGACTCACGAGCCTCGCAGGGGCGGCCCTCCTCGGCGTCGGCGCGGTCGCGGGCGCGAACAGCGGGCTTCGGTACGACGGAACGCTCGAGTCGCCACTGACCGGCGACCAACGAACGTTCCGCTGGCGCGGGATCGACGTCGCCTACACCGAGGGCGGGGATCCCGACGACCCGGATCTCGTCCTACTGCACGGGATCAACGCGGCGGGCTCCTCGGGCGAGTGGCGCGAGGTGTTCGGCGATCTGACCGCCGACTACCACGTCGTCGCGCCGGACCTGCCCGGCTACGGGCGCTCCGACCGACCGCCAGTCAGGTACTCCGCCGCGCTGTACGAGGACTTCGTCCGCGACTTCCTCGCGGCGTTCGACGACCCCGCCGTCGTCGCGTCGTCGCTGTCCGCCGCCTACGCCGCGGCCGCGGACGACGTCGAGCTCTCGGGGTTCGTCGGCGTCTGTCCGACGACGACCGCCGGACCGAGCCCACCGAAGCCGTGGCTGCTGGAGTTGCTCCGGTCGCCGCTCGTCGGCACCGCGCTGTTCAACCTGATCGCCTCGAAGCCGTCGATCCGGTACTTCAACGCGGACCACGGCTACTACGACCCGAACAGCGCCACGGACGACTGGATCGACTACGAGTGGCGCACCAGCCACGTCGAGAACGCCCGGTTCGCGCCCGCCTCGTTCGTCTCCGGCTACCTCAACAGCGACCTCGATCTGGCGGCCGCGCTCGCGGACCTCGACGTCCCACCGACGATCGTCTGGGGGCGAGAGGCCGATGTGAGTCCGCTATCCGACGGACGCGAACTCGCGGACGCCTCCGACGCTCGGCTCGTCGTCTTCGATCGCGCACGACTGCTCCCGCACGTCGAACACCCGAACCGCTTCCTGGAAACCGTTCGCGAGAGTTTGATCGCCGGCGCGACCGCCTGATCGCCGGCGCGACCGCCTGAGCGGCGCGCCGTAGTAGCACAGCCGGTTCAGCGACTCGTGGCTACTCGTCCCGTCGGACGTACAGCGTCTTCCGACAGGCCGCGTACACCGTTCCCTCGTCGTCGACGATCGACACGAGATACTCCCGGTCGGTCGACTCACCGGGGTCGAGCGAGCGACGGATCTCGGCTACTTCCTCGTCGTCGACGGCGAACTCGGCGTACAGCGTCTCTCGCCCGGGCCGGAGGAACTCGATCGCCGCCGACTTGTCCCACACCGTGAACGCGTCGCCGAGGTTACGGCGAAGCAGGGTCATGTACACCGGGTCGACCGCGCCGTAGAGGCTCCCTCCGAAGATCGCTCCGAGGAGGTTTCGCGTCCGCCAGTTGTACGGGATCCGTACGCGAACGTACTGCCAGTTTCCACCGATGTGGACGACCCGTGCGCCGGTTCCTCGGTAGGCGGGGAAGACGTTGTAGGCGAACCGCCACAGCCGCGTGCGGCGGCTCTCGTCCGGCGGGTCCGCTCGCAGCGGTCTCGGGTCCGGGTCGCGGTCGATACCGGTCGGCGTGTCTGCCACGGTCGTTCACTCGCCTCGGGAGTGAAACGCGTGTCGGAACCGGTGACAACGAGCCGTCGGTTGTTCGGTGGATGCGACGACCGCCCCGTGAGCGGTGACGGGACGGTCACAGGACGAGGGTGAGGTGCCGATCACTCCGCGTCGTCCTCGGACGGGAGTCGGGACGCGAGTCCGCTCTCGAGGTCGTAGGTGTCGCGGATCGTCCGCGCGAGGACGCCGTCACGGTCGAACACGACGTGAACGGCGACGAACTCGTGATCGACCGGCCGGAGCACGAACACCGCTCGTGGCTCCACGCCGCGCTCGGCGTTGACGCGGGCGATGAGCGGCTCGATCGGGACCCGGCCGGCCCGCAGATCCTCGAAGGTCTCGCTTCCGGGTCCGTCGGCGAACAGGTACAGCGCGCCGTTCGGGTCGCCGTCGTTCGATCGGGTCGTGATCGATCCCATCGACTCGCCGGCCGCGCGGACGTCTCTCCACGTCTCGACGGCCGCCTCGAACATCCCTTCGACGTCGGCGGCGAACCGGAACCGGCTCTCGCGGACGACGGAGAGCTCCGAAAAGCGGGCGGTGCCGTCGTCCCACACGAGCGTCGCGTCGACGACGACGCCGGGCTCGAGCGTTTCGATCCGGACCGCGAGGTCGGCGTCGTATCCGTCCGCGAGGACGTACAGCGGGTCGTACACGTCCGCGGCCTCCGGCGCGGTCGGGTCGATCGGCTCCGACGGGAGTTCGACGAGGACGAACTCGTCGGGCGCGTCGTCCGCCACGTCCGGGCGCGGACGACGGTCGTGAACGCGGAACCGACCGCTCGTCGTCGGGTGCATACGAGCGGATCGGCCGGCGGTCGGATAAGCGAGGCGGATCGGCGGTCGGATACGCGAGGCGGATCGGCGGTCGGATACGCGAGGTGGACCGGCGGTCGGATACGCGAGGCGGATCCGTGTCGTTATGGGGCGGGCAGTCCAACCGAGCGGTAAATGGGGATCCTCGAGGACAAGTCGAACGCCCGGCTGTTCTACAAGTACCTCTCGAAGGTGTACGACCGGGTGAACCGGTTCAACTGGACGGAGGAGATGCGCACGGAGGCGCTCTCCTGGCTGGAGTTCGGCGACGACGACAGGGTACTCGACGTGGGCTGCGGTACCGGCTTCGGCACCGAGGGGCTGCTCGAACACGCCGACGACGTCCACGGGCTCGATCAGAGCGTCCACCAGATGGAGAAGGCGTTCGAGAAGTTCGGCAAACGGGATCGGGTGCGCTTCTATCGCGGCGACGCCGAGCGACTCCCCTTCCGCGACGACTCGTTCGACGTCGTCTGGTCGTCCGGCTCGATCGAGTACTGGCCGAACCCGGTCGACGGGCTCGCCGAGATGCGCCGCGTCGCGAAGCCGGGGGGGCAGGTGCTCGTCGTCGGCCCCGACTACCCGCACAACCGCGTCCTCCAGCGGGTTGCGGACGCGATAATGCTGTTCTACGACGAGGAGGAGGGCGACCGGATGTTCGCCGAGGCGGGGTACGAGGAGTTCGAACACCACATCCAGCGCGCGACGCCGCGGAGCCCCCGCGCGATCACGACCGTCGCGCAGGTCCCCGAGGAGTAGCCGGTCGCGTCGCCCGCGGGACGGAGCCGGTCGCGAGGGTGGCCGGCCGACCCGCTCGCTTATACGTCACGCGGGCGAACGTCGAACCGAATGAGCGAGGAGTTCGTACTGCTCGAACCCGAGGAGAGTCCGGGCGACGAGTGGGAGGAGCTTGACGTCTCCGACACGGAAGCCGACCGGATCGCCCGCCGGCAGGACCGGGAGTTCGACGAGTTCCGCAAGCGGGTAAAAGACACCGAGCGGTTCAAACTCCAGGAGTCGGTGTTCGACGACGCGACCCTCGCTGCCGTGTACAAGCTCGTCCAGGACGGGTACGTCGACGCGTTCGGCGGCCCCATCTCGACGGGGAAGGAGGCGAACGTGTTCGAGGCGCTCGGCGGAGAAGCCGGCGAACGACCGGAGCCGGGGTCGGCCGCCGCGGCCGACGAGCGGGCGCGGGAGGTCGCGGTGAAGGTGTACCGGATCAACTCCTCGAACTTCCGCCACATGCGCGAGTATCTCGAGGGTGACCCCCGCTTCGAGGGGATCGCGAACGACAAGAAGGCGGTCGTGTTGGCGTGGACGAAAAAGGAGTACGCGAACCTCAAGCGCGCGCGCAAGGCGGGCGTGCGCGTCCCCGAGCCGATCGCCGTCCAGCGGAACGTCCTCGTGATGGAGCTGGTCGGCCACGCCGACGACCGTGCGCGGCGGCTCTCGGAGGTGACCGTCGAGAATCCCGAAACCGCCTACGAGGTCGTCCGCGAGTACATGCGACGACTGTTCCGTGCGGGCCTGATCCACGGCGATCTGTCGGAGTACAACATGATAATCCACGAGGGCGAACTCGTCGTCATCGATCTGGGACAGGCGGTCACCGTCCACCACCCGAACGCCGGGGAGTTCCTCGATCGCGACTGCGAGAACGTTGCCGCCTTCTTCAGTCGTCAGGGGATCGACGTCGACGGCGACGACCTCCGGGCGTACGTCACCCAGCCGGAGTCGGATCCGACCGACGACCCCGAATCGGTCAACGAGTGAGCCGCGATTCCTCGGCTCCGGCTCGCACCGAGACGGCCGTCACTCCGCCGTCTCGGCTCCCGCACCGGGCGCGTTCCGCTTGACGCCGGTGACGGCGTCGACGGCGTTCGATCGGGAGGCGTACCCCTCACCGGAGTCCGCGATGATGTTTCCGTTCCGGTGACGGAGCCGCCAGCGCCACTCGTCGGCCGCGTCCGCATAGATCTCGAAGGCGGCGTTCCCGACGTCGAGGACGTCCGCGTCGGGACCGTAGTCGCGGACGCGTTCGATGGCGTCCCTCGCCCCGCTCTTCGAGGCGTACCCCTCACCGGAGTCCGCGATGATGTTCCCGTTCGAGTGGCGGAGCCGCCAGCGATACTCGCCCGCCTTGTCCTCGTACAGCTCGAAGGTCGCGCTCATACGACACGCACATTAGTCGGATAGATCATAAATGTACGCGTCGGGCGGCACCCGACGGACGGCCGGTTACTGCTCGTCGACGTCGGCGTCCGCGACGTTCGACCGGACGCTTTCGAGGCCCTGTCGAGCCTTCGACCGCGAGGAGTAGCCCTCCCCGGAGTCGGCGAGTATGTTGCCGTTCTCGTGGATCAACCGCCAGCGCCACTCGCCCGCCCGGTCCTGAAACATCTCGAAGGCGGCCGGATCGACCCGGAGGTAGTCCGCGGCGGCGACGTGCTCGCGGACCCGAGCGAGCGCCCGCTTCGCGTTCGACTTCGAGGCGTACCCCTCGCCGGAGTCGCCGATGACGTTGCCGTTGTCGTGGCGAAGTCGCCAGCGCCACTCGCCCGCCGAGTCCTCGAACAGCTCGAAGGTCGCCATGCTCGCGAGCGCCTCGTCGTCGCTCGGGACGGCGACGTCCGGCTCGTCCGCGTCCTCGGGTTCGGGACCGTCGTCGGCGGCGATCGCGTCCGCCTCCTCGGGCGAGGTCTCGATACGCAGCAGTCCCGCTCCGAGCGCGTTCCGTTTCACGCTGTGGAGTCCCTGTTGTGCCTTCCCGCGGCTGCTGTACCCCTGTCCGGCGGTCGCGATGACGTTCCCGTTGCGGTGGCGGAGCCGCCAGCGCGCCTTGCCGGCGCGGTCCTCGAACAGCTCGAACCGGGCTTTGCTCGTCCGGAGCGACTCGATCTCCGCCCGGACGGCCGCCAGTTCGGCGTCGAGCTCCTCGGCACGCGCCGCCGACTCGGAGAGGTCCTCGGCGGCCGCGTCAAGCTCCACCTCCATCGCCGCCAGCTCCGTTTCCGCCTCCGCGAGCTCGGCTTCCGTCTCCTCGCGAGCGGACTCCGCCGCGGCCGAGGACGTCTGCATCCGCTCGTAGTCGGCTCGCACGGGGTCGGTTACGAGCGGGACGATCGCTCCCGCGAGCCCGATCACGACGACTCCGGCCGCGTACAGTGCGTTGACGACGCCGTTCCCGGTCGAACGCGACCAGCCGTCGGGGAAGACGACGAGGAAGTAGACGACCGCGGCGAGCGTCAACAGTCCGCCGAGCGCCGCGAGCGTCGTCGCGGACCGCCGCAGCGGGAATCGGACGATCGCGCCGATCATCACGAGCGGCGGCGACAGGGCGACGAGGGCATACCCGATCGCACGCGCGGACGTTCGCGGTGCAGTGAGCGCGAACAGGACGACACCGAGGACACCGATCAACACCCCCAACGAGAACAGCCAGTACCCCCGCACCTCGTCGTCGGTCGTCGGTTCGCCGATCCGCCCCTCGTACAGCTCCGCGAGCGTTCCAGTTGGTTTCGTATCTGCCATATTCTTATAAAGACACGTCCGCATACTTATAAGTGAGGGAGCGTACCACGTTCGCGGATCCATCCGTCGTCTCGTTGACTTCCGCGATCCAACCCTTTACCTCCGGTTCGGTCCCTTCTGGCGTATGCACGTACTGAGTGGCGGTCGCGTGGCCGACGTGGACGGGACACGCGAGGCCGACGTCGCGATCGAGGACGGTGAGATCGTCGCAGTCGGCGACATCGGACGGGGAGACACGAGCACGGACGTCTCGGGGAAGGTCGTCGCGCCGGGGCTGATCGACGCACACGTCCACCTGATGATGGACGGACGCCCCGACGTCGCCAGCGCGGTCTCCGAGAGCGACTACACCGCGAGCTACCGCACCGCACGGAACCTCGAGGCGGCCGTCGCCGCGGGCGTCACCACGGTCCGAGACCTCGGTGCGCGGGGGACGCTCGCGCTCGACGCCGCGGCGGCGGTCGCGGACGGAGTCCTCGACGGCCCACGGGTGGTCGCCTGCGGACGCAACGTGATCATGACCGGCGGACACGGCAACTGGTTCGGTCGCGAGGCCGACGGTCCCGCGGAGGTCCGGAAGGCCGCCCGCGAACAGCTGAAGGACGGCGCGGACGTGCTCAAGTGTATGGCGACCGGCGGCGTGCTCACCGAGGGCGCGGTGACGGGCGCGCCCGAGCTCACTCCCGAGGAGCTCTCGGCGTTCACCGACGCCGCCGCGCCGACCGACACGCCGACGGCGGCACACGCACACGGAGAACGGGGGATCAAAAACGCCGTTCGCGCGGGTATCACGAGCATCGAACACGGGACGTTCATGGACGCGGAGGCCGCCCGGCTGATGGCCGAGAAGGGCACCTACTGGGTGCCGACCGCGAGCGCGCTCCACGGGATCGTCGACAACGGCGTCGAGGCCGGTATCCCCGCGGACGCAGTCGCGAAAGCGGAGGACGCGGCCGAGCGCTTCGGCGGCGCGTGGGAGCACGCGCTCGACGCCGGCGTCCCCATCGCGATGGGAACCGACGCCGGAACACCGTTCAACTTCTTCGAGAAGATCCCCGGCGAGTTGGCGTACATGGTCGAGTACGGTCTCTCGCCGGCGGAAGCGTTCGAGGCCGCCACGGTCAACGGAGCCGACCTCCTCGGGATCGACGACGTCGGCCGGGTCAGGGAGGGGTATCGCGCGGATCTCGTCGTCCTCGACGACGACCCCAACGAGACCGTCGAGGCGTGGCGCGACCCCGAATCGGTGTTCGTCGACGGCGACCGAGTCGTCGGACGGTGACGATCGATCTGACGGTGACGATCGATCTGACGGTGAGACCGGTCGGAGGGAGACGGCGACGTCGATGAGACGTCAGCGGCGGGTGAGTCGGCGTTTCATCTGGCCCGCCAGAAGCCGAACGATCTTCCGGGGAGAGTCCGGAATCGCGTCGAGTTGCCGGAGCAGGCCGAGCATGTCCTGGTTGCTGTGAACCCTACTGATCTCTCCGTCCTCGATGTGAAGGAAGGACATGCCGGTGACGGTTACCGCTTCGCCGGTGGCGGGGATGTCCATGAGACTCCCCTCGTGTGTCCCACGAGCGGTCCACCGGACGGCGGCGACGTCGGCTTCGGTAACGATCTCGTCGATGTCGAACGAGAGGTCCGGGAACGCATCGAAGTACATCGAGAGGAACGAGCCGTACTCGTCGCTGTCGATCGCCTCCGGACCGATCATTCCGTGATACTGACAGTCGGCGGCGTAGTAGTCGGGGATGCGTTCGAGGTCGTGACCGTTGAGGACCTCCGAGAACGCGAGTTCGGCGAGTTCACGGTTCGGGTTGACGGTGGTTTGAGCAGTCATGGTGTGTACGATAATGAAGGTTCCGTGAGGAGATAAGGATCGCAGGAGAGATGCTATCACGTCGCCGATCTGTGGCGATACGACTGAATCCGACCGGGACCGGATCCCCGAGCGGGACCGAATTCGACCGGGACCGGATCCCCGAGCGGGACCGAATTCGACCGGGACCGGATCCCCGAGCGGGACCGAATTCGACCGGGACCGGATCCCCGAGCGGCACTCACGCGGGAGAGCGAAGAGCGCCACGACAGGGACCGAGAGCGCAACGACTGTCGCATTCGAATCACGCGATGACGGTGAATGTTCGATCGTCCGTCAGCTCAGTTCGGTTCGTGACACGCGTTCACTACCGGCCGCCCCTCCGAAACGGTTTTGCCGAGGCCTGACGGACGGTCGGTATGCCGACGGATCCCGATACGGGGTACGATCCATCACTGGGTCGAAAGTTCGTGTTCGTAACGGGGGGCGTCATGTCCGGGTTGGGGAAGGGCATCACCGCCGCCAGCACCGGCCGACTCCTCGCGAACGCGGGCTTCGACGTGACCGCCGTGAAGGTGGACCCGTACCTCAACGTCGACGCCGGAACGATGAACCCCTACGAGCACGGCGAGGTGTACGTGCTCAAAGACGGGGGGGAGGTCGACCTCGACCTGGGGAACTACGAGCGGTTCCTGGGGGCGGACATGACCTTCGATCACAACGTTACCACGGGGAAAACCTACCAGCACGTCATCGAGCGCGAGCGCGCCGGCGACTACCTCGGGAAGACCGTCCAGATCATTCCCCACGTCACCGACGACATCAAGCGGCGCATCCGCGAGGCCGCCGAGGGCAGCGACGTCTGTCTGATCGAGATCGGCGGGACGGTCGGCGACATCGAGTCGATGCCGTTCCTCGAGGCGCTTCGACAGTTCGCCCACGAGGAGGACCCCGAGGACATCCTCTTTACGCACGTCACGCTCGTCCCCTACTCGAAGAACGGCGAGCAGAAGACGAAGCCCACCCAACACTCCGTCAAGGAGCTTCGCTCGATCGGGCTCCAGCCGGACGTTCTGGTCGGACGTTGTGCGGAGGAGCTCGAACCGGAGACGAAAGAGAAGATCGCGCTCTTTTGTGACGTGGCGACCGACGCCGTCTTCTCGAATCCCGACGTCGAGGACATCTACCACGTCCCGCTGATGGTCGAGGACGAGGGGTTAGACGAGTACGTGATGGAACGGCTCGATATCGCCGACGAGGCGCTCCCGAAGGCGGAACGGTCGACGGAGTGGCGAGAGCTCGTCACCCGCGAGCGAGATGCGGAGATCGACGTCGCGCTCGTGGGCAAGTACGCCCTCGAAGACGCGTACATGTCGATCCACGAGGCGCTGAAACACGCGGGGATCCACACGGAGACGGAGGTGAACGTCCAGTGGGTCGACGCCGACGAGACCCGCGACCACCACAAGGAGCGGCTCGCGAGCGCGGACGCCGTCGTCGTCCCCGGCGGGTTCGGTTCCCGCGGTACGGACGGGAAGATCGAGGCGATCCGCCACGCCCGCGAGAACGACGTCCCCTTCTTGGGGCTCTGTTTGGGCTTCCAGATGGCGGTCGTCGAGCACGCGCGCAACGTACTGGGGATGACCGACGCCCACTCCGCCGAGCTCGATCCCGACACGCCGTACCCGGTCATCGACCTGCTTCCCGACCAGTACGAGACCGAGGAGATGGGCGGAACGATGCGGCTCGGTGCCCACGAGACGGCTATCGAACCGGGCACGCTCGCAGCCGAGGTGTACGGTGCCGACTCGTGTACCGAGCGACATCGCCACCGCTACGAGGTGAACCCCGAGTACATCGACGAGCTGGAGGTCGACGGACTCCACTTTTCGGGACGGGCGGACAACCGAATGGAGATCCTCGAACGCGACGATCACCCGTTCTTCCTCGGGACGCAGGCGCACCCCGAGTTCCGCTCTCGCCCGGACCGGGCGAGCCCACCGTTCGTCGCCCTCGTCGAGGCGGCGTTAGAATCGACGGACACAACCGAACGCGACGCGAACGTGACCCTATAAATGGTCGAGACGGACGAGTTCATCGACGAGGCGATATCGGAGATCCGCGAGACGATCGGCGACGCGAACGCGGTCATCGCGCTATCGGGCGGCGTCGACTCCTCGGTCGCGGCGACGCTCGCGTACGAGGCGGTCGGCGACCAACTGACTCCCGTGTACGTCGACACCGGGCTGATGCGGAAAGGCGAGACCGAGGAGATCCGCGAGACGTTCTCCTTCATGGAGTCGCTCCGGGTCGTCGAGGCGCAGGACCGATTCTTCGACCGGCTGGCGGGCGTCACCGACCCCGAGGAGAAACGCCACGTCATCGGCGAAGGGTTCATCGACGAGTTCGAGACGGTCGCCAACGAGGTCGACGCCGACTACCTCGTGCAGGGAACGATCTACCCCGACCGGATCGAGTCGGAGGGGAACATCAAGTCCCATCACAACGTCGGCGGGCTCCCCGAGGTCGTCGACTTCGAGGGGATCGTCGAGCCGGTCCGTGACCTGTACAAAGACGAGGTTCGCGAGGTCGCTCGCGCGCTCGGGTTAGAGGAGATCATCTCCGAGCGGATGCCGTTCCCCGGACCCGGACTCGCCGTGCGGGTCGTCGGCGAGGTGACCCGCGAGAAGGCCGAGGTCGCCCGGGAGGCCTGCCACGTCGTCGAGGAGGAGTTGGAGGACCACGATCCGTGGCAGGCGTTCGGAGCCGTGATCGGGAAGGCGACGGGCGTGAAGGGCGACAACCGGGTCCACGGCTGGGTCGTCGCGGTCCGGTCCGTCGAGAGCCGCGACGGGATGACCGCGCGCGCTCAGGAGATCGACTGGAACACGCTCCAGCGGATCCAGAGCCGGATCACCGGCGAGAACGACAACGTCGCCCGCGTCGTCTACGACGTCACGCACAAACCGCCCGCGACGATCGAGTACGAGTGATGGCGGGAGATCGAACGACCGCGATCGTCGCCGGCCCGGACGAGCACGGACTCGGAGAGGCACTGGAGGCGCTCGGCGTCGACGTGACCGGGATCGACGGACCGGTCACGACGAGCGCGCTTGCGGCCGCGGGGATCGACGAGGCGGACTACCTCGTCGTCACCGACGTCGAGGAGGCGACCGGCATCGCCGTCGCGAAGGACCGCAACCCCGACGTGATCGCGGTGACGTACTCGGACCGATCGCTTCCGGAGTTCGTCGCCGCCGTCGCCGACCTGGCGATCGACCCGGCGCTGTTACCCGCCGCCACCGTCGCCGAGGAGTTGGTCGGAGACGGAGAGAACGCCTGAGACGTCGAGAGCGGTCGGCGGACGCAACCGTCCCGGCTCGACTCACTCGGCCAGACCGAGCAGGTCGAACGGATAGCCGTTGTCGTTGTCGTCGGCGTACTCGTACACGACGCGAGCGGCCGCCACGTCCTGAATGGCGAGTCCCGTCGAGTCGAACACCGTGACGCCGGTGATGCCGTCGTCGCCGTCGACGCCGACGCGTCCCGCGCGATCTCCGACGACGATCTCGCCGATCTCCCCGTAGATGTCGTCGTCAGTGAGCGTGCCCGCGGCGTAGGGGACGTTGATCTCGCCGGAGTGGGTACACTGCTCGTGGTCGTCGATGACGACGGTCGCGTCGAGGAGGAGGTCATCGGCGAGCTCGTGTTTCCCCTCGGCGTCCGCGCCCATCGCGTTGACGTGGGTGTGCTCGCCCACGTCCTCGGGGCCGACGATCGGGTCCTCGACGGGCGTCACCGTCGAGAGCACGTCGCAGTGTCCGGCCTCGGATATCGAGCCCGCCCGGACGTCGAAGCGGTCCTCGAACGCGTCGATGAACCGGGCGACTCTCTCCTCGTCGAGGTCGCTGACGACGACCTCCTCGATGGGACGGACCTCGGCTATCGCTTCGAGTTGGGTGTACGACTGGACGCCCGCACCGACGATACCGAGCGAGGTCGCGTCCGCGACGGCGAGGTGATCCGTGGCGACGGCGGCGGCCGCACCCGTCCGCTTCATCGTCAGCTCCGTTCCGTCCATGATCGCCAGCGGGAACGCGGTCTCGGGGTCGGAGTAGATCATCGTCCCCATCACGGTGGGGAGGTCGTGGTCGGCGGGGTTGTCCGTGTGGACGTTCACCCACTTGATCCCGGCGGCGTCCCAGCCCGCCACGTCCTCGGCGTCGTCGCCGTGAACCCGCATGTACGCCGGCATCGACCGGAAGTCACCGTTGTACTCGGGGAGGTCGATGTACGACTTCGGCGGCATCTGGACGTCGCCGCGTTCGTAGGCCGTGAATGCACCCGCGACCGCGTCGATGACGCGGTCCATCTGCGCGTTCTCGTCGACATCGTCGCCGTTGAGAAGCAGCGTCTGCATGTCGCGATATTTGCCACAGAGGTATTTAATTCATGTGAGACGCGTGGCTGTCGGATCGAGTTCGAAAAAGCGCTCGTTCGTGAGACGATACGCGAATCGGGTCGTGCGGGGATGGAAGCGTCCGGCCGAGCTTACATCATGCCGCCCATGCCGCCGCCCATCCCGCCCATGCCGCCGGCACCGCCGGGCGCGCCGCCCTCGTCGTCGCCGCCGGAGGTGGACAGGTCGCCCGCCGCGATGATGTCGTCGATCTTCAACACGAGGTTCGCGGCCTCGGTGGCGGAGGAGACGGCCTGCTCTTTGGCGTGGGCCGTCTCGACGACGCCCGTGTCGAAGGTGTCCTCGACCTCGCCGGTGAACACGTTGAGGCCGGCGTTCTGCTCGCCCGACTCGTGAGCCGATCGGAGATCCACGAGGAGATCGATGGAGTCGAGTCCGGCGTTCTCGGCGAGAACGCGGGGGATCAGCTCCAGCGAGTCGGCGAACGCCTCGACCGCGAGCTGCTCGCGACCGGAGACGGAGTCCGCGTAGTCGCGGAGCCGGCCGGCGAGTTCGACCTCGATCGCGCCGCCGCCGGGGAGCGTGCGCCCGTCGGAGACGGTCGTGGCGACGACGTCGAGCGCGTCGTTGACGCCGCGCTCGAGCTCGTCGACGACGTGGTCGGTGGAGCCGTACAGCAGGAGGGTGACGCCGTGGGCGTCCTCGCCCTCGACGTAGAACAGTCCCTCGGCCTCGTCACGACGGACGGAGCCGACGGCGAGGTCGTCGCTCGTCAGCGAGTCGAGGTCGGTGACGACGTTCGCGCCGAGCACGTTCTTGAGGAACTTGATGTCGGACTTCTTCGTCCGGCGAACCGCCAGCACGCCCGCCTTCGCGAGGAGATGCTGTGCGAGGTCGTCGATCCCCTTCTGACAGAAGACGACGTCCGCGCCGCTCTCGACGATGGCATCGACCTTCTCGCGGAGCTGGGCCTCCTCCTTGTCGAGGAAGTTCTGGAGCTGGTCGGGGGACTCGATGTTGACCGCGGTGTCGACGTCGGCCTCCTCGATCTCGATCGGGTCGTTGAGGAGGAGCACGTTCGCCTCGTCGAACTCCGTCGGCATGTCGTCGTGGACGGGGTCCTTGTCGATGACCGCGCCCGAGAGCAGCTCGGACTGACCGGCCGAGCGACCGGTGCGGGTCTCGATGTTGAGGTTCGCCATGTCGACGACGTGCGAGCCGTCGTCGGCCTCGACCGTGACGCCCTGGATCGCGCGGACGACGAGGTCGGCGAGCGCCTCCTTCTCGAGCTCCGCGCCCTTGCCCGTCATCGAGGTCTCGGCGACGCTTTTCAGCGTCTCCGTGTCCTCGGGGTCGACGTCGTGAGCGATCTCGTCGATCTGCTCGCGGGCGTACTCGCTCGCGAGGTGGAAGCCCTTGATAACCGCCGTCGGGTGGATGTCCTGCTCGAGGAGGTCCTCGGCGTTCTTCAGGAGCTCGCCCGCGATGGCGACCGCGCTCGTCGTTCCGTCGCCGGCCTCGTCCTCCTGCGTCTCGGCGACTTCGACGATCATCTCGGCCGTCGGGTTGTCGATGTCCATCTCCTGGAGGATGGTGACGCCGTCGTTCGTGATGGTTACGTCACCCATCGAGTCGACGAGCATCTTGTCCATTCCCTTCGGTCCGAGCGTCGAGCGCACGGCCTCGGCGACGCCGCGTGCCGCGGAAATGTTGTACTCCTGTGCGTCCTTGTCCTTGACGCGTTGGGCGTCGTCGCCCATGATGATCATCGGCTGACCCTGCTGCATTCGCTGGCTCATACAGAGCATGATTGATTGTGATTCTATATAAACCCATCGTCAACGGACACAGATCGCGGCTCCGGAGATCCGTGTGTATGACCGAGAGAACCGCATGACTGCAGCCGTTTTAGTCGGTTTTCATGAGTGTAGTTAGCATGCCACTGCATGAGCGGTTCAGGGTCGTCCTCGGCGATTTATATACGTGATCGGCTCCGTTGCGATCCCATCCTTCGGAGAGAGCACGGAACGAAACAGCTGGTCGCTGAGAGGGGCGCACCTACCGGTGTGACTCGATCTTTATAATCGGATTCCCGTGTATATCGGCAATGATCGTCGCCGTCGTCGAATCCGTCTCAAACTCAATAAGTGTTTCAACGAAGCAACGCGATTCGGATGATCGGTTGGAGCTCACGATCGCGGCGACGACCCGAAGTCGATCTCACGAGGGTCGGGCCGACCGCTCGTCGTCGAGCTGTAAAAGGCGTACGCGAAAAACCGTGTGATCCGACCGCTCAGTAGTTCGCGAGCGGGTCGTCGAGGTCGATCTCGCCCGCGTCGATCTCGGCTTCGATCTCGCGGACCGCCGTCACCATGTTCTCGGTCTTGCCGTACGCGATCTCGCGGGGGAGCAGCTTCAGGCCGCAGTCCGGCGAGATCGTGAGCTTCTCCGGCGGGACGACGCGGAGGCCCTGGAGCACGTTTCGCTTGATCTCCTCGACGGGCTCGACTTCAACCGTGTGGGCGTCGACGACGCCGAGCGCCAGATCCGGCTCGAACTCGGGCTCCTCGAAGACCGGGATCTGCTCGTAGTCGCCGTTACACAGCTCGACGTCGAACTCGTCGATCGGGTAGTCGTTGATCTCGGGGTAGATGCGCGAGTAGTCGCCGTAACAGACGTGGAGGCCGATCCGGACGTCCTCGGGGATGCCGCTCACGATGCGTTCGAGCGCCTCGCCGACGATGGCGTGGTCCTCGGGGGTCGTCGCCAGCGCGGGCTCGTCGATCTGGATGTAGCGGGCACCCGCCTCCACGAGCTTCTCGACCTCCTCGTTGACCAGGTCCGCGAGGTCGTACACGAGCTCCTCGGTGGAGGGGTACGCCTCGTTAAACGCCCAGAAGCCGAGCGTGTACGGACCCGTGATCGGCACCTTGACAGGCTTCTCGGCGACTTCGGTCGTGAACTCGAACTCGTCGACGAGCCACGGCTCGTCGTACTCGACCGGCTCGACGACCGAGGGCTTGTCGAAGTAGTTGTGTCCCCACACCTTCACGGGGCCGTTGAACTCGTAGCCGTCGATGCGGTCGGCAAAGAACTCCACCATCTCGTTGCGGCGCATCTCGCCGTCGACGACGGTGTCGAGGCCGGCCCGCTCGTGCTCGTTCGTGATCAGGCGACAGGCGTCGTCGTGCGCCTCCGCGAGGTCCTCGCCGTCGAACTTCGAGTCGGCGTCGTCGACGAGCTCGTCGACGCGGTTCAGCCACTTCGGCTTGGGGTAGGATCCGACGACGGTCGTGAGCAGGAACGCGTCGTTCGGGTGGGTCGTCGGGCGGAACTGTTCGCGGTTGGCGGACGGGTTTCGGACCATTATTCGAGCACCTCCGTAGCCGCGGCGAGCGCGGCGAGCTTCGCTTTCGACTTGTTCTCGGGGAGATAGAACAGCTCCGTGTTCGACGTGAGATACGTCGCGTCGAACGCCTCGACCGGCACCTGCGATTCGAACCACTCGACGCGCTCCGCCGTCGTCTCCGCGTCCTCGACGAGCGTGTTCTGCCCGTCGACGACGCCGAGCGCCAGCGAGTCGGTCGCGCCGTACTCCTGGACGTTGTACACCGTATCGTCGCGGTCGCCCGCGACCAGATCGAGGCCGAGCGCGTCCGCTCCCGCCTCGTCGACGAGGTGGGCGTACAGCTTCTCGTCGAGCGCGCCCCAGTACGTGTGCACGACCACGTCGGCGTCGGTCGCGTCCGCGACCGTTCGGATCGCGGCCGTCGCAGCCGTCTCCTCGCCGTCCGCCGGCGGGTTCTCGATCAGGGACGGCTCCAGGAGGAACAGCGTCTCGTGGTCGGGGAACGCCTCGACCTCTCCGGCGAGGAACTCTGCGACGGCCGCCTGGAAGTCGGCGTCGTCGCCGTAGTGCTCGTCGGTCGCCAGATCGGCGAGCGAGTACGGGCCCGGCAGCGTCGCCTGCAGCGGCGCGTCGTCGGCCAACACGTCGGCGGCCGCCTCGAGCTCCGCGGCGACGTCGCCGTCCGCGGTCAGCTCGCCGGTCACCTGCGGGTCGCGGTAGAAGTTGTTGTTGTCGTAGTAGCGCACGATACCGCCGGTGTCGACGTTGTCGTGGACCGTCAGCGGGTGCGCGATCATGTCGTCCCACCGGCCCTGTCCCTCGACGACGCGGTCGAGTCCGGCCGCCAGCTGGTCGTCGACGTACTCGCCGCGCACCTCGTCGTACGCCGCCTCGATCTCCGATCCCTCGTCACCGCTCAGCAGGTCGCCCTTCTGGTGACCCTTCAGCTCCGAGAGCGTCTCTTTCGCCCAGTCCGGGAGCGGATACAACCCCGGCGTGGTCGCGACTCGTTCAGTCATCACCGACCGTTGGATATGCCGCTGTATAATATTTGCGAACCCGATTGATGCACTACGGTTATTAAGCGATGAGATCCCATCGAACGAACGGGAGCACGGACCGTTCCGCTCCTACTCGGCGTCCGCGCGGGACAGCCGCAGGACCGTGAGCGTCTCGAACGGGAACGACTCCTCGACGGCGACCGCGTGCTCGAAGCCGGCCGCCTCGATCAGCTCGATCACCTCGTCGTAGCCGGTCAGCGAGGAGACGAGCAGGAAGCAGTCGCCGCCGGGAGCGAGCACCCGACCCACGTCCGCGAGGAACGGCTCGATGAGGGCCCGTCCCGACTCGCCGCCGGACAAGGCGTGTTCCATCCAGTCGTCCCACTCGTTGTCCGGGTCGGTCGGGAGGTACGGCGGGTTGAAACATATCGTGTCGAACGCGTCGGCACGAAACGGCGAGAGCAGATCCGCCACGACCCCCTCGACGCCACGCTCGGACGCCCGTTTCGCGGCGTGGGGGTTGAGGTCGCTGCCGACGACGCGAAGCCCACGCTCCTCGCGAACCCGCTGGGCGACCCAGCCGGAGCCGGTTCCGACCTCCAACACGCGTCCGTGAGCCCCTTCGACGGTCGCCTCGGCGAGCAGTCCCGAGTCCTCCGCCGGCTGGTACACGTCGACGTCGAGTCCGCGCCGCTCGGCGAGGCCCGTCATCGGGGCGCGCCTCCGTCGCCCCCGTCGCCCCCGACACTGCCGGCTCCGCCGCCCCCGATATCACTCGTGGACCCGTCGGCGGAACCATCGACGTCGGTTCCGTCCGCTTCGCGCCCGATCGTGGAGTCGAGTTGGACGCCGAACTCCTCCTTCCGGGCGGACAGCGTCTGCTGCGGGAAGGGGATGGTGATCCCCTCCTCCTCGAACCGGGATTTGATCGCGCTCATCGCGGCGGTCTGCGTGCGCCACCGCTTCCGCATGCTCGGGTCCGTGATCCAGTAGCGAACGGCGAGCACGACCGACGAGTCGGCGAACCGCTTCGTGACCACGTTCGGCGCGGGCATCCGGGCGACGTCGTCGACATCGACGACGGCGTCGGTGACCACCGCCCTCGCGTGGTCCACGTCGGTGTCGTAGTCGACCCCGACCTCGATCTCCACCCGAAGCCGATTGCGCCGCGATCGGTCGATCACGGCGGTCGAGCGCACCTCGTCGTTCGAGATCGTGACGACCTCGCCGTCGAACGACCGGAGCCGCGTGTTGATGATCGATATCTCCGTGACCGTTCCCTCGTACTCGCCGATCGACACCCAGTCGCCGACCTCGAACGGTCGCGAGAACATCAACACGAACCCCGCGAGCGCCGCGCCGAGCGTCTGTCTCGCCGCCATACCGACGACGATCCCGAGGAACCCGGCACCGACGAGGAGGCTACCGACGTTGTCCGTGAACAGCCCGATCGTCACGAGCACGACGAGCGTGTAGACGGTGAGCTGGATCGTCCGGCGCAGCATCTCCTCCTGGTGTTCAGAGACGGACGCGCTCTCGGCGGCGAGTTCGCGGATGACGCCCCCGAGGAAGTCCGTGAGTGCGTACGCGCTCGCGAGCAGCACGATCGCGAGCACGATGTTCGACAGGTGATCGGTGATCTCCGCGGCCGCGAGTGCGTCGAGAAGCGCGCCGCCGAGCCCCCACACCGCGAGCACGGCGATGACGCCGAGTGCGGTCGTCGCCGCCACCGTGGAGGAGAGCAACAGCCGCCGTTTCGAGGAGAGCTCGCCGTCCCGAGATCGGATCCGGCCGGTTACGATCCGGACGACGACGACGACGGCGAGCACCCCGAGCGTGAGCGCGATCCGCTCGACGTTCCCGGTCGCGAGCCGCTCGATGTCGGCGATGAGATCGACGATCGCCACGAGAGAGGGGAGGATCCCGTTCATCTCACGTCCCCGCGTCGCCGCCGTCGTCGTCAGCGTCGCCGTCCGACGGCGAGCCGTGTTCGCGAGCCAGTTCCGCGAGCGCGGCGAACGACGCCGGATCGAGGGTTCCCGGCCGTCGCCGGAGCAGCTCCTCGTCGGTCGCCTCGACGACCGCGTCCGGGTCGTCCAACCCGGAGATGTGTGCCGTGTTTCGGATCGCGTTCCGCACCGTCTTTCGTCGCTGCGTGAACAGCGCCTTCACGAACCGGAGGAAGAACGCCTCGTCGCCGACGACGTACTCCGGCGTGCTCGGCAGACACCGAACGATCGCGCTCTCGACGGCCGGCTGGGGGTCGAACGCCTCCTTGGGAACCGTCTCGACTATCTCCACGTCGGCGTAGTGGCCCGCGGACACGGAGAGCCGGCCGTACTCGCTCGTGTCCGGCGCTGCGACCATCCGCTCGGCGAACTCCTTTTGAAACATCAACACGAGCGGTTTCCCTTCGGGGAGCAGCCGGAAGGCTATCTCCGAGGAGACGCCGTACGGGAGGTTGGCGACGCAGGCGGTGAACTCGGGGAGGTCGACGTCCAGGGCGTCACCCTCGATCACGTCGAGGCTCCCGGCGTCGACCGCGGCCGCGAACTCCGTCCGGAGGAACGCCGCGAACGTCCGGTCGCGCTCGACGACGGTCACCCGCCCGACGGGCGAGTCCGTCCCGGCCCCGACCGTCGCCAGCAGCCGGTCGGTGAGCGCGCCCGCACCGCCCCCGATCTCGAGGAGACGGGACGGGTCGGCGTCGTCCGGGAGGTACGTCGGGATGCGGTCGAGAACGCGGTCGTCGACGAGGAAGTGCTGGTCGTGATCGGGGTCCGCTCGGGTGCCGGCCCGCCGCGCGAGCCCGTCGGGATCGCGGCTGCCGTACGCTCCGGACCCGTCGCCGCCTCGTGAGCCGGCGTCGCCCACCGCTCGATCGGTCATTGACGGCGATACACGTCGATTCCGGGTAAATGTCCCGTTTCGCGATCCGGACGGAGCGGCGCGCCGGGCCGTCTCGACCCGGGGGACGCCGATCCGACCACCCCTTTCGAAAGCACTAATCGCACTCTGCCCCATTGATCGACAATGAGTCATCAGCTGCCCGACGTGCAGGCGTCGGCACCCGACGTCGCCGTCGGGCTCTCGCAGGTCGGCGTCACCGGCGTCGAGAAGCTCGTCAAACTCGCTCGCGGCGACAAGCGACCGATCGTCCTCATGGCGGAGTTCGAGGTGTTCGTCGACCTCCCGAGCGGCCGGAAGGGGATCGACATGTCCCGGAACCTCGCGACGATCGACGAGATCTTAGAGGAGATCACCCGCGAGGAGGCGTACCGCGTCGAGGAGGTGTGCGGCGACGCCGCCGAGCGACTGCTGGAGAAACACGACTACACCACCACCGCCGAGGTGTCGATGACCGCGGACCTCGTCACCAGAGAGGAGACGCCCGCGTCCGGACTGGAAACGCAGAACACGTCGGAGATCGTCGCCAGCGCGACGGCGACCGAGGAGGGGACCCGCGAGGAGATCGGCGCGGAGGTCACCGGCATGACCGTCTGTCCCTGTTCGCAGGGAATGAGCGAGTCCCGTGCCCGCGATAAGCTCCGCGACCTCGGCGTCGACGAGGAGACGACCGAGGCGTTCCTCGACGCCGTCCCCCAACCGGGTCACTCCCAGCGCGGCCACGCGACGTTGACGATCACCACCGACGGGCATCCCGACGTCGACCTCCGCGACGTGATCGACGTCGCTCGCGACTCGATGAGCGCTCGCATCTACAACATGGCGAAACGGCCAGACGAGGACCACATGACCTACGAGGCGCACGCCGACGCGAAGTTCGTCGAGGACTGCGTCCGCGCGCTCGCCGAGGGGGCCGTCGAGGAGTTCGCGGCCCTCCCGGACGACGCCGTCGTCAGAATGAAACAGTCGAACGACGAGTCGATCCACCAGCACAACGCCCACGCCGAACGCGAGGTCACGATGGGCGATCTCCGCGACGAGCTGGACGAGTGAAGCGCCTCGGCCCCCTCCGCCCGTAGAACGGCCCGAATCCGGAGCGGTCCGCTACCCGAACGTGAGCGGTTCCGCCTCGGCCCACCGCGGCTCGAACCTGTCGGTGACGTCCGACGCGAACTCCACGTCCTTCAAATCGATCATCGCGAACGGCTCGTCTCCCGACAGCGGATGCGGCACCTCGATACACACCTCGACGCCGTCGAACACGTTGAACGTCCCGTCCACGCCGGACACCGTGCGGACCTCAAACCCGTCGTGGTCCGATAGCTCCGCGGAGTACCGACGACCCACGCTTCGCGGAAGCGCGTCCACCGTCTCGGGCGACAGCAACACCCGGATATCGACGCCGCGGTCGAGCGCCGTCTCCAGCTCCTCGGTGACTCGCTCGCCGACCGTTCCGAGGTCGAATCCGGTCGCGGGCGCGCCGACCACGACGATCATTCGCTGTTCGGCCGCGGCGATCCGTTCGAGCAGGAGGTCCGTCGTCTCCTCGCCGCCGACGGCGGCGGTCCAGAACCCGCTCTCGACCGGTTCGCCCGTCTCGAGCTCCGCCGACAGCTCGTCGACGACCGACTCGTACTGTGCTGCTCGTTCCTGTAGCTCGCGTTTCTTCTCATCGAGCAGGCGGTCGAGCCCCGCGTCCGGCTCGACGGCGACGTACTTCTTCGGACGGCTCGCCGCCTGACTCCGGACGAGGTCGTGCTGCTCTAAGCTGTTGAGCACGTCGTAGATCCGCCCCATCGGGACCTCGCTCGCCCGTGAGAGATCCTTGGCCGTCGTCGGTCCGGTCCGCAACAGCGCACGGTACGCACGAGCCTCGTACTCGGAGAGTCCCAGATCGCGAAGCGACGTCATACCTCACGGTCCGGTGCGGACAATGATAAACGCACCGACGGTTTACACGGTATGAGAGTGTACAGCTGTCGAGGAGATCGGTTCGGTCGGCAGAGTCGGAGAGCCGGTGCTACTGAACCGTCTCCGAAACGCGTTTCATCAACTCCTCCGGCGTTGTCGCCGGCTCGGAAACGGACTCACCGTCGTGAACGATCGCCGTCCCCTCGGCGATCGATCGCGGGGCGGGCGCGTCCTCACGGTGGGCGTTCGGGACGACGACCTTCTCGTGGTCGGCGACGCGCCACGCCGCACGATGGAGGTCGCTTCCGGGCTCCGTGCCGACGACGACGGCCGTCGAGCCCCGGCGCAGTCGCCCGACGAGCGAGCCGTACGCCGCGACCTGCACGCCCAATCGGTCGGTCGCACCCGCGAACGACTCGGCGGTCTCACGAGCGATCCGTCGATACCGGTCCGCCCCGGTCAGCGCAGCCAGATCGACGAGCGCGGTCGCCATCTCGACGTTGCCGTCGAGCGGACGGAACGGCCGGTCGAGCAGTCCCGCACCGGAGCGAGGCCCGTCGACGAACGAGCCGTCGACGCGGAGCTCCTCGATCGCCCGATCAGCGACCGCACGGGCGACCGGCGCGCCCGACCCAAGTACGCCGGCCGCGCGGGTGTAGGCGGCGACGACGCGGGCCGCGTCCGCCAGGAGATCTCGCTCGCCAACCTCGTCGCCGGAACGGTAGCGCGTCAGTTCGCCGGTCTCGACGTCGATCAGGTCGCGTTCGAGCCCGTCGAGGATCCGGCTCGCGTACTCGCGAGCGCGGTCGTCGTCGGTGTACGCGTGGACGGCCAGCAGCGCGTCGGCGGCGAGCGCGTTGCCGCCGGCGAACACGGTGAGGTCGCGGCGCGGCGAGTCGAGTTCCTCGCGGTCCTCGGCGGACGCGGCGTAGTAGGCGCGGCCGAGTCCGGGTCCGAGGCTGCCGCCGACGCCGAAGCCGGTCCAGAGGTCGTCGGTGAGGAAGTCGACGGCCGCCCTCGCGGGATCGAGGTACGCCTCGTCGCCCGTGTAGAGGTACGCGTTCGCGAACGCGCGCGTCACGGCCGCGTTGGTGTCGATCGGCTTCTCGTAGGCGACGTCGCCCCAGTCGCTGGTGCCGGCGAAGCGGAAGAACCCGCCCGCGACGTCGTCGGCGAGGTGATCGCGAACGGCGTCGAGCGTCCGGAGGGCGCGGTCGCGGTCGCATTTGAGGGCGAACTCCACCGTCCGGGGGAGCGGAAACTTCGCGTCCGTTCCCCAGCCGGCGTACTCCTCGTCGTACGTGACCTCCAACTGGCCCGCGAAGTGGCTCTCGATCGCCTCGGTCAGCTCGCCGCTCGGCGGGAGGTCGGCGTCCAGCGCGCGCGGAACGCGCCCGGCGTCGCGGCCCTTCTCGGCCCACATGGCCCGGACGGACTCGAGCACCTGTCGCATCCCGTCGACGCCGAGGTAGCCGGCACCGGTGAGCAGCTCACCCTCCGGCGTCAGGAAGGCGGTCGTCGGGAACCCGCCCATGTTGTAGCGCTCGCGGACTCGCGGCTGCCGGTCGACGTCGACGCGGACGGGGACGAACCCCTCGTTGACGTTGGCGGC
Organism: Halorubrum rarum; assembly: GCF_048380895.1. Lineage (NCBI taxonomy): Archaea > Methanobacteriati > Methanobacteriota > Halobacteria > Halobacteriales > Haloferacaceae > Halorubrum > Halorubrum rarum. The sequence continues at coordinate 115,104 of NZ_JBLWMN010000006.1, read as the reverse complement.
GATCCGCGGCTCGGCGTAGGTGGTCGCGTCCATCTCGTGACAGCCCTCACACCACGTCGCGGACAGCGAGAGCAACACCGGCTTGTCCTCGTCGTCGGCCTCGGCGAACGCCTCGCGGCCCCAGTCGCGCCACTCGACGTGCGTCCCATCGGTCATACGCGGAGTCGGAGGAGCGCGAGGGTAAGCGCTTCGGGACCGAGCGAGGACTTCCGTCACGAATGGGGAAGACGAGTCGGGAACGGAGGGCGAATCGGACGGAGGGCGGAACGGAGGGCTGAGCGGACGGAGGGCGGAGCGGAGGACGGAACGGAGGGCGGAGCGGACGGAGAGAGATACCGCGGGACGCGAGCGTTACCGATTGTAGTCGTGGCCGATGGCGAGCGCGAGCGCATTCGCGAACAGGAGGCTCACGAACAGGTAGCCGTTAACGCCGTCGAGGCCCGCGTACATGAGGACGGGGTACGCGAGCGGGATGGCGACGGCCGCCCAGAACGCGGCGGCTTTCACGGTGCCGGACATCAGTCCTGCGAGGTGACGACCGGACCCGATACGGTTGAGCGGAGCGGGGGTGGACATGGGACACTCGATAGTACGGGAGACGGGACCATATACCCCGTCGAGGGTTCGTGAGATTTCACCGCAAAAACGGGGCGGTAGTGGCCTTTTAAAACGGTTTCAGATCGGCCGAGACGGTTCACGGACGCCGCTCATTCTTTGTTACCCCGATCGGCGAGATCGTGTTCGAGAATCGAGGTGTCCTCTCGAACCGTCCAACGTTTCCGATCGACGGCCGCCGGATTCCGATCGACGGCCGCCGGATTCCGATCGACGGCTGCCGGAGCACGAACGTGTTTCCGGCTCGACGGCGACGTCCACGTATGAACGCGACCGACCGATCGGCTGCGACGACGTCAGCGAGCGAGCCGCACGTCGCGGTCGTCGCCTGTGGCGGAACCATCGCCTCCGAACCGGGCGACGACGGCGCGGCTCCGGCCAAGACCGGCGACGACCTCGTGGCTGCGGTGCCCGGCGTCGAAGAGCACGCGACCGTGACGACCCGCGAGGTGTGTCGTCAGCCCGGCTTCGACGTCCGGTGGCGAGACGTGTTCGCGACGGCGATCACCGCGAGCGAGGCGGTCGCGGACGGCGCGGACGGCGTCGTGGTGACGCACGGAACGGACACGCTGGCGGACACCGCGTTCGCGCTCGACCTGTTGACCGACCTCCCGGTTCCGGTCGTCGTCACCGGGGCGCAGCGCCGCCTCGACGAGCCGTCGAGCGACGTGCCGGCGAACCTGACGCTGGCCGTTCGAGCGGCGGCCGACGCCCGGTTTGCCGCGGGCGTCCACGTCGCCTTCGACGACGAGCTGCACGCCGCACGCGACGCGGTGAAGACGCACACCAACGCGCTCTCGACGTTCGCCTCGCCCGGAACGGGGCCCGTCGCAACCTTCACACGTGCGGCCTCCCGCGTCCTGCGGGAACCACGCCGGGCGGTCGCGGTCGAGCCGCTCGAGCCGCTCGTCGTCCCGAACGGAGACGGTGTGACCGACGACGCCCGACCCGACGACGCCCGACCCGACGACGCCCGACTCGACGGTCTCGCCGGGACGGTTCCGGAGGTGCCCGTGATCCACTCCGGAACGGGGGTCGGAGCCGCGGGGATCGAGGACGCCGTCGACCGCGACGTGGGGGGCATCGTGATCGAGGGGACCGGCCTCGGCAACGCGACCGCCGCGATCGGAGAGGCCGTCGGCGAGGTCGTCGCGGACCGTCCCGTCGTCGTCGCCAGCCGCGCGCACGCAGGACCGACGGAACCGGTGTACGGGACGCCGGGCGGTGCGGTCACGCTGGACGCGCACGGCGTCGTCTTCGCCGACGATCTTCCCGCCTCGAAGGCTCGGATCGCCTTGGCGTTGGGGCTCGCCGCCGGTCTCGACTCCGCGGACCGATCGTCGCTGTTCCGACCGCCCGACCGAGCCTGACCCCGTCTCCCGACCGAGTTCCGACAAGCGTCCCTTTGTGCCTACGGGAACTCCTTACGTGTCGCCGTCGTAGGTGGGGTATGAACCAAGTCACTCGGCGACGGACCCTTCGAGGGGTCGGCGCGTTCGGCGTCGTCGCGCTGGCGGGCTGTTCCGACAGCGGCGGCGATCCCGACCCCGGAAACGGGAACGACGGCGATGACACCGGTGACGACGGAACCGGGAACGACGACGGCACCAACGGCGATGCCAACGGGACGAACGACGGCGACGCGGTCGAGATCCACCACGTCGCGGTCGATCGGTCCGGTTCGGCGTGGGACTACCGCGACCGACCCGGGTTCTGTGCGTTCGTCCGTGATCCGGGGGACGCCTCGTGGCTGTTCGACGAGGAGGACGCGGAGACGGCGGCGTTCGTGGACGCGACCGACTTCGAGTCGTCGGTCCTGCTGTACGTCGAATCCGTCGGCCCGAACATCTGTTATAACGCGCTGTCGGTCACGGATGTCGCCGTCGAGGACGGGACGGTCGTCGGGAACGCCGCCGCGGTCGACACGTCCGACGAGGACGCCGACGTCTGTGGACCGAGCCTGACGTATCCCGGCGCGCTGATCCGGATCACGACCGATCCGCTGCCCGACGCCGCACGGATCGCGATCACGGACGGCTGGGGCAACACCGCCGAGATGACCCCCGAGGACGGACTCATCGACCCCGCCTCGCTTCCCGGAACCGTCCGGCCCGACGGGGACCCGCGGACCGTCCCCGCCGCGCTCGACTGCGACGAGGAGGGGTTCGAACGGCATTACGCGGGCTACCGCGACGAGGTGGCGTGGGGATCGACGTCGGGAGTCGACGGCACGCCCGGACTGGAGCTGCGCGTCGTGGATCCCGACGGTGACGGAACGACCGCGTTCGCTCGCGGCGACGAGGTTCGCGTGGAACTGACGAACGTTGCCGCGGCACCCATCGGAACCGGAAATCTCGGGATGTACAACGTCGAGGTGTACGCCGAGGACGGCTGGACCGAGGTCCGCGGCGGAGAGGGCCAGTTCGAGTACACCGAGGAGCTTCTCCTACACCCACCGGGTGAAACGGTCGCGTGGACCCTCGAGATGACCGAGGAGGGCGTCGTCGCGGAACACCAATACCGCGACCACCTCCGCGTCTGCCCCGATCTCCGACCGGGGCGCTACCGGTTCGTCTTCTGGGGGACGGCCCCCGTCGCGGTCGCGTTCGACTACGAGGGGTGATCTCGAGAGGGCGGGCGCTTCAATCGGGGAGAGCCCCCGGAATCACTAACCGCCCCGCCCGCGAACGCCGAGACATGACCGATCTCATGGCCCGCCCGGTGGTCCCGGTCGCCAGCGAAACGGACGCGGAGAACACCTACGAGGTCATCGAACCCTACCTCGACGCCGACTCGAAGCCGGTCCTGATCAACGTGATCGAGAAGGCTGGCGGCGGCATCGACAAGGCGAGCGTCGAGCAGCGCGAGGAGGTCGCCGAGGCGTCGTTCGACGTGTTTCGATCGCTCGCGGCCGCGGACGGCGTCTCCGTCGAAACGGAGATCCGGTACGGGACGGACATCGCCGACGCCATCGAGGACGCCGCACGCGAGTTCGACGCAACGGCCATCGCGTTCGTCGCTCGCGGTGGCGGTCGGCTCGTCGAGTTCCTCTCCGGCAGCGTTCGGACGAAACTGACGACCGAAAACGACCTCCCCGTCGTCGTCCTCCCGAGGACGTAGGACGGCTCCCTGCCTCGACGAGGAGACGTGGAGCCGACGGACCGCTCAGAACACCGCCGGGAACACGACGTACACGCCGAGCGTCGTCAGTATCCCGCCGGCGAGAAGGTAGTACGCGACCGGGAGGAGGTTGAGTCGGATCACGCGACCCGTGGACCCGACGAGTCCGACCGTCGCGAGCGCCGCGATCACGTTGTGGATCGCGATCACGTTACCGATCGCCGCGCCCACCGACTGGCCGGCGATGAGGATCATCGTCGGCATCCCCAGCGTGGTGCCGACCTCGAACTGGAACGCGGCGAAGGTGATGTTGCTCACCGTGATCGAGCCGGCGACGAACGAGCCGATCAGCCCGACGACCGGGGCGAACATCGGATACGCCCCGCCGACGACTGCGGCGGTCCCGTTCGCGAGCACGACGATCATGCTGTCGCCGACCGGTGCGCCGCCGTGGGCGTTAGTTCCGAGCATGATCTCGACCATCGCGATGACGAACATCAACACGACCGCCGGCGTTGTTATCTTCTCGAAGGCCTCACGCCACGCGCCGGCCACCGCCGTCGTGTGCATACCGAAAATCGGAATCGCGACCAACGCGCTGACGAGCAGCCACGTCCCCGGAACGTACGCCCACGCGATCCCGCCTTCGAGTCCCGTTCCGAAGACGTCCCACTCGACCGCCAGCAGGGGTGCCTCCTGAAGGAACGTCGCGATCGGACCGACGACGCGAGTCACGATCAACAGCCCGACGAGAACGAGGTACGGGGACCACGCCCGGAGCAGTCCCATCGACGGAGCCCCATTGTCGGTCACCGGGTCCGCGATACCGGCCTCGTCCGCGGCGTTATCGCCGCCGGGTTCGATCTCGCCCACCCAGTGGTCGGCCCAGTCCTCGCGGTCCGGGAACTCCCAGTGGGTGTCGGGTTCGAGGTAGCCGGCCCGAAGCAGGAGTACGACGAGTCCACCACCGATCATCGCGGCGAACAGCGACGGCAGCTCGGGACCGATCAGATACGCCGACGCCACGTACGGGACCGCGAAGAGAACGCCCGAGACGAGCGCCAACGGGGCGACCTCGAGCGCGGGAGCGATCGAACGCTCCTCTCCGAAGAAGTACACGACGACCGTAACGGCGACGAACGGCATGAGGATACCCAACACCCCGTTGAACAGGGCCGCGAACACGGCGGCCTCCGCGGCGTACTCCGCGACGGTCAGGCCGGTCCCCGCGGCGATCGGCTCCTCGACGGCCGACAACGGCGTCTCGAAGCCGACGATGATCGGCGTTCCGACCGCGCCGAACACCGTCGCGACGGCGTGGCCGATCAGGGCGGCGACGACGGCAGCCAGCGCCGGGAAGCCAAGTGCGAGCAGCAGCGGTGCGACGACCGCGGCGGGCGTTCCGAAGCCGGCGACCCCCTCGATGAACGTCGCGAGGAAGAAGCCGAGCAGGACGACCTGCACGCGACGGTCGTCGCTGATGCTCGCGAAGCCGGCGTTGATCCGGTCGACCGCACCCGAGCGCATGAGGGTATATAGGAGGACGAGCGCCCCGAACACGATCCAGAGGATCTCGATGGCGGCCATGACGCCGGTGATGCTGGCCGCCGCGACGAACTCGAGCGGCATCTCCCAGACGACGAACGCGATGCCGGCGGCGGCGGCCCACGCGACGGGCATCACCCGTGCGGCCGGCCAGAGGAAGCCGACGAGCAGCACGGCGACGATCACCAACGGGACGAGCGCGAGCAGCGTTTCGATCATCGATCACACCGTCCGATCATCGATCACACCATCCGTTCATCGACGCGTCTCCGTGTCGATCGGTTTCATTGTCTGAAACTCACCGACTCATCGTTCACAACGATCCGAGATAACGTATGAGCTGTCCGTGGTTTTTACCGGTTGGCGACGTCATGTGAACAATAGACACAACGCCGGCGGACCGCCGGACCGAGCGCCTACTTGAACTCGACGCCGAGGTCGTTGAGTCCGTCGTTGTTGTGTGCGATATTGACTAAAAGCGGGGTGAGTGCCTCGATCTCGGGTGCATTCGCGATTCCCCCGGCGTCGAGCGCGCGCAGCCCCTCTATCCCCTCTGCGAGATCGGTCACGGTCCGCTTCGCGTCCTCGTCGTCGCCGATCACGAGCGTGTCGACGCCGAGCTCGGCGTCGAGGTTCGAGAGGCGCGCGGCCGCGAGGTTGTGGAACGCGCCGACGACGTCGACGCCCGACGGTGCCGCGTCAGCGACGATCCGCGTGACCGATCCCGCGCCCGGCTTGTGGTAGTGGAAGCCGTCCTCGTCGCGTTTCATCCCCGTCGCCGGGGAGACGAGGACGTCCCCCTCGTCGAGCGCGTCCGCGATCGCCTCGACGGTGTCACCGACGTGGTAGGGCGGGACCGCGAGGACGACCACGTTCGCCCGATCGGCCGCGGCGCGATTCTCGAAGCCGGCCACGTCGACGTCGACGCCCCGACTGTCGAGCTCGGTCGTGTACTCCTCGGCCTTCGTGCGCGCCTTCTCGGCGTCACGCGATCCGATCAGCACCGTATGAGACGTGTCGTACGCCCATCGTAGAGCGAGTCCGCCGCCGATGTCGCCGGTCCCGCCGAGCAACGCGATTCGCATATCCGTACTGCGGTCGGTGGCGTCTTAGGGGTTGCGCGACCGGCCGTCCTCGCCGTCGACAGAAGCAGTATATCCACGCTGATGAGTGATGTGACAAGTGATGTGACAAGTGATGTGACGAGTGATGTGATGAGCGTCGGTACAAAAGGCATCTAGTACCGGTAGCTCGCGTGTGTTTCCCTCGCCCCGTATATATCAATCAGTTTCTCGTTTGTGTTCTGCGATCATCAGAAAGTCGGATATCATATAAGCCGCAAACAGGCCGCGGTACATCCTCATCGTGTCCAAAAAGATCCGTCCGAGGAGCACCCCCAGTCCGAACACGATTAATGCCAGGTATGGAACTGAAATGTCGACGGTTTGTATATAAGGGGTGTACCACAGAACGGTTTCCAAACTGACGTCGATCTTCGGAGTATCCTCAAAGACGAGCAGTAGGATGTACAAGCCGTAAACGGCGACGACGATCATCGACCCCATGAAAACACTTCGAGAAAAAGCATATAATGCTTGGTATGTGCGAGATCGTCCCCGACCATCGATGTCGATGTACGTTCTCACCAACGTGTAGTATTCTCCACAGTCTTCCGGATTAGTTATCAACGTTTGTGAACGGTGTATCGGATGCGGAGCCCGAGAGGTATCGAATCGTTCCCGACAAGCCATCATAAACGATGTCCGAACGTTTTCGGGAATCTGCCCGTTGTCGCTGAGCAGATCAACGAAGTGATCGCGGTGAGATTTCCCATCGAAGTACTTCAGGAGTATCACTGAAAGCGTGTGTATTATGTGACCAAATATATATCCGGAAACGATCAAGAGCAGTAGCAGCAGAAAGAACTCTGGCAACCCCTGCTCAGGAGCGAACGGTACTAACATGAGTATCGTCGTGACTCCCGGTAGCAAAACACTAAAGAAATCATATAAATTAAATTTGCTACTTGGCTGAAGTACCATACAACGTTGACTTTTCGGTGGAGTCCTTATCAAAATATCGACCTTTCGACCATTCGTTAAGTCTTAGTATCATGTAAACCAACGTCCCGCCAACAGGGAACCAGTATGCTTCCAACGAAATATCGGAGGACGGTCGGGCAGCATTTTGATAGGGGACTAGATATTTTGTTGCTCGCTACCGGTATTGCCGTTATCGCTGGTGCGCTGTCAAGCGATATCCGCACCAGTGCCGTGCTCCTTATGACTACGTTCGCAGTCACGGCCGTGGTCGCTGGGGTCGTCTGGTATTTGGTGTCCGAACGCTAAGGCTGATTCTCGTTTTTGGCGATCCGACCCGCTGGATCAAACGATGGACGCTTTTTGAAACCGTAGCGTTGCATCTGTATGCACGAACAGGAGCGCGTCCCGAGGAGGCGACCGTCGCCGCCGATGAGTTCGGTGACGCGCTCTTCTCGCAGCTGGCGACCGCCGAAGCCGTCGACGTCGACGCGGGGAGGCGCTCGACGTCGCCATCGACGCAGGTGAGGCGCTCGACGTCGCCATCGACGCAGGTGAGGTGCTCGACGTCGCCATCGAGAAGTACGAGGCCCGGATCGACGAGACGGGTGATCCCGGCTCCGGCGAGCGATCGGGGACGTCCGTTCAGTTCTGCGGAGACGTAGCGGACGAACGGTCGATTCGACTTCCGAAATCGGCCGGATAAACGCCGATCCGGACGACTGACGTCGTGCCGCGGAAAGATACTTATAGCATCGTGGTATACGTTGACATGCAATGTCTAGCGCACCCAGCTCGAACGAGGACGTGTTCGACGAGTTCCTGTCCGACCGCGGTCACGAGACGGAGATCGTACGCTGGGAACGATCGTATAACAAGCTCCAGTGTCCCGAGTGTGGTGCGCTTCATCAGGAGGGAACGGCACAGTGTGGCGTCTGCGATTGGCGGCCAACCTAGCGCCGCCCGACGGCTTCGTCGGTCCCCTCGGTGGGGATAACGCAACCGATTCGTCCCGTTTCTTTCGCCGTCAGATCCGCCGGTAGTATTATTTATCACCATCATTTACTGCCGAATATGCCCACGTGCCAGAACTGCGACGCGTTCGTGACGAGGGATTACGTCCGGGTGTTCGCGCCGAACGGGGTCGAGCGCCCCCGCGTCTGTCCCGACTGCGAGGACCTCGTCCGCGACGGTGCCGACGTCCGAGAGGCGCGCGCGACGCGAAGCAACTGATCGACCTCGTCGACCTGATCGACCTTCGTTCCCCGCCTCCGGCCCGCCATCGGTTCGTCTCCGACCCGCCATCGGTTCGTCTCCGACCCGCCGCAGTCGTCCGCTCTCCCCGGAGACCCGTCACGACACGGTGTGGAGAGCCGCCACGGGGCTCGACGAGTCGCCTTCGAGCCACGTCGCTTAAGAAGAACCGGGTATATTGGTGTACAATGACCGACCCCACCGTCACCCGGCTGTTCGGCGGTCCCGGCAGCGGGAAGACGACCGCGCTTCTCGACCGCGTCGAGGGTATCCTGGAGAACGACGACGTGGACGTCCGCGACGTGCTCGTCGTGTCGTACACGCGAGCGGCCGCCGCCGAGATCCGCGAACGGCTCGCCGATCGGCTGGACATCTCCCCGCGAACGCTTCAGGGGAACGTCTGTACGATGCACGCGAAGGCGTACGAGCTGTTGAACCTCTCTCGGGGCGACGTCGTCGGGGAGAGCGACAAAGAGGAGTTCTGCGAGGAGTACGGCATCGAGTTCGAGGACCAACACGGCGGCGCGGGACGACGGACCGCCCGGTCGACGACGATCGGTAACAAGATCATCGCGACGTCCCAGTGGCTCCAGCGCACGGAGCGCGACGTCGCCGACTGGTACGACGTCCCCTTCCAGTGGAACGTCGAGGAGGTCCGGCTTCCGCCCGAGGAGGACCCGAACGCCCAGCAGGGCAACAAGTACACGCCGACGTGGCCCTCGGACGACGACCGGATCGACGTCCCCGAGACGATCCGCGCGTGGCGTGGATACAAGGGCGACAACGAGCTCGTCGGCTTCGCGGACATGCTCGAGCGCGTGGCACAGCGCTCGCTCGTCCCCAGCGTCGACTACCTGATCATCGACGAGTTCCAGGACATCACGACGCTGCAGTACAACGTGTTCGAGGAGTGGAAACCGCACATGGAGAAGGTGCTCATCGCGGGCGACGACGACCAGGTCGTGTACGCGTGGCAGGGCGCGGATCCGGACCTCCTCTTGGACACCGAGGTCGACGAGGACGTCGTGCTCCCCAACTCCTACCGGCTCCCCTCGGAGATCCTCAACGTCGTCAACGCGGAGATCCGTCACATCGACAAACGGCAGGAGAAGGACCTCCACCCCCGCAAGGAGGGCGGGGCCGTCGAGGCCATCGAGTCGCCGTCGATGCTCGAACTCGTCCGGAACGTCCGGTACACGATCGACGACGACGACGAGGGGAGCGTGATGTGTCTGTTCCGGGCGCGCTACCAGATGTTCGACTTCATCGACGAGTTCATCGATCACGGGATCCCCTTCACGATGCTGACGGACGGGCGAATGTGGACCGACCGGCTGCAGGACTACGTCTCCGCGATCGAGAAGTGCGACGCCGGCGATCCCGTGAACGGACTGGAGGCCCGACGGCTCGCCGACATGCTCCAGGAGTCCGCGTTCGGCACGAAGGAGCGAGACGACTTCTACGCGTTCATCGAGGACCGCGAGGAGGCGGTCGATGCCGACGACATCGCCGAGATCGCGGTCACGGTCGACGAACTGAAAGAACACATCCCCTTCCTCCCCGACACGGCGAGCGCGGACGACATGGTCCGGAAGGTGACGAGCTTCCAGCGGAAGTCGATGGGTGCGTACTTCGGCGGCGACTACGAGGGGATGGACCCCACGCAGGTTCGCGTCGGCACCATCCACTCCGCGAAGGGTCGCGAGGCCGACCACGTGTTCGTCGCGACCGACCTCACGGAGAAGGTCGTCGAGCAGATGGCGGCCTCCATCGACGACCCGACCGACATCGACGGCGTCGACGAGTTCACCAAGACGACGAGCCCCGTCCCGATCCTCACGGACAACGAGCGTCGCGTGTTTTACGTCGGGATGTCCCGCGCTCGCGAGCGACTGGTGATCCTCGAGAGCCTCATCAGTGGCGCACCGACGCTTCCGATCAGCGTTCTCCTCTTCAACGAGCTCCGCGACGAGCCGCCCCAAGAGCTGATCGAGGAGGTCCAGGCGGAGGTCGCGGTTCCCGAACCGGAGCCGTGAGCGGGCGGTCGGACGTGACCGGGGAGGACAAGCCGGCCGTGACCGAGGATGGCGAACCGGACGGAAACGGGTCCCCACGAACCGATCTGTCCCCGGTCGTTGCGGCCTGCGAGGCGGCGGACGCGGACGCGTTCGTCGCGGTCGGCGACCGATCCGACGACGGTCTGCGATATCTGACCCGCTTTGCCGGTCCGGATCGGGAGTACGCGCTGGTCGTGGTGCCGGACGCCGCAGGCCGGAAACGGGAGCGCGTCGAGGCGGTCGAAGGCGACGAGCGCGGTCGCGCGGTCCTCTGTGCACCATCGCTGTACGCCGAGCAAGCCCGCCGCGAGTTCGTCGACGGCGCACGACGCGACGACGGACCGTTCCACGACGGCGTCACCCGCGAGGTCCGAACGGAGAACGGCGGCGACCCGGCCGGCGAGCGTGCGGCCGCCGTCGTCAGAGAGGCGTGTGACGAGGGAAGCGAGCCGGTCCGAATCGACGAGGACGATGCGAACGGAGCCACGGACGGCGCGACGGTGCTCGTTCCGCGGTCGATCCCCCACGACGCCGCAGTGTACCTCGAACGTGCGGGCGCGACGCTCGCCTCGACGGCGGTCGTCGACGAGGCGCGAGCGATCAAGTCCGCGGCCGAGATCGGTCGGCTGCGGCGCGTCCAGCACGCTGCGGCGCGGGCGATGGCCCACGCGGAGACGGTGCTCGCCGAGAGCGAGGTGCGATCCGAACGCGAGGTGCGATCCGAACCCGACGATGAGGTGGTCGACGCCGCGCCCGGACCCGTTCTCGTGTGGAACGACGAACTGCTGACGACCGAGCGGCTCCGTCGGGAGGCGAACGCGGCGCTCGCGCTCGGCGGGGTTCGAGACGCCGGCAACACGGTGATCGAGTCGGGGTCGGGGTCGACCGCCGCGGACCGCCACGACGCCGGAACCGACCCGATCCGACCGGGAGAAACCGTGCTGATCGACGTCTCGCCGCGCGGCCCCCACGGCTACCACGGCGACATGACTCGAACGTTCGTCGTCGACGGCGACGGCGGCTGGGAGCGGCGCGCGTCCGTCGCCGTCGAGGCGGCTCGCGAGGCCGCGCTCGACGAGATCGAACCGGGCGTGGCTGCCGACGCGGTCCACCGGGAGTCGGCAGCCGAGTTGGCCGCGTACGGCTTCGATCCGAACGCGACGGAGGGGGTGCCGGGGTTCACGCACGGGACCGGTCACGGCGTCGGCATGAGCCTCCACGAAGCGCCGTCGCTGTCGAGCGACACCGAGCTCCGACCGGGCCACGTCGTGGCGATCGAGCCGGGCGTGTACGATCCGGAGACGGGCGGCGTCCGACTGGGGGACCTGATCGTCGTCACGGACGACGGCTCCGAGGTCCTCGCGGAGTATCCGTTGAGGACGGTTCCCGAGTCACGCTGACTCCCGTGACATCCTCCCCGTCGTAAACGACGGGACTTCCCACACGGTGGGAATGCCAGTTAGTCGTCGCTGGCAGTGGGTTTCGACTCTTGAAACGGTGTGAGTGTCATCTGCGAGGGTGTCTCGCTCTGCTCACACTGAGTCGTGGCCGTGTCACTACGGCTCCCGTCCTGTGGCGAGTCATCGCCTGGATTCCCTCCTTGCAGGAAGATGGAGAACGGCCGGCACATCGCTCCGACGGTCGGGTCGGACGCTACTCGTCGACGCGTTCGTCGGCGTGTTCGTCGGTATCGGTCTCAGAGCGGGCGTCGACGCCGCGGAGTCGTCTCGGGAGGAGTCCGCGGGCGAGTCCCCGGAGCAGCCGACCGGGATCGAGAAAGTACTGCGGGAGAATGACCATCGCGGCGGCGACGACTAACAGGCCGATCCCGAGGGCGGTCTCGCCGGCGAGCAGTCGGATGACGGCGTAGTTCGCGAGCGGCAGTGCGAACACGAGCGTCGTCGCCAACCCGATCATGTCGAACAGCCCGAGTTTCATCACGGATCCGTAGCCCGTCGCCGTTTAAAAGGGGTGCGCCTCGGATGGTGGACGGGACACGCCCGACGATCGGGGCGAGCGCCGACGGCGACGCCGGCAAGCACCGACCCCGAACGGCTATGTGTCGCCCGCCCCGCCATCCGATATGTTCACCGGCATCGTCGAGGACACCGGGATCGTTCGGGGGCGGACCGCGACCGACGACGGGATCAGACTCCGGATCGGCGTCGACGGGTTCGACGACCTCCATCACGGCCAGTCGATAAGCGTGAGCGGGGTCTGTCTCACCGTCGAGGAGTACGGGAGCGTGGAGACGCACGACGGTGCCGACGGCGAGTGGTTCGAGGTCTTCCTCGCCGCGGAGACGGTCGCGAAGACGTACCTCGGCGACCTCCGCGAGGGCGACGCGGTCAACGTCGAGCGCGCGATGCCCGCGGACGGCCGGTTCGACGGTCACGTCGTGCAGGGACACGTCGACACCGTCGCCGAGGTCCGGGCGGTCGATCGGGTCGGCGAGGACTGGCGGTTCACGTTCTCCATCCCGGAGGGGCACGACCGCTATCTGGTTGATACGGGTTCGGTGACGCTCGACGGGATCTCGTTGACGATCGCCGACAAGCGCGACGGGGAGTTCGACGTGGCGATCATCCCGACGACGTACGAGCTGACGACCCTCTCGGAGAAGGTCGCGGGCGACCCGGTCCACCTCGAAGTCGACGTGATCGCCAAGTACGTCGAGAACATGATCGAAGGGTATCGCTGAGGTTTATATACGGTGCCGAAGCGATCCGGAGACATGACCGCGTTCGGACCGTCCGTCGAGCCGTTCCGATGTGTGGCGACGACGGCCGGAAAACGGGAGACAGAGGGCGTTAGAACCGGCCAAGGACAACGCTTATGCGCGGGCTCGTCGACTCACGAGGTACGAGTATGGGAGTGATCGAGGACGTCTACGAGGACCTCGACACCGACGTCGATATCGAGGAGTTCACGGCGGCGGTCGAGGACAAAGTCGAGCAGATGGGGGGGCTCGCGGACGAGGAGACGGCCGCGATGCTCATCGCCCACGAACTGAGAGACGAGGAGGCGGACACCATCGCCGACATCGAGCCCGGCATGAACGACGTGAAGTTCCTCGGCAAGGTGACCTCGATCGGCGACGTGCGGACGTTCGACCGCGACGGCGAGGACGCCGAGGAGGGACGCGTGTGTAACGTCGACGTCGCGGACGCTTCGGGCTCCGTCCGCGTCGCGCTGTGGGACGACATGGCGGTCGCGGCGGACGAGGAACTGGAGGTCGGGCAGGTGATCCGCGTCATGGGTCGCCCGAAGGAGGGATACAGCGGGCTCGAAGTGAGCGCGGACAAAGTCGAACCGGACGAGGACGCGGAGGTCGACGTGCAACTGCTCGACACGTATCGCGTCGAGGACCTCTCGCTCGGCGCGTCCGACGTCGATCTCGTCGGCCAGGTGCTCGACACCGACTCCGTCCGCACGTTCTCACGCGACGACGGCAGCGAGGGTCGGGTCGCGAACCTCACCGTCGGCGACGAGACGGGTCGCGTCCGCGTCACGCTGTGGGACGAGCAGACCGACCTCGCCGAGGAGTTCGAGGCCGGCGAGGTCGTCGAGGTCGGGGACGGATACGTCCGCGAGCGCGACGGCGATCTGGAGCTCCACGTCGGCGACCGCGGGACCGTCGAGCGCGTCGACGAGGACGTCGAGTACGTCCCCGAGACGACCGACATCGCCGACCTGGAGATCGGCGACACCGTCGACGTCGCCGGCGGGGTGATAGAGACGGACCCGAAGCGTACCTTCGACCGCGACGACGGCAGCGAGGGGCAGGTCAGAAACGTCCGGATCAAAGACGAGACGGGAGAGATCAGGGTCGCACTGTGGGGAGAGAAGGCGGATTCGGAGATCGATCTGGCCGACCACGTCGTGTTCACCGACGTCCAGATCAAGGACGGCTGGCAGGACGACCTGGAGGCGTCCGCGAACTGGCAGTCGACCGTGTCGGTGCTGGACGGGGACGCGGGTGCGGGATCGAGTTCCGGCTCGAGTGCGAGGGCGTCGTCGGAGGAGGAGTCCGGAGACGGTACCGCCGACACCGGACTCGGTGCGTTCGGTGATGCGAACGGCGGCACGACCTCGGGCGGCGACGCCGGGGGAACCGCGACGGCGACCGCGGAGCCAGCGTCCGCATCCGTCGATGACGAGGGAGCCGGGGGAGACACCGAGTTCACCGGCACGGTCGTTCAGGTCGGCGAGCCCGTCGTACTCGACGACGGACAGCGAACGAAAAGCGTCGAGACGGACGCGAACCTCCGGCTCGGCGAGGAGATCACGGTCCGCGGTCCGGAGCGAGACGGGACGATCCACGCCGAAGACGTGTTCTGAACGACGTACTGAGTGGCTTCGATGTCGCCGCTCGCCCGTGGAGACGCCGCCTAACGGAAAGCGTTATACGGAGGACGGACACCAGTGTGTGTATGAGTGTCGAGTTACCGTTCGCGCCGGTCGACCAGATAATCCGGCGGAACGCCGGTGAGCTCCGGGTGAGCGCCGATGCGGCCGAGGAGTTGGCTCGACGGATCCAGTCACACGGTGCGGAGCTCGCCATCGACGCCGCGGAGCGGGCGACCGCGGACGGACGGAAGACGCTGATGGCGTCGGACTTCGGCGTCGAACAGGTGATCGACCGCGATCAGCTCACCCTCCCGGTCGCCCCGATCGACCGGATCGCTCGACTCCGGATCGGCGACCGATATCGGGTCGGCGTCGACGCGCGGATCGCGTTGGCCGACGTACTCGAGGATTATGCCGACAACGTCGCGGGCGCGGCGGCGACGCTCGCGCGACACGCCGACCGCCGAACCGTACAGGCCGAGGACATCGAGACGTACTTCGCGTTGTTCGAGTAGATGCGCTTCGGCTACAGCGAGCAGTGTCTCGCACACGATACGGGGGAACGCCATCCCGAGAGTGCGGACCGGCTTCGGGCCATCCGTCGCGGGCTCGCGAAGCGACACGGCGTCGAGTACGTCGACGCCGACGCCGCGAGCCGCGCCGCAGTGACGGCCGTCCACGACGACGACTACGTCGACGAGTTCGAGATGTTCTGTGAGGACGGCGGGGGCAACTGGGACCCCGACACGGTCGCGGGCGTGGAGACGTGGGACGCCGCGCTCGCCTCGGCCGGGCTAGCGCAGTGGGCGGCAACGACGGCGCTGTCCGGGTCGAACGGACGAGAGACGCCGTTCGCGCTCGGTCGCCCGCCGGGCCATCACGCGGTGACTGACGACGCCATGGGCTTTTGCTTCTTCAACAACGCCGCGGTCGCCGCCCAGACCGTCCTCGACGAGGGGCTGGCGGACCGCGTCGCGATCTTCGACTGGGACGTACACCACGGAAACGGCACACAGGACGTGTTCTACGACCGGGGTGACGTCCTCTACGCGTCGGTCCACGAGGACGGGCTGTATCCCGACACGGGCGACATCGAGGAGACGGGGACCGGAGACGGCGAACTGGCGACGCTGAACGCGCCGATCGCCGCGGGTGCCGGCGACGCCGACTACCTCCACTGCATCGACGAGGCGCTCGCGCCCGTACTCGACCGGTTCGACCCCGGATTGGTGATCGTCTCCGCCGGCTTCGACGCGCATCGACACGACCCGATCTCCCGGATGCGCGTCTCCTCGGAGGGGTACGCACTGATGACCGACCGGATCCGGACGATCGCCGAGAGCGTCGACGCGAGCGTCGCATACGTGCTCGAGGGAGGATACGGGCTCGATACGCTCGCGGAAGGTGTCGCGATGGTCCACGAGACGTACGACGGCCGCGATCCGGTCGCGGTCGACGAGAACCCGTCCGCGAAGACCGAATCGGTCGTCGAGGAGCTCCGCGGACTGTTCGGTCTGTAGCGCGTGGGACCGCTCACGGACGGCTATCGCTCGGTCCGAGCGCTATCGGTCCGTACCCATTCCCGCAGCGTGAACCCGTCGTACGGTGTCTCCGAGACGATCTCCCATTCCGTGTCGTTCCACGCCGGATAGCGAGTGTCGCCCTCGTATCGTCCGTGAACGTGACTGAGAACCATTCGATCGACGAACGGTAAGAACAGGTCGTATATCGCACCGCCGCCGAGCACGTAGACGACGTCGTCGGGAGCGAACTCCCGGGCGTACGCCAGTGCGTTCTCGGCGTCGGCCGCGACGACGGCGGATGGATCGGACACCGTCTCGACGCTCCGACTGACGACTATCTGCCGGGATCCCGGGAGATCGCCGCGCATCGCCTCGAAGGTCCGGCGGCCGAGTATCACGGGAGCGTTCGCGACGCGCTCGCGATACTGCCGGACGTCCTCGGGGATATCCGGCCACGGGACCGTCCCGTCGTCACCGATCACTCGGTTCTCCGCGATCGCTGCCACGCTCACGAGTTGCACGCGTTTTACTCCGTGTGCGCAGCCCAAATAGCTATCCCGGCGTCGTCGGTTCGATCGGCATCGGATTTATGTCCCTTCGCGTCGGACATGATGGTATGGAAGACAAAACGATCGGTTCGGTCCAGACGACGATTCAGGGACGGATAGTTCGTGCGCTCGGGCGTGCACGATACGCGGCCATCGGCGGTGCGATCGGCGGTGCAGCGGGCGGGCTGATCAGCCGGAACGCGGCCAGCACGGGCGCGGGGCTCGGCGCGCTCCTTGGAGCGATCGTCGGCGAGAAGCGCACCGACGTCGACTCGGTGGTCACCGAGCTGTTGGACCGCCGGAGCGACGACGCTGAGCCGACGGAGTAGTGGGCAGTTCCGTTGTGCGTGCAGAATCGCACTGCCGTATCGCGTCGCGAGGTCGGAGCGAAACGCTACCGGTCGACGATCGCCGCCGGCGGTGAGAGGTTCCGCTTGCCGCCGAAGGTGACGAGGAACAACACGCCGAGCCCGACGCCGTACGCGAACATGAGCGGGACGGTCATCAGGAACATCGTGATAACGTCCGCCGGAGTGAAGACGGCGGCGAACAGCAGCACGCCGACGGTGACCTCCCGCCAGCGTCCCCGGAACGCGCCGTACGGGACGCCCGCCTTGTTCAAAAGCACCATCAGGACGGGCACGTCAGCAAGGAACCCGATCCCGATCGTGGTGAAGATGACGAGCCAGAGGAAGTCGCTCACCTGATACGTGATGATCATATGGGCGTCCGCGGCGTCGGTCACGAGCCAGCCGATGATCCCGGGAGCGATGTAGGAGTATCCGAGCGCGAAGCCGCCGACGAGGCCGGCAAACAGCGAGCCGGCCCAGACGTACACCTGTCGGATCCGTCCGGCGACGAATCCGCGCTCGCGGAGTGCGGGCCATGCGTAGTACAGGAGGACCGGGAAGACCGCGATCAGCCCGAACAGGACGGACACCTTCACCATGAAGATCAACGCCTCGACCGGGTGGAGCGTGATGACGCTGATACCGCCGTCGATCTCGGCGGGAACGCGCGACTCGAGGTCGGAGACGATCGTCCGGAGGCCACCGAGATACAGCCACGTGAACACGGCCGCCATCACGCCGCCGAAGACGGCGACGATCCGGAACGAGCGCGAACGAAGCGAGTCGAAGATGAATCGGAGGTCCTTGTAGTACCCGCCGATGTCGTCCTCGGCGTCCTCGCCGTCGGTGAGCTCCGAGAGGAACGTCGAACTCGCTCGAGAGGTCCGGTCACCGACGCTGTTGGTGATGCCGTCGGACGCGGCGTCGCCGTCGGATCCGTCGTCATCGTCCGCCTCGCGTTCGTCCGCGACCGCGTCGAAGCGGTCGAGTATCGCCTGTCCCTTTTCAGGGTCGTCGTCGTCGAGTGCCGCCTGTGCGAGCGCGAGCGACTCCGCTTCGGTCATCTCGACGAACGGCTCGTCGGGGGCCGCCTGCACGCCCGCGGCGTCGAGTTCGCCGACGTCGATGGCGGCCGGATCGCCGTACTGGTAGCCCGCGCTCGTCGTGTCGAGATCGACGTACACGGCCCAGAGAGTCGCGACGAACGCGAACGCACCCGCCCAGCCGACTGCGTACAGCGCCGCGGCCGTGATCGGGTCGAGACCGAGCCCCCCGCCGGGCGGGAGAAACCGCCAGTCGCTCCCGGCCCACCGAAGGAGGTCGTTCACGCCGGTTCGACCGCCGTACTCGTAGAAGGCGTACACGAGGCCGCCGCCGAGCACCCCCGCCCCGGCGACGACGTTCCAGTGGTTCCGTATCGCGTCGAACACGTCGATCCGGTCGGAGCTCCGCTGAGCGGTGACGACGAGCTTCGCCAGATAGAGGCTGAACCCGTACAGCGCGACCAGCGGAAACGCCCACATCAGCTGTGTGAACGGGTCCGGCGGCGAGAACAGCGCGCCGAACACGAAGATGGCGACGACCGCATATCGCCACTTGTCACGGAACGTCTCGTACTGGACGATACCCGAGTACGAGAGGCCGGTGATCAGAAGCGGCATCTGTCCGGCGAGGCCGAACGACAGCGAGAGGAAGACGATGAACTCCGTCCACATCACGATGGAGTACGTCGGCTGGAGGCCAGCCTCCAGCCCGAACCCAGCTAAAAACGAGAACATGATCGGGAAGAACGCGTAGATCCCGTAGGCGACGCCGACGGAGAACAGCCCGACCGCGAGCAGCCCGATCACCACGAGCTTCCACCGGGCGACGGGAGAGTCCGGCCACATCCCGCGGTCGCGAAGCTCGTCACGGGCGAAGTAGATCAGCGGCGGGAGCGCGACGATCCCGCCGATTATCAGCCCGATCTTCGCTTGCAGGAGGATAACCTCGAAGGGGGTCTGCGCGATGATCTCGGTCCGCTCCGCAACTTCCGGCGTCATGTTCGCCTCGGTGACGCGCTTGAGGAAGTCCCACACGTAGATCCGGAGGGCCCAGAACGTTCCGAGAAACCCCAACATAAAGACGATGAAGACCTTCTGAAGGTCCTTCTGGATCGACCGAAGGACGGCCTTCACCGACTCGCGGCCGGCCGCGAGCGACTGTTGGGTATCCTCGTCGAGGGCACTCGCCATATCGACTCCGAAGTCCGTCGCCGTTATCAACCTTTTCGACCGCGCTCGACATCGACCCTCCGTCGAACGGCGATCGATGACTGGAAACGGACGACTCGTCCCGCCGCGTCGACAGCGCCATCCGAAAAGGCCTATAATCACCCGGCGGCGTAGAAGAACTGAATGGACGATTCCGATCGGTCGCGTGACGAGCCATCGGGTCCCGAGACACCCTCGGAGACGGGCGACGAGGACGGGGCGGTCCCCGACGACGAATCGACCGATGGAGACGCGAGGAACGTTGCGGGCGACAGCATCGACGGCGACGACGAGGAGCAGGCGGAATCATCCGCGGACGGGACCGGCGAGGACGAGGACGAAGCGGACGGACTGTTCTACGTCCCCGACGCGGACGACCCGACAGACGACAGCGAGGCAGCGGAGGCTGATACGGACGACGACGGTGGCGACGACGGTGACGACGACGAGGGCGGTGACGACGACGACGGAGACGACGAGGGCGGTGACGACGACGACGGAGACGACGAGGGCGGTGACGACGACGACGGAGACGACGAGGGCGGTGACGACGACGACGGTGACGACGACGACGGAGGCGTCGATCTCGATGACGGGATCGGCGGCATAGACGGCCCCGAGACCGACGAGGAGATGCCGCTCGCGGAGCACATCGAGGAGATGATGCGCCGGCTGGCGGTCGTGTTCCTCTTCGGCGGTCTCGCGACGCTCGTCGCGGTGACGGAGTCGACGGTGATGATCAACTACTTCTGGGACTACCACATCCCGGCACCGATGGAGAACCGGCCGCGGCTGTACGGCCCCCTCGAACTTCCGCTGACGCGGTTGAAGGTCGCGGGAATCGCCGGCGTCGTCGTCGGGCTCCCGGCGTTCGTCTACCAGACGTACCGGTTCATGAAACCGGGTCTGTACGACAGCGAGCGGCGCTACTACCTCGCCGCGGTGCCGACCAGCCTCGTGCTCGGGACGATCGGCGTCGCGTTCGCGCACTTCCTCGTGTTGCCCGCGATATTCTCGTATTTCACCACCTACACCGCCGACGCCGCCGTGATCGCGTTCGGGCTCGCGGAGACGTTCAACCTCATCGTCGTCATGCTCGCGTTCATGGCGATCGTGTTCCAGATCCCGCTTTTCATCATGCTCGCGATCATGATGAACCTCGTCACCCGACAGTGGCTGGAGGACAAACGTCTCATCTTCTGGGGGGCGTTCCTCGGGATCGCGTTCCTCTTCAGCCCGGATCCGACCGGGATGGCCCCGATCATCGTCACGCTCACGATGATCGTGTTGTACGAGGGGACGCTCGCGATCCTGCGTTGGACCGGGAACTGACCCACCGCCGGTCCGCGCAACCGTCGGCGGTTTCCCGGATACGCGCGGTTCCGTGCCCGCTCCCGGACCGAGCTTTATCCCGAAGCGTGACCGATCCGGAGAGAGATGGTTGACGCCGAGATCCACGTCATCGACCGCGGCGGCCTGTACTGCGACATGAACTACATGATGGAGGGACACGTCCTCGGGACGCGCGAGGATCCGAACCCGGACGTCGACTACGGGGAGATTCCCGTGTGGTGTCTCGTCATCGACCATCCGGAAGCGACGATCCTCTGGGACACGGGCTCCCACCACGAGGCGGCGGCGGGCCACTGGCCAGCGGAGTTCGTCGAGGCGTTCGACCCGCACGACGCCCACGAACACCGGCTCGTGGACGACCTCGACGCGGCGGGCTACGACGTCGACGACATCGACGCCGTGTTCCAGAGCCACCTCCACATCGACCACGCCGGCGGACTGGAGGTCTTCGACGGGACCGACACGCCCGTGTACGTCCACGAGCGGGAGCTGAAGTTCGCGTACTACGACGCGAAGGTCAGGGACGGAGCCAGCGGATACGTCCTCGACGACTTCGATCACGACCTGAACTGGCGGATTCTTCACCGAGACCGCGAGGAACGCTTCGAGGACGTGGAGTTCGTCCGGTTTCCCGGCCACACGCCAGGACTCACCGGCTCAGTGATCCATCTCGACGACGAGGGGACGATCGTGTTCACCGGCGATCAGGTGTACATGGCGGAGAACTACGAGAGCGAGGTTCCGCTCGGCGGGTCGCTCCTGTGGGGGAAAACGGAGTGGTTCGAGAGCCTCAGACGACTCGAATCGATCGAGCGCCGCCACGACGCCGAGGTCGTGTACGGGCACGACCCCGACCAGTTCGAGGCGATGCGACCCGGCTGGGGGCTCTGAGATCGCCTCGTCCCCCGCCTGCGTCCTACTCCGCCAGGTGCTCGACGACGGCGTCGACGTCGTTCGGGACGGGTTCGGGGTCGCCGCCGGCCTCGTAAGCGGCGTCGGGGTCCTTCAGGAGATGTCCCGTCGTCAGGCAGACGACTCGCTCGTCGTCGTCGACGACGCCCTGCCGGCGGAGCTTTCGAAGGCCCGCCAGACTCGCGGCGGAGGCCGGCTCGACGCCGACGCCCTCCTCGGCGAGGTCGCGCTGGGCAACCGTGATCTCCTCGTCCTCGACGGCGACGGCGGTGCCGCCGGTGTTCCGGATGCCGGGGATCGCCTTCGGCGCGTTGACGGGGTTACCGATGCGGATCGCGGTCGCGCGCGTCTCGACGTCCTCCCAACGGCGGACCTCGTCCGCGCCCGTCTCTATCGCCTCGACCATCGGCGCGGCACCCGCCGCCTGTACGCCCGTCAGCTTGGGGACGTCCTCGACCGCGAGCGCGCCCGACTGGACGAGCTCTCGGAATCCCTTATAAAGTGCGGAGGTGTTGCCGGCGTTGCCGACCGGCAGAACGATCCGGTCGGGGTAGGTGCCGTGGTCGGCGTGGAACTCCTCTAAGATCTCGAAGCCGATCGTCTTCTGTCCCTCCAGCCGGAACGGGTTCAAGGAGTTGAGCAGGTAGGCCTCGCCGCGGGCGGCGAGCGCCTGAACGATGTCGAGACAGGCGTCGAAGTTGCCGTCGACCTCAAGGATGCGCGCGCCGTGGAGACTCGCCTGTGCGATCTTGCCGGCCGCGACCTTCCCCTCCGGCAGGAGGACGAGCGTTTCGAGCCCGGCGCGACCGCCGTACGCCGCCAGCGCCGCGCTCGTGTTGCCCGTCGAGGCGCACGCGAGCGCGCCGACGCCGAGCTCCTCGGCGACGCGAACGCCGACGGTCATCCCGCGGTCCTTAAACGAGCCGGTGGGGTTCATCCCCTCGTGTTTGATCCGGAGCGCGTCGACGCCGACCGACTCCTCGATCCGCGGGACGCGGTGGAGCGGCGTGTCGCCCTCCGGGAGCGTGACGCCCAGATCGAAGGGGAGTCCCTCGCGGTAGCGCCAGACCCCCCGGTCCGGGCCCGCCGTCGACGCGCCGGATCCGAACTCCTCGAACGTCGGCGGGTCGTCGTAGCGGACCTCCAGCAGGCCGTCGCAGTCGTCACAGGTGTAGCGAACGCCCGCGAAGGGGGCGAACGTCTCCCCGCACTCGATACAGGCGAGCCACGTCCCGTCCGCGGCGCAGTCGGGTGCCGTCGGGGTCGGCGCGTCGATGGCGAGACTCATTGCGTGCAGGTGGGGCCCCGCGCCTCTTAAGCCGGGCGATGCGAGCGGCCGTCGCGGAACGCCGCGGTCGGCGAAGGGCACGAGCCCGCGCCTCCGCCGAGGTTTTTAAGTGTTCGCGCGTCGCCGTCCCCGGCATGGAGATCACCTCCCAGACCGACGTCGATCCGGTCGAAGCCGTCGAAGGCGTCCACCTCACGCAGGGTGCGGCGGGCGAGAACGCGAGCATCCAGCGGTTCACTATCGAACCGGGCGCGGAGGTTCCCGAACACGACCACCCGCACGAGCAGATCGGAACGGTCACCCGAGGGACCCTCACGTTCGTCGTCGACGGCGAGGAGATCGCGGTCGGCGAGGGCGACACGTTCGTGATCCCCGGCGGGGAGCCACACGCCGCCGTCAACGACGGCGAGGACCCGGTCGAGGGGTTCGACGTGTTCTCGCCCGCGCGACCGAACCCGGACTGGGGGGAGTGACGAGGACGGGTCCACCCGATATTTATAAACAGCTCACCGCTCTCCAGTCGCGACTCGCCCCCGAACTCGATCGAGACACGCCCGTCCGAATCGACGATCCGACGGGACACGGCTGCGGTCGTGGGCCGTTCGACGGGCGATCCGCCTCCGATCGACCGCCGTCACTCCCGTATCTCGACTCGAACCGCTGTCTCCGGCGACGGGTCCCGCCAGACGAACGCGCCGTCGACGACCTCGTACACCGCGATCCTGGCGACCAGCCGCTGCTCGTCCACCGTCGCACGCAACACCGGACCGTCGGCGGTGATCGCGACGTACGGCGGTGCCGGAACGGGTGAGACGGACAGCACTCCGCCCGCGGCGTCGACGAGGTCCGACAGAGCGGCCGCGAACTCGTCGAGCACACCCGCTCGATCGAGCGTGGCTCGAAGCGCGGACCTGACGGCGCGGGACTCACGCGTCGCCGGGTCGCCGCCGACCACGTCCTCGAAGTCGGCTGCGACGGCGGCCGCGCAGTCGAGGGTCGTCGCGACGAGGTCGCCGTGCGCGTCGAGCAGGTGCTCGCGGGCCGCGTCGGGGTCGAGCGTTGGACGACGGTCCGTCACGACCCCCGCTGCGTGTCGCGTCGAAAAATCGGTTGTGGTGTGTCGAGCCGAACGTCGGTTGCGGTCCGTTTTTGCGCGCGCGGGTCGATAGGTCGGACATGACCATCCAGCCGGCAGCCGTCGAGGAGCTGATCGAGGACGGGATCCCGGACGCCGTCGCACGCGTCGTCACCCCGCGAATCCACGACGACGAGGACGAGGACGCCCACTTCGCGGCGTTCGTCGTCTCGCCCGCGTTCGAGGGCGAGTCGCTCGTCGACCAACACCAGCGCGTGTACGACGCCGTCGGCGACCACATGACGCGATCGGTCCACGCACTGGAGATCAAGACGTACACCCCGGAGGCGTACGCCGAGCACGGCGACGGGAGCCTCGACGCCGACCTCCGCGACGCGGGACTGCTTCCGGTCGAGGACTGACCCCGCGCAGCCGAGGAGCCGCGAGACGCCGAGAAGCGAACGAGCGCGACGGGTCGTAGTCGTCTCTCCCTGACGGCGTCTATCCGGTGAACCCCGAGGCGGTTCACCCGCTAAACAGGCTCGCGTGGACGGGCGCGTGGTCGGAGTCCGGGCGGGCCGAGCCGTCGTCGCCCCCGCCCCCACCGCCGTCGGTGACCGATCGGCCGTCGACGCCGTCGACGAGGAAGTCGCGGATCGGGGGGCCGACGCGCTCGGGTTCGACGAGGAACGCGTCGTGACCGTGATCGGAGTCGATGACGTGGTGAGCGACGGGGACGTCGCGGTCGCGGAACGCGGTCGCGAGCGACTCGGACTGTTCGACCGTGAAGTGCCAGTCACCGGTGAAGCTCACGAGTAGCGTCTCGCCCTCGAAAGCGGCGACCGCGTCGGCGTCGGTCGTGTATCCCGCGGCGAGGTCGTACTCGTCCATCGCGCGCGTGAGGTAGAGGTAGCTGTTCGCGTCGAACCGGTCGGAGAACCCGTCGGCCTGGTAGTCGAGGTACGACTCGACCTCGCGGTACGGGAAGAAGGTTGCCGCGGGATCCGTCTCCAACCCCAACCCGCCCTCCTCGCGGCTCAGCGAGTCGCGACCGGCGGATCTGCGGCCGAACTTCCGCTCCATCGACGCCTTCGAGAGGTACATCACGTGACCGATCTGTCGAGCGATCGCGAGTCCCTGATCGGGTTTCGGGTGACCGTCCGCGTAGTAGTTGCCGCCGTCCCAGTTCGGGTCCGCACGGATCGCGCGGCGGGCGATCGCATCAAGCGAGAGACACTGCGCACCGAGCCGCGCGGCGGCGGCGATGACCAGGAGTCGGTCCACGTCGTCCGGGTAGCGCTTCGCCCACTCCAAGGCGTTCATCCCGCCGACGCTCCCGCCGACGACGGCTCGGAGCCGACCGACGCCGAGGTGATCGAGGAGCCGGCGCTGCGCGCGGGTCCAGTCTTCCACCTGTACGGGCGGGAACGCGGTCCCCCAGCGGTCGTGGTCCGGCTCCTCCGGGAGATCGAGGTCGACGGGTCGCTTGCTGGGTGGCCCCGAGGTACCGTAACAGGAGCCGGGAACGTTCGCGCAGACGACGTAGTACTCGGTGGTGTCGATCGCCTTTCCCGGACCGACCACGTCGTCCCACCACGCGCGGGCCTGCCCCGCCTGTCCGATTACGGCGGCGTCGTCCGTCGAGTCGCCATCCGTCGAGTCGGCGTCCGTCGAGTCGGCGTCCGCGCCGCCGGACGCCCCGCCAACCGGATCGGGCGTTCGTGCGACGTTCTGGCTGCCGGTGAGCGCGTGACAGACCAACACCGTGTTGTCACCGTCGAACTCGCCGTACGTCTCGTAGGCGACCTCCAACTCCGGTATCGACTGACCGCACTCGAACGTGAACTCGCCGAGCGAAGCGACGCCACGATCCGTTGCCGTCGTGCTCATTCCTGCTCACGCTCCGTGACCGCCCGCTCGCCCGCAGCGAGCCCCGCGTCCAGGTCGGCGATGACGTCCTCGGGATCCTCGATGCCGACGGAGAGCCGGAGCATGTCCGGGAACACGCCGGCCGCGTGCTGTTCGATCTCCGACATCTGTGCGTGAGTCGTCGACGCGGGGTGGATGACGAGCGTCTTCGCGTCGCCGACGTTCGCGAGGAAGCTCGTCAGATCGACCGATTCACACAGCGTTTTGGCCGCCTCGTAGCCCCCGTCGACGCCGAACGTGACCATGCCACCGTATCCGTCGAGGTACTCGCTCGCCGCCTCGTGGGTCGGGTGGTCCTCGAAGCCGGGATAGGTTACCCATCCGACGCGGTCGTCGTCGCGGAGGAACTCGGCGACGGCACGCGCGTTCTCACAGTGTCGGTCCATCCGAAGCGAGAGCGTGTTGAGCCCCTGTATCGTCTGCCAGGCGTCGAACGGGGACTGTTGGCCCCCGGTCGGGCGGACGCCGCGCTGACGAGCGACGTTGGCGAACGCGGCGTCGCCGAACTGCTCGACGAAATCGATCGGATACGCCGGCGATCGACCGGAGAGCTCGTCGTAGTCGGCGTCCGGGTGGTCCCACGGGAACTGCCCGCCGTCGACGACGACCCCGCCGACCGTGGTCCCGTTGCCGGTGATCCACTTCGTCGTCGACTCCCAGACGATATCGGCACCGTGCTCGAACGGTCGACAGAGGTACGGCGTCGCGAACGTGTTGTCGACGACGAGCGGGACCGCGTGATCGTGGGCGATCTCCGCGAGCCGCTCGAGGTCGGGCGTCACGAGCGAGGGGTTCGCGATCGTCTCGACGTGGACGAAGGCCGTGTCCTCGTTCATCGCCGCCTCGTACCCCTCGTAGTCCAGCGTGTCGACGAGCCGGGCCTCGATCCCGCGGCGGTTCGCGATGGTCGTGAGGTACGCGGACGTGCCGCCGTACATCTCGGAGCTGGCGACGACGTTGTCGCCCGCGCTCGCGAGCACGGTGGTAATCGTGTCGAACGCGGCCATACCCGAACCCGTGGCGACCGCACCGGAACCGCCTTCGAGGTCGGCGATCCGGTCCTCCAAGGCGTTGACCGTCGGATTGGAGAGCCGGGAGTAGATGTAACCGTCCGCGCGGAGCGCGTACATCTCCGCGGTCGTGTCGGCGTCCTCGAAAACGAACGACGTCGTCTGGTGGATCGGCGTCGCGCGCGCCCCGGTCGCCGGATCCGGCTCGGCTCCGGCGTGGAGACTCCGGGTGCTGAACCCACGTGTCATGTATACTGTGCATATATCTTTAGACTTCTATAACTGTCAGTTACGGCAAGGACTGCCGGGCCCGGAAGCGGTGAACGACCACGCCGAATCGGTCAGAACAGCCGTTTCACCAGGTAGTAGATCCCAAGAGCCATCAGCGCGAGCACGACCGCGGTCCCGGAGAGGAAGGCGGCGACCCGCGGAAACACCATCCAGAACGCGACGTAAAACGAGAAGGCGAACGCGAACAGCGCGACGATCACGACGCCGCGCGTGGGGTTCTGGACTGCGGCGACGAACACCCGCTGTGGCAGCGTGAGATCGCCGAATTCGACGTCTTCGGGAACGTCTGCGGCGTCGCCGGTCGCATCCGAGTCGACATCGACCGCGGCTCCCGCATCGTCGGTGCCCCCGTCCCCGTCGCTCGCACGATCGGCGCTCGTCGCCCCGTCCGATCGCGTGTCGTCCTGAGTCACGCGCTTCGATACGGACCGTGGTCCCCTGTAGCTGTCGTTCGCCGCGGGTCAGACGATCGCGGCGACGATCCCGGACCCGGCGAGCAGCGCGAGGACCGCCGCGACGAGGTTCGTGACCGCGAATCCGCTCGCGACCCCGATCTCACCGCCGTCCGCGGTCGTCACGGTCTCGACCGCGAACGACGAGAACGTCGTGAACGCGCCACAGAACCCGACCGCGACGGCCAGCGTCACCGCCGAGCCGAGCGGTGCCGCAAGCACGCCACCGAGGACGAGGCTCCCTGCGGCGTTGACGACGACGACGGACTCCCGGCCGTCGATCGCCAGCCCGACTGCGTGTCGGGCCGACGCGCCGAGTGCGCCCCCGACGCCGACGAGCATGGTCGCGAGCAGCGGCTCCGTCACAGTCGCCTCCCGACCGCGAGGCCGACGACCGCGGCCGCGAGGCCGACGGCGTAGCTGGCGATGACGTAGGCGGTCCCGACGGTCGTTCCCAAGGCGATCGCGTCACCCGCGAACGTGCTGTACGTGGTGAACGAGGAGAGCGCACCGGTTCCGACGAACAGTCGCGTTCGACGGCTCGCGGCACGCGTCACCAGCACCCCGAGCGCGAACGAGCCGCCGACGTTCACGACGAGGGTGCCGATCCCCGTGAGGTCACCGACCGCGACGTCGACCCCGTGACGCGAGACCGCACCGACGAAGCCGCCGAGCGCGACGAGCAGGAACCCGGCGGGCGTCCGTTCCATACGTGCCACTCATCGGCGATCGTGTTGGGTGTTCGGATCGCCGAGAGGGAGGGTCCGTGCCCCGTCCGGTAGTTAGTCGATCGATCCGCCGGTCGATCCACCGTCACCGAGCGTCGACTCACCGAGCGTCGACTCACCGAGCGTCGACTCTCCGAGCCGCCGTGCCGCGACCGTCTCGCTCGCTCGGGGGCTTCCGCCGCCGTGTGGGGTCCGTCGTTCGCGTACTCGCACCGTGTGTGCCGTCTCCGTCGCGTCGTCGACGACGAGCGCCTCGCCCGTTCCCGTCGGGAGTCGGGAGGCGAGGTCGCCAGCGAGATACGTCGCCTCCGCGTCGGCCAGCCGTTCGACGTCGCGCTCGGCGGTGAGCCGGTGCGCGACGAGGAGGTCCGACTGGGAGATCGCGACCGGCGGGAGGACGCCCGGACGCTGGGTCGCACAGACGAGCGAAACGCCCGGCGCGCGTCCCCGTGTCAGAAGCGTTCGGAGCGCGGGGTCAGCGATCCCACCGAAGAAGGCGTGCGCCTCGTCTATCAGGAGCCACGGAAGCCGGTCGATCTCGTCCGCGAT
Source organism: Halorubrum rarum (assembly GCF_048380895.1). NCBI lineage: Archaea > Methanobacteriati > Methanobacteriota > Halobacteria > Halobacteriales > Haloferacaceae > Halorubrum > Halorubrum rarum. The sequence continues at coordinate 85,864 of NZ_JBLWMN010000006.1, read as the reverse complement.
CCGTGCGTCGTACAGGCCGCGTGCGACCGCCCTGACCACGGCCGCGGCGGCCGTCTCCGGCGCGCCCGAGAGATCGAGCACGACCGGGTCCCCGTCGCCGACCAGCGCGGAGACGCGCGGCGCGTCCGCGTCGAAGACGCCCCACGACGACGCCAACTCCAGGTGATTGATCGCGGCGCGCCGGGCCGCGGGCGCGGCGTCCGCTCGCTCGACCGCCTCTCGGAGCATCGCGATGGAGGGGGAGGCACAGTCGGTCGGCTCCGTCCCGTCAGAGTCCGTTCCGGCGACCCCTGTCCCGTCAACGGCATCGGCGACGACGCGCCACAGCAGGCTTCCGGCCCCGCGTTCCGGGTCGAGACCGACCAGCTCCGGCCACGCCGACGGCGGGACGGACGCGGGACGGACGACGGGATCGATCGTGTGCCCACCCGTCGCCTCCAGCCCGCCGAACACGCCCATCGGGTCGACGACGACGGGTGCGACCCCCGCCGCGTCCGCGAGTCCCTCGGCCACGACCCCGAGCGTGTACGACTTCCCGGTCCCGCGTTTTCCGACCACGACGCCCGCGTGTGGCCCGTCGACGTCGAGCCCGACCGTCGCTCCGGCGCTGCCGTCGCGGGCGAGAAACGATCCGAGCCGAACGGTCCCCTCCCGTGACCTCCCCGACCCCGTCTCGCGTTCGTCGCTCGGACCGCGTTCGCGTCCGGTACTCGCTCCCACCTCGCGGCCCAGCACGTGCATGGGGCGACTGGCCTCGGCATGAGTTAAAAGTGGTCGGACGTTTCGAGATGGCTCAAAAAGGACGGGACGTCGGGTCGCCGCTCCGTCCGACCCTTTATAACGGATACCGCGGCCATCGGGCCACATGACGGATCAGCACTCGGAGACGGTCGGTCGAGCGGTCGGAGCGTTCCGCAGGGACCGCCGCGCGATCGAAGGGCTTCCGGTCAGACTCGTGATCGCCTTGGTCGTCGGCGTCGCCAGCCTCAGCGTGATGATGGGGATGGTCGGCAGCATCGATGGACTCGCGGCGACTGAACTGGACGCACAGCCACAGCCGGAGGTGACGACGCCCGGCGGCCAGTCGATCGACGTGGCCGTCGTCGATCCGGACGGGACTCGGGTCGCGGACGCGACCGTGATCCTCCGTGGCGGCTCCGCCCGGATCGACGGAGTCGCCACCGCGACGACCGACGAGAACGGGATCGCAACGATGAACGTCGCACCCGAACTGGGGCCGAACCAGCCCGACGGCACGCTCACGATCGACATCAAACCGCCCGCGGGAAGCGACTACGTCGACGAGCGGGAGAACACGGCGGTGTTGGTCGTCGCCGAGTGACGGTGACGGGCTGGCGACCGTCGGGCCTAGCGCGACAGTCGGTCGTCCCAGTCGATCCACTCCTGTTCCCAGCCGTGCTTCGCGAAGTACCCCTGCTCGGCGAACTCCGCGTCCTCGCGGCGGGTCCGGTTGCGCTCGACGCCGGCCTGTTCGCCGTCGACGAGCATCGGCTTGAGCCGGGCAGGACCGGCCGTCTCAACGGTTCGGAACCCTCGTGGAGCGGCCGGCACGTCGTCAGCAAGAACGTTGTCTGCCGGTACGTCGTCCGCCGGTACGTCGTCAGCAAGAACGCCGTCAGCCGGCACTCCGTCAGCGGGAACGTCGTCGGCCCGCTCGGAAACGGGCCCCTCCGTCTCGCCGTCCCCGACCGGCACGTTCTCTCGCTCCGGCTCGATCGCGGCGATCGTCTGGACCGCCGTCCCCTTCGGATAGACGAGCCGGCCGTCGGCTGCGAGCTGCTCGCGGAGAGCGCGCGGCGGCTCGACGACCGCCGCCTCGAGCAGTATCCGGTCGTACGGGGCGTACTCCGGGAGCCCGTGAGCGCCGTCGCGGCGGTCGACGAGCACGGCGTCGTAGCCCGCCTCGGAGAGGTTCGATCTCGCGGCGTGGACCGCGCGACGATCGATGTCGATCGCGTGAACGTGCCGCGCCCCGGCGATCTCGGCGAGCATCGCGGCGGTGTAGCCGATCCCGACACCGACGATCAGTATCTCGTCGCCCTCGTCGGCCGCGAGCGCGGTGAGCATGCGCGCCACCGTCGCCGGCGCGAGCGCCCGCGTTCCGACCTCGTCGCTGGCGCGGTCCGCATAGGGGTCGTCGTCGACGAACGTCCCGCGGGGCACCCGCTGGAGCGCGGTCAACACGGACGCGCCGAGCGGCTCGCCGATTCGGTGCTCGAGCCCCTCGATCATGTCCGCGCGCAGCGCCGCTTCGTCCATACCCGCTCTCGGCGCTGGTTCCTTTAAAACTGCACGCTCGGTCGCCCACCGACTTCGCCGACTGACCGCCGACGTCGGGCGACCGCGGGCGCGGTCGGTGAACGATCGCTGCCGGAGCGCGATCACTGCAACGGGACGAACCGGACGCCGCCGTGGTCCTCGCGGTCGACGTCGCCGCCCTCCCGAACGGTCAGCCGAACGAGTCGCTGTGAGCGTCCGCCACCGATCGGTGCGACGATCCGGCCGCCGACGCAGGTGTCCGCGAGCAGCGGATCCGGGACGCCGTCGGCCGCCGCACAGGTGAGATAGGTGGCGTCGAACGGCGCTTCCGAGGGAAGTCCCTCTCGGCCGTCGCCGACGTGAACGCTCACGTCGTAGCCGAGTCGATCGAACCGGCGTCGTGCGTCCGCCGCCAGTTCCGGGACGTATTCGACGCTGTACACGGTCTCCGGACCCACGACCTCGGAGACGACCGCGGCGTGGTAGCCGCAGCCGGTGCCGATCTCCAGGACGCGATCGCCCTCGTCGACGTCGAGCAGATCGGTCATGATCGCGACCATGTGCGGCGCGCTGATCGTCTGATCGTGTCCGATCGGAAGCGGTCGGTCCGCGTACGCCGCCGACCGCAGGCGGTCGGGGACGAACTCGTGGCGTGGCACCGATTCGAGCGCGGCCAGCGTCCGATCGCTGACGTCGGTACGTCGGCGAAGCCGCTCGATCAATCGTCGCCGAGCGACCGCCTGCTCGGTGTCGTCCATGTGTAGTGATACCACACGATAACGTGTGAATCCTCCGGTGGATCGGACGGTCATCTGATGAGTCGTGCGACCGAGCCACGAACGAGTCGTGCGATGAATTCGCGAACGGGTCGTGCGACCGATCCACACGAAAACGCCGAGGATAGACGGTGAATCCCGTGGTTGGCTCCGGAGAGAAACACTACCCTTTTGACCCTGCTGTCGGTAACAAGCGGTATAATGGGCCGACGCAAGAAGATCGTTCAAGAGTGTGAGCGGTTGATGGACGAGCCGGGGAACATCCGGAACATCGCCATCGCCGCCCACGTCGACCACGGCAAAACGACGCTCTCCGACAACCTGCTGGCCGGGGCCGGCATGATCTCACAGGACACCGCGGGCGAGCAGCTCGCGATGGACACGAAAGAGGACGAACAGGAGCGTGGGATCACCATCGACGCGGCGAACGTTTCGATGACCCACGAGTACGACGACACCAACCACCTCATCAACCTCATCGACACGCCCGGCCACGTCGACTTCGGTGGCGACGTCACTCGCGCGATGCGCGCGGTCGACGGCGCGCTGGTGGTCGTCGACGCCGTCGAGGGCGCGATGCCCCAGACGGAGACGGTGCTCCGGCAAGCGCTCCGCGAGGGAGTGAAGCCGGCGCTGTTCATCAACAAGGTCGACCGCCTCATCTCGGAGCTCCAGGAAGGACCCCAAGAGATGCAGGAGCGGCTGATGGCCGTCATCGCCGACGTCAACGAGCTCATCCGCGGAATGGCCGAGAACATGGACGACATTCCCACGGACTGGACCGTCTCCGTCGAGGACGGGACGGTCGGGTTCGGCTCCGCACTGTACAAGTGGGGCGTCTCCATGCCGTCGATGCAGCGGACCGGAATGGACTTCGGCGACATCATCGACCTCGAACAGGCCGACAAGCGCGACGAGCTTCACGAGCGCACGCCGCTGTCGAACGTCGTGCTCGACATGGTGTGTGAGCACTTCCCGAACCCCATCGACGCACAGCCCCGTCGTGTCCCGCGCATCTGGCGCGGTGACCCCGAGTCCGAACTGGCCGACACGATGCGGCTGGTCGACGAGGACGGCGAGGTCGTCTTCATGGTGACGGACATCTCGATGGACCCGCACGCCGGCGAGATCGCGACCGGTCGGGTCTTCTCCGGTACGCTGGAGAAGGGCCAAGAGCTGTACGTCTCGGGCACCGCGGGCAAGAACCGTATCCAGAGCGTCGGCCTGTTCATGGGGAGCGAACGTGAGGAGGTCGAGCACGTCCCGGCCGGTAACATCGCGTCCGTCACCGGTCTGCGTGACGCCATCGCGGGATCGACCGTCTCCTCCGTCGAGATGACGCCGTTCGAGTCGATCGAGCACATCTCCGAGCCGGTCATCACCAAGTCCGTCGAGGCCCAGAACATGGACGACCTGCCGAAGCTCATCGAGACGCTCCAGCAGGTCGCCAAGGAGGACCCGACGATCCAGATCGAGATCAACGAGGACACGGGCGAGCACCTCATCAGCGGCCAGGGCGAGCTCCACCTCGAAGTGATCACCCAGCGGATCCGCGACAATCAGGGTATTCCGGTCATCACCGGCGAACCGATCGTCGTCTACCGCGAACAGCCACAGGAGGCGTCCCGCGAGGTCGAGGGACAGTCGCCGAACCGCCACAACAAGTTCTACCTCACGGTGGAGCCGATGGCCCAGGAGATCGTCGACGCGATCCAGCTCGGTGAGGTCTCGATGGACATGCCCGAGCTGGAGCGCCGCGAGGCCCTCCAGGAGGCCGGCATGGACAAGGACACCTCCCAGAACGTCGAGGACATCCACCGGACGAACATCCTCATCGACGACACGAAGGGTATCCAGCACCTCAACGAGACGATGGAACTCGTCCTGGAGGGCCTTCAGGAGGCGCTCGACGACGGTCCGCTCGCCGCCGAGCCGGTCCAGGGGTCGCTGTTCCGCCTGCACGACGCGAAGCTCCACGAGGACACCATCCACCGTGGTCCCGCACAGGTCATTCCCGCCGTCCGCAACGCGGTCCACCGCGCGCTGATCGACGGCGAGGTCCGCCTGCTGGAGCCGATCCAGGACGTCCGGATCGACGTGCCGAGCGAGCACATGGGTGCCGCCTCCGGCGAGATCCAGGGTCGTCGTGGCCGCGTCGACGACATGTACCAGGAGGGTGACCTCATGGTCGTCGAGGGCATCGCGCCCGTCGAGGAGATGATCGGCTTCTCCTCCGACATCCGCTCCGCGACCGAGGGGCGTGCCTCCTGGAACACGGAGAACGCCGGGTTCCGCGTGCTCGTCGACAACCTCCAGCGCGAGAAGATCATGGAGATCCGCGAGCGCAAGGGCATGAAGCTGGAACTGCCGTCGTCGATCGACTACATCTAGTCGACGACGTCGGACGCCGCGCACACGAGGCTCGTTTTTTCGTCCTGTTCCGTCCCGCAAGGGACACCGCTCCGTCTCGGAGAGACATCTCTCCGGCGCGCAGGGACACCGCTCCGTCTCGTAGGGACCGGTCCACGTCGCTGACGATCGACTGGCCCGTTCGAGGCGTCGGTTGGGATCGGCGCGATGGCATCTCGCGAAGATCGATCCGTGTCAACAGTTCACTGTCGATCAGGGGAGGCAACGCCTGCCAACGCCGAAGGCTTATACACCCTGCCGCGACTTTCTTCGTGTATGCAGACGGGCACGATCCCCGATCGGCGTAGTGGTATGGAGCAAGGAAGCGACGGCTCCGCGCCGACAACAGGAACGTGCCGGACCGCGGTTCGTCGAGACGGATCGATCGCCATCACGGACGCGCTCGATACGGTGGCAGCATGAGCGACGACGCCACGTCCGATGGCGACGACGGCGGCGAGGCAAGCGCGTCTCCGGACGGACGGCCCGACGACGCGTCTCCCGACGGTGGCCACGCGGCGGCCCCGTCGACGCACACGGTTCGACTCGAGCTCGTCGACGAGCCGGGACAGCTGCTCGCAGCGCTGAAACCGATCGCCGATAACGGGGGAAATCTCCTGTCGATCTACCACGAACGGGGCAACAAGACGCCGCGCGGTCGGATCCCGGTCGAGGTCGACTTCGAGGCGACCGACGACCGGTTCGACGGTATCGTCGAGGCGCTTCGAGCGGAGGGCGTCAACGTGATGCAGGCCGGCACGGAAGAGTACGCCGAGGAACTCACGATCGTCCTGTTCGGACATCTCATCGACACCGACCTCTCGGACACGCTCACCCGGATCGAGGAGTGTGCATCGGCGTCCGTCGCCGACGTGTCGCTCGCGGCACCCCAGGGAACCGAGGAGGCATCGAGCGCGCGGCTGCGGCTGGAGGCGCGTGCGGGCGAGACGTCGACGGCGCTGTCGGCGGTGCGGTCGCTCGCCGACGAGAAGGGGCTCCGCATGATCGAGCCGCTCACGGGGGTCGAGGCATGAAGCTCGCAGTGATCGGAGCCGGAGCGGTCGGCCGTTCCGTCGTCGAACTCGCGGGCGAATACGGCCACGAGGTCGTCGCGGTCGCGGACTCCTCGAGCGCCATCGTCGACCCGGACGGCGTGGACGCCGAGGCCGTCCTCACGCGGAAGGCGGAGGTCGATGTCGTCGGCGACGACGACCCGGACGACGCGCTCGCGGCCGGCTACGACGCGCTCGTCGAGGCGACGCCGACGACGCTGGGCGACGCGGAGCCCGGATTCAGCCACGTTCGGACCGCACTGGAGCGCGATCGGCACGCCGTGTTGGCGAACAAGGGGCCGGTCGCGGAGCGGTTCGGCGAGGTGCAGGCGCTCGCGGCCGACAGCGAGGGCGACGTGCGCTTCGAGGCGACGGTCGGCGGCGCGATCCCGGCGGTGTCGACCGTCGAGGACGTCGAGCCCGGTCACGTCACCGCGGTCAGAGGCGTGCTCAACGGCACGGCGAACTTCATCCTCACGCGGATGGCCGCGGAGGGGCTCGACTACGAACACGTGCTCGCGGAGGCACAGGACCTCGGCGTCGCGGAGGCGGACCCCTCCTTCGACGTGGACGGGACCGACGCGGCGCTGAAATGCGTGATCCTCTCGAACGTGCTCTCGTTCGGTGCGGCCGAGGATCCGGCGGACGCGCGAGAGTTCACGCTGGACGACGCCGACGTCGAGGGGATCAGGGACGTCCCTGGCTCGACGCTGCGACTGGCCGCGGAGGACGGGCGGACGGTCCGATTGATCGGCGAGGCGACCGGCGAGACCGTCCGAGTCGCGCCGCGGCTCGTCCCCGAGAACGGCACGCTCGCCGTGTCCGGGACCCAGAACATCGTCCAGATCGAGACCTCACACGCCGGACGGCTCAACATCTCCGGGCTCGGTGCCGGCGGTCCGGAGACCGCGAGCGCGGTCCTCGGCGACGTCGGTCGGCTGCAGTAGTCGACGGCGACTCGCTACCGTGTGCCGGTTTTGCGCGTGCGTGTGTCGGTTTCGCGTGCGTGTGTGTCTCAAGAATCGCCGGACGGCGGCGGGATAGTCTGTGGGCTGTATCGAAACCGTTTTAGTGGAATCAACCGAAAACGTTCTCACAGAGCGCCTTAGCGCGCGATTACCCATGAGTGACAAACCGCACCAGAATCTGGCCATTATTGGCCACGTCGACCACGGCAAGAGTACGCTCGTGGGCCGCCTCCTCTTCGAAACGGGGAGCGTCCCCGAGCACGTAATCGAGCAGCATCGCGAGGAAGCAGAAGAAAAGGGCAAGGGCGGCTTCGAGTTCGCCTACGTGATGGACAACCTCGCCGAGGAGCGCGAGCGCGGCGTCACGATCGACATCGCCCACCAGGAGTTCAACACGGACAAGTACTACTTCACCATCGTTGACTGCCCGGGCCACCGTGACTTCGTGAAGAACATGATCACGGGTGCCTCGCAGGCCGACAACGCGGTGCTCGTCGTCGCGGCCGACGACGGCGTCGCGCCCCAGACCCGAGAGCACGTGTTCCTGGCCCGCACGCTGGGTATCAACGAGCTCATCATCGCGGTCAACAAGATGGACATCGTCGACCACGACGAGTCCAAGTTCGATGGAGTCGTCGAGGAGGTCAAGGAGCTCCTCAACCAGGTCCGTTTCCAGGCCGACAACGCGAAGTTCATCCCGATCTCGGCGTTCGACGGCGACAACGTCGCCGAGGAGTCCGAGAACACCCCCTGGTACGACGGTCCGACCCTCCTCGAGGCTCTCAACGAGCTTCCGGAGTCGGAGCCGCCGACGGACGCACCGCTGCGTCTCCCCATCCAGGACGTGTACACCATCTCCGGAATCGGGACCGTCCCCGTCGGACGTATCGAGACCGGGATCCTCAACACGGGCGACAACGTCTCCTTCCAGCCGTCGGACGTCGGCGGCGAGGTGAAGACGGTCGAGATGCACCACGAGGAAGTGCCCAAGGCCGAGCCCGGCGACAACGTCGGGTTCAACGTCCGCGGTATCGGTAAGGACGACATCCGTCGCGGCGACGTCTGTGGTCCCGCCGACGATCCGCCGAGCGTCGCCGAGACGTTCAAAGCGCAGATCGTCGTCATGCAGCACCCCAGCGTGATCACGGCCGGCTACACGCCCGTCTTCCACGCCCACACGGCGCAGGTCGCCTGTACGGTTGAGGAGATCAACCAGAAGATCGACCCGTCGTCGGGTGAGGTCGCCGAGGAGAACCCGGACTTCATCAAGTCCGGCGACGCCGCCGTCGTCACCGTTCGCCCGCAGAAACCGCTCAGCATCGAGCCGTCCGGCGAGATTCCGGAACTCGGCAGCTTCGCCATCCGCGACATGGGTCAGACCATCGCGGCCGGCAAGGTGCTCGAAGTCAACGAGCGATAATCGATGCAGCAGGCACGCGTCCGCCTCGCCGGCACGAGCCCCGAGGACCTCGACGACATCTGCGACGACGTCCGCGAGATCGCGGACTCGACGGGGGTCGCCCTGTCGGGCCCGATCCCGCTGCCGACGAAGACGCTCGAGATCCCGTCGCGCAAGTCCCCGGACGGTGAGGGGACGGCGACGTGGGAGCACTGGGAGATGCGCGTCCACAAGCGTCTGATCGACATCGACGCCGACGAACGCGCGCTCCGCCAGCTGATGCGCGTCCAAGTGCCCAACGACGTCAGCATCGAGATCGTTCTCGAAGACTAAGCGCTAGGGCGCAGTCGCGCCACCCGCCGCTCTCTCAATGTTTTTCACCCGAGTAGCGGCGCGGCCACCGGCGGAACCGAACGGTTCCCGTCCCGTCACTCCCAGAACGGGTACAGCTCGTCGCGCGGCGGCTCCGTGATCGGCTCGCCATCGAGGTGGACGGTGCCGGCAGCGTGAGTGGCGTCGGTGTCGCCGGCATCGACGCCGTCCGGCCGGATCGCTTCCCCGATCACCGCGCCGTCGATCCCGATATCGGAAAGCGCCGCGAGCGCATCGTCGACGCGCGACTCGGGGATCGCAGCCAACAGCGCGCCCGATCCGAACGTCGCAAGCGGGTCAATACCCAACGCAGCACAGCACGCCCGCGTTTCGGGTCGAACCGGCACGCGCTCGCGTGCGACCTCGAACGCGAGCTCGCTTGCACTCGCCATCTCGACGAGCCCGGTGAGCACACCGCCCTCGGTCGGGTCGTGGAGCGCGGTCGCGAGGTCCCGGATCGCTCGCGCGTCGTCGATCACGCTTACGTCGTCGAGGAACGCGGCGGCCGCCTCGAGGGTCGCCGCGTCGACGCCGTCGTCGAGACACGCCTCGCGGAAGTCGGTCGCGAGGATCGCGGTCGCCTCGATTCCCGCACCCTTCGTGAGCAGGAGCCGGTCTCCGGGCTCGACCCCCCCGCTCGGGAGGAACCGGTCGGTCGTCCCGAGCGCGGTCATCGAAAGCAGGGGTCGCTCCAACGACGGCACCACCTCCGTGTGGCCGCCGACCACCGCGACGCCGACCGCGCGTGCCGTCTCGTCGACCTGCTCGGCTACGGTTCGTCGGGGTTCCGGGTCGTCGTCGGGGAGGAGCACGGTGTTCGTCAGCCAGCGCGGGTCAGCGCCGCTCGCGGCCACGTCGTTGCAGGCGACGTGGACCGCGAGCCGCCCGACCGCCTCGGCCGCCAGCGAGAGCGGGTCCGTACTGACGACCAGGATCCGGTCGTCGCCCGCGCCGAGGTCGATCGCCGCGGCGTCCTCGCCGTAGGCGGCACCCTGGAGGACCGCCGGATCGTCCGCTCCCGTCGCGCCGATGAGCGCCGCGAGCGCCGACGGGTCGAGCTTTCCGGTCATCAACCGTCCCCCGCTTCCCCCGTCGTTCGGATCATCGGTCGCGGAGCCACTCGACCACTGCTTCCGGGTCGGCGTCGATCCCGCCACCCTGTGCGAACGTCGGTCCGCCGCCGCCGCCACCGCCGAACTCGGCGGTGACGGCCTCGACGACGTCGCCCGCGTCGATGCGGTCCACGCCGCCGTCGTCGACCGTGTCGCCGTCGACCGCAACCACGACGAACGGGGCGGGTCCGGGACCGACCGCGGCGAGCGCATCGACGTCGCCGCTCACGACCTCGCGTGCGGGCTCCTGGAGGTCGTTCGGGTCGGCGTCGTCGATCGGTCCGATCGCCCAGACGGCTCCGTCGACCTCGCTCGTCGGGAACTCCCGGAGCGTGGCTTCGAGGAGGTCGGCTCGCACCGCCCGGAGCTCGGCTTCGAGCCGCTCGTTGTCCTCGCGCAGCCGCTCGACGGCGTCGACGAGCCCGTCGACGTTGGCGTCGAGGGCCGCGGACGCCGCCAGTGCGGCCGCGTGCACCGCGGCGTCCCGGTCGATCGCGGTCGGACCGACCGCGAACTCGACGCGCGTGACCCCCTCACCGGGGTTCGACCGCTCGAGCACCTCGATCGGTCCGATCTCCGCGGTGTTGCGGACGTGAGTACCGCCGCAGGCGGCGACGTCCCAGTCGTCGACCGTGACGACCCGGATGGAGCCGCCGCCGCCCATCGCCCCCTCCTCCGTCTTCTCGTTGAACGCGATGTCCGCCAGCGCACGGGCGTCCGCCTCCGGCATCGTCTCCCAGGACACCGGCAGCGACTCCCACACGGCGCGGTTCGAGAGCCGTTCCAGTTCGATCAGATCGTCGTCGTCGAGCGGCTCCGCGGTCGTGAGGTCGACGCGGACCTTCTCCGGCGAGATGTCGAAGCCGGCGTAGCCGAGCTCCTCGGTGATCCGCCGTGCCGCGCCGTACAGGACGTGCGAGGCCGTGTGTGCGCGGGCGCAGTACGTCCGGAACGCGTCGTCGACGACGCCGGCTATCGTCGCTCCCCGCTCGGTTCCGGGTTCGTCGGCGAGCACGTGAACGACGTCGCCGTCGCGGTCGACGACGTCCTCGACGACGATACCGCCGAGCGTACCGCGATCGGCGGGCTGGCCGCCGGACTCGGCATAAAAGTAGGTCTCGTCGAGCACGATCTCCCTGCCGTCGACCGACTCGACCGTCGCCTCGAACTCGCGGACGTCCGGGCACTCGGGCGCGCGTGATGCCGTCATGGTTTGGCGGTGTCCGGCGTCGGATAAATAGTTGGCCGCCGCGGAACGTGGGGCGAACCGTCACCGGTCGTGGCGGCGGTCCGCCGCGGCATGTGTCGGCGTGTCGTTCGGGTCGGGAAACGGACGCTCTTATACGCGTTGGCGGGTAAAGACGGACAACATGATCTTTGAGGGCCTCCCGACGACGCCCCGTGCGGAGGAACTCCTCGACAAGGCGTTCTCGCGGGCGGCGCGTGCGGGCCACGCCAAGAGCGGCCACGAGGCCCAGGAGTCGATGCTGCGGACGGCGGGGAACATCCTCTCGGACAACCTCGAGAACGTCGTGGTCTCCTGGCCGGACTTCGGCTTCGACGTCGACCCGTTCTACTACGAGCTCGCGGACGCGATCGTCGACGTCGACGAGCTCAGACAGGCGCTCTCGCGAGTGATGTGGACCGCACGCCGGATCGAGTCGCTCCGCGACGACTACACCTCACGGCTCCGCAACGCCGACGTCGACACGGCCAAGAAGCTCCGGAAGCAGGCGTTCGCACGCATGGCCGACCTGATGGACGAGATCGCCGACGACCTCCTCGCGATCGGCGAGGCCCGCGACGCGCTCCGTGACCTGCCGGACATCCGTCCCGACGAGCCCGCCATCGTCGTCGCCGGCTACCCGAACGTCGGGAAGTCGTCGTTCGTCAACCGAGTGACCCGCGCGTCCAACGAGATCGCCGAGTACCCGTTCACGACGAAGGGCGTTCAGATCGGCCACTTCGACCGGAACCACGTCCGATACCAGATCATCGACACGCCCGGACTGCTCGACCGCCCCGCCGACGAGCGAAACGACATCGAGACGCAGGCGATAAGCGCGCTCGAACACCTCGCGGACGTCGTCCTGTTCGTGCTCGATCCGTCCGGCGACTGCGGCTACCCGCTCGAATCGCAGCTCGAACTCCGCGAGGAGATCCGCGAGCTGTTCGGCGACGACGTGCCGTTCCTCACGGTGGCGAACAAACACGACCGCTTCGAGGCGGTCCAAGCGGAGTCGGTCGACGCCACGATGAGCATCACCGAGGACGAGAACGTCGAACACGTCCTCGATCTCGCGGTCGAGGCCGCGGCCTTCGAGCCCGACCTCCCGACGCGCAACGGCGGAGAGTAGAAGCGTCGCGGCGTCCACGTTCGTGTCCGGTTCAGATCCGGATGCACGTCGAATACGGACAGTACGTCGAATACGGACAGTACGTCGAATACGGACAGTACGTCGAATACGGACAGTACGTCGAATATGGACAGTACGTCGCCGAGGGCACGAACTGCCGTTTTCATCGGTCGAACTCGGCGGCGGGCGACCGCTCAGTTCGATCGAGGGTCGTCGTCGGACTCCGCCGCCTCCGCGTCCGCGTCCTCCGGCTCGTCGTCGTGATCGGTGACGATCGCCCTGTCAGGCGGGAACTCCCCGTCCGCCTCCGGCGATTCCACGGCCCCCGCATCGGGATCGCCGTCTCGGCCGTCGACCCCAGAGACGGATTCCCCCTCGGGTCGGTCCGGTTCGGCGGCGGTCGGCAACCCCTCGTTTCGGCGACCGCTGCCGAACAGCCGGTCGCGGATCGAGCGGTACTGCGGTCGCTCGGCGAGCAGTACCGAGCAGTCGACGTCTTTGAGCACGTCGAGATGCAGCGAGTCGGAGATGAGCCGCGACAGCAGCCCTTTCTCCGTCGCGCCGATGATGACGAGCGTGTGATCGACGGCTTCGCGGGCGATCGCCGCCTCGATGTCGCCGCCGTCGTCGACCGTCATCTCGGCGTCCGCCAGGTCGTGGTCGGCCGCCCACGCCGCGAGGGACGCCTCGGCCTCCTCGCGGTGGTCGGGGTCGTCGACGACGTGTAGCAGCGTCACCTCGGCACCGGCCGTCCGCGAGAGGATGCTTGCGACCTCGGCGGCGAGCGCCGAGTCCGGACCGCCCGCGGTCGGCAGGAGGATCCGGGAGGTGTCGAGATCCTTTTCGCTCAGGATGAGGAAGTCACAGGGGAGCTGGTTGGTGAGCTCGTCGATCGGTCGTTCGGCCCGCGCCGCGTTCCAGAGCTGGTCGTCGCCCCATCCCATCAGCACCGTCTCGGGACGGGTCCGACGGGCCATGTTGAACACCTCCTCGAACGAGCGGTGGGTGACGACCGTCGACGTCGACACGTCGACGCCGTACTCTTCTGCGGTCTCCCGGAGGCCCCTCATATGTTCTTCGGAGACGTCCGCGATCCGACCGCCGTCGCCCCCGGAGCGGAGCGACATCCGGTTCGGAGCCTGTACGACGTGGACGATGTGGACGAGTCCGTCGTCGTGGTTGCTCGCGATCGCACTCGCGAGTTCGACGGTCTTCTCGTCCGTGCGGGGATTCGTGATCGGCACCATCACGCGATACCCCTCGTTGGCGAACAGCGCCGCCTCGGCGGTGTCGAGGATGGGGACGTACGAGCGACCGGCCGCCCGCCCGAGCACCCACTCGGGGACCGAGAGCCGCCGCGTCATGCCCTCGAACCGCGCCTCCGCGAGTCGCTTCTCGCTCGTATGGAAGTAGTTCACCAGCGTGACGAGCACCACCCCGCCGGCGGTGTTGCCGAGCAGCACTGGAAGCACGAACTCCGTCATGCCGCCGTACAGGGTGATGCCGCCGTCGTGGAACCCCATGTTCTGGACGAACAGTAGGTACAACACTTCCGTGAACGAGACGACGACGTGGTACAGGTTGCCGAGCGGGATCGCGAGGAAGGCGAGGTAGACGACGAGCAGTCGGGTCACCGAGTTCGTCGACGCGAAGCCGACCCAGACGACGCCGGCGACGATCAGGCCGGCCACCGCCCCCTTGAAGAACAGCGGCCACCAGCCGACCTCGAAGCCGGCGCTGGAGACGTAGATCGCCGACTCGATCGTCTCGCCGGTAATGACGCCGCCGTACGACAGCACCAACGCACCGATCGCGCCGCCGACGAAGTTGCCCGCGAGCACGATACTCCAGTGCCGCAGTAGCGTGGGAAGGCTTGCGAGCCGCTCGAGCGTCAGCGCGACGGGCGGGAGCGTGTTCTCGGTGAACAGCTGGTAGCCGCCGACGATGATGTAGATGAAGCCGAGCGGGTAGAGAAGCACGCTCAACACCGGATGACCGTCGGTCGACGCCGTCATCGAGGCGTACAACAGGAACGTGATCGTGATCGCGAGTCCCGCCGCGATTCCGCTGAAGAACAGTTCCCGTCTTCCCGAGGTCACCTCCTCGTCCGCGGCAGCGATGATCCGTTGGAACACTTCGTCGGAGGAGAACCGGTCTCGAACGGCCTCGCCCACGGCGGGAGCGCCGCTTGCGGACCGCTCGACGACCTCTCGTATCGAGTCGTCGGATCGATTTTCGTCGGTCACTATCCTACTACCGTAGGCGGAAAACCAAAGCGTTTGTCTCTCCGATCGACGAGACGGTCAGCCGTCCCGGGTGGCGGACGCGACCGGTGTCGGTCGGAGCCGCCCTCACTGGAGGTAGTCGGGCTCGTCACCGTCACAGGAGGTCTCGTGTGTTTCGGCCTCCTCCTCGTCGGCGAACAGGAGCCCGCACACCTCGCAGGCGAACCACGTGGAGCCGTCCCGTCGTGTCGACGTGACCATGCGTCCTGCTACCACGCGAGGAGTGAAACGGTTGTCGGCCGTCACGGGGAACCCGATGGGCATCGGGGCGTTCCGTGGGGGCGTCCGCGTCGGAGCGTTCGGGCAAACGTAAAGAGTCGCCGGGCGGAACGAGCGGTATGAACGATACCGCTGGCGTCCGGCTCACGGTCCGAGCGGCCGAAAAGCGGGACGCGGGACGAGGTATCGCCAGGCTCCCCGAATCCTCCCGGAAGCGGCTCGGCCTCCTCAGCGGCGATACCGTCAGGATACGGGGCGAACGCTCGACGGTCGCGAAGGTGTGGCCCGGCGGGGCCGACGCGCGAGAGGAGTCGATCCTCATCGACGCGGACACCCGCGCCAACGCCGGCGTGAAGGTCGGCGACACCGTTCGGGTGGCCCCCGTCGACGTCGCCGACGCGGAACGGGTGGTGTTTACCGCGCCGGACAGGCTCGCCGACGTCGACGTGAGCCGTGAGGCCGTCGAGCGCGCGCTCGCACGCGACCTCCGGGACCGTCCGGTCACGGCGGGGGAAGCGGTCCACGTCGAGCGACTCGGCGGTCTCCGATTCGTGCTCGCCGACTCCGAGCCGCCCGGAACGGTCCGGGTCACGACCGGAACCGACGTGGCGGTGCGATACGGGGCCGGCGGGAGCGCCGGTGGGGCGGCGACGACGCCGAGGGACGTGAGCGCCTCGTCGCCCGAGCAGGCCCGTCAACGACCGCGAGAGGGGGGCGGTGACGGTGCGTCCGATCACGGTGATCGGTCGCGGACGCGTGACGGCGACGCGGTCGCACCGCCGGCGGAGCGGACCGCGGGCGCGACCTACGAGGACATCGGCGGGTTGGACGAGGAGCTGGAGCTCGTCCGCGAGACGATCGAGCTCCCGCTCTCCGAGCCGGAGGTGTTCACCCGTCTCGGTGTCGATCCACCGAAAGGAGTCCTCCTGTACGGTCCGCCCGGAACCGGGAAGACGCTGATCGCCCGCGCCGTCGCCAACGAGGTGGACGCGACGTTCATCACCATTGACGGCCCGGAGATCATGTCCAAGTACAAGGGCGAAAGCGAGGAGCGGCTCCGGGAGGTGTTCGACCGCGCGAGCGAGGAGGCACCCGCGATCGTCTTCTTCGACGAGCTGGACTCCATCGCGGGCAAGCGCGACGACGGCGGCGACGTGGAGAACCGCGTCGTCGGTCAGTTGCTCTCGCTGATGGACGGGCTCGACGCCCGCGGCGACGTGATCGTCATCGGTGCGACGAACCGCGTCGACAGCCTCGATCCCGCGCTCCGCCGCGGCGGCCGGTTCGACCGCGAGATCGAGATCGGCGTCCCCGGTGAGACCGGCCGCAGACAGATACTCGACGTCCACACCCGTCGGATGCCGCTCGCGGACGACGTCGATCTCGACCGGATCGCGAGCCGAACGCACGGGTTCGTCGGTGCGGACATCGAAGGGCTCACACAGGAGGCGGCGATGACGGCGCTCCGGCGGGCACGGGAGACCGACGCCACGGCGCTCCACGAGGTGACCGTCGGGAAGGCGGATTTCGAGGCCGCACACGCCGCCGTCGAGCCGAGCGCGATGCGCGAGTACGTCGCCGAGAAGCCGACGACGGACTTCTCGGACGTCGGGGGACTGGTGGACGCAAAAGCGAAGCTCCGACGAGCCGTAACGTGGCCGCTGACGTACGGTCCGTTGTTCGACGCGTCCAACGCCGACCCGCCGACCGGCGTGCTCTTACACGGGCCGCCCGGCACGGGAAAGACGCTGCTCGCACGCGGGATCGCCGGGGAGAGCGGCGTCAACTTCATTCAGGTCGCCGGACCGGAGCTGCTCGACCGGTACGTCGGCGAGTCAGAAAAGGCGGTTCGGGACCTGTTCGACCGCGCGCGACAGGCCGCGCCCGCGATCGTCTTCTTCGATGAGATCGACGCCATCGCGACCGACCGCGACGCCGCGAGCGGCGATTCGGGAGTCGGCGACCGGGTCGTCTCCCAGCTGCTCACGGAGCTGGACCGCGCGAGCGATAACCCGAACCTGATCGTGCTCGCGGCGACGAACCGCCGAGGTGCACTCGATCCCGCACTCCTGCGTCCGGGACGACTCGAAACCCACATCGAGGTTCCCGAGCCCGATCGGGACGCGCGTCGGAAGATCCTCGACGTGCACACTCGCGGGAAACCGGTGGTCGACGGGGTCGACCTCGGTCGACTCGCCGACGAGACCGAGGGCTACTCCGGCGCGGAGATCGCATCCGTCTGTCGGGAGGCCACGCTCCTCGCGATCGAGCGGATCGTCGACGAGCACGGCGAGGCCGCGAACGACCACGCCGACGATGTCGGGATCACGGACGACGACTTCTCCGCGGCGCTGGCCACCGTGTCGGCGTCACAGGTCTGACGGCCGGCGTTCGCGCCCTCGCTTCGTCCCCGCGCCAGGCCAGGCGTCGTCCGCACATGGTCTCCGCCGGAGTCGGTCTCGGGCAACGCCTTTATGAGATCACATCCGACCGGACGTATGGTCGACGCGAGCGACGCCGATGTGGACGGCACGACAGCGGCGGGTCCCACCCTCCGGAGCGTCGTCACGTCCGTTATTGCAGCGATTCGTTCGCGCCCTCGCGCCGAACTCGCGCTCGTCGCGGTTCCGATCCCGACGCTTTTGGTGACCGTCTCGCTGCTCCCCGGAAGCGACGCCTGGCGGCTCTCGCTGGCCGCCGAAGGCGTTCTCGCGAGCCGGTGGACGCTGTGGACCGCGTTCGCGTCCAGCTTCGTCCACACGAGCACGACACACCTCGTCGACAACGTCGTCAACTACTGGCTCCTCGTCGCCGTCGCGTACCCGCTCTCAGCGATCGCGGGCTGGGAACGCCGCCTCCTGTACGCGACGGTCGTCTATCTCGCCGTCGTCCCGCTCGTCTCCGCGTGGGCGACGCTCGCGGTCCTCGGTGCGGTGACGAACGCGCCCGCGGCCGGCTTCTCCGACGTGAACAGCGCGCTGCTGGGCTACCTCGCCGTCGTCTGGTTCGCCGCGCTGGCGACCGAGGGACGGTCCGAGGACGCCGTCGAACGGCCGACCGTGGACGGTCCGGGCCCGATCGGCGTCGACGCTCGCTGGGCGCTCGTCCTCGTCCTCGCGTCGCTGTCGCTGACGTTTCTCGCGCCGAGCGGCGTGGACTACTTCCCGCCGATCCCAGCGGTCGGGGGACTGTTCGCGATCGGTGCCGGACTCGCGGGCATCGGACTGTTCCGGGCCGTCGGCCGCCCGCGGGTCGTCGGGTTGAACCTCACGCCCGCACGGGAGCTCCTGTACGTGACCGGTGCGAGCGTCGCCGTCGCCGGCGTGCTCGGCTCGCTCGTGGTCGTGCCGTTCGGAAGCAACGTGTACGCGCACCTAGTCGGCTACGTCGTCGGGTTCTCCGTGGCGTTCCTCGGCGTCGTCGTCGACGGATGACCGTCGGGGCGGCGCGTCGTCCGGACACGTTCCGTCGAGACAGCGACGTCCCGTCCCGGTCTCGAACACGGGGAGGCCGCAGGCGCAGCCGTCGACGACGACGCCGTTCGGGATCGAGAACGTCGTCCCGCAGCCGGCGGCGTCCTCGCAGGCGAGGAACACCCGGCCGGGCGCGGACTGAACGGTCAGCTCGCCGTCACAGTCGGGACAGTCCCACACGCGGTCGAACCGCTCCGTGACCGCCGCGGCGAGCGGGTCGCATCCGGGATCGAGACAGAGGTGGAACGGCTCGCCGCGTTCCACGCGGAGCTTCGGGAGCCCGCACTCCTCGCAGGTCGCGTCGGTGACGCTCGCGCCTGCCGGAAGCCCCCAGCGGGTCGCACAGTCGAGACAGACGACGTCGCCGCCGGATCTGACGAGCGGACCGCCGTCGTCGGGACACGTTCCGACCGGAACGCCGGCCTCCGTGATCGGCAGTGCCCGGCTCGCGGTGGCCTCCTCGGCGACGACACGCAGTCGGCGGGTGCCGTCGCGGGCCGTGACGGTGAACCCGTCACCGTCGCCCTCGACGACGACGGAGTCGGGACGCGTGAGCCACGCCACCGGTTGATAGCCGTCCGCGTCGTGGACGAGCGTGGTGTCGTCGGGCTTGATGAGGACGACGACGCGCCCGCGATAGGTGCGGGCTCGATCGCCGCGTTCGGTCACGTGACAGTCGCCGGCGAGCACGCGAAGGCGTTCGGGCATGCTGTCGGATGGCCTCGGCTTCGGATTTAAGCGGTAGCCGATGGGGCTTACGAGACATTCGAGGTCAAGGGACGGACGGTGACCCGTCACGCGACGTCCGCGGCGGTCGATCTCGCGGGGCTGCTTCGGGGAGTGTGAATAATATTACTGATTTAACACGACCGGGTCCGTAGAGGGACGTATGAGCAACGCGCTCGGTTCGGGACCCTCGGACTCGGACGGTCCATCGTCTCGCGTCCGCGTCGGGGTGTTGAGCTTTCACAACAGCAAGGAGACCAAAGCCATCCTCAACGCAGTCAGTGCGTTGGGGCATGAACCGGTGTGGCTCCGGGAGGAGAGCGCTCGGACGTGGATCGAATCCGGAGCCCTTCGCTTCGATCCGGACGTGGACGTCGTTGCAAACCGACTGTTGCTGACGAAGGCTTCGCAGCCGCTCGATGATCTCGGGGTTGCAACGGGCTACACCGCGTCTCGACCGGTTCTGAACCCGCCCGACGCCGTCATGCGAGCCAGCCACAAGTACGCCGCCGCGGCGCTGCTCGCTACAGCGGGAGTGCCGGTGCCGGACGCGTACATGGCGTTTACCAACCGAACGCTCGATGAGCGCGACCGGCTCACGGCCGGAACGGTGGTCCACAAATCCGCGATCGGGACGCACGGCGATCGGATGTCGCTGGTCGACGCAACCGACGCCGTCTCCCCGCGTATCGATCGCCGCCGCGCGTTCTTACAGGAGTTCATCGACACGGGTACCGAACGCGCCTTCGACGTCCGCGTGTACGTCGTCGACGGACGCGTCGTCGGTGCGATGAAGCGGTACGCGCCGAGCGACGAGTGGCGCACGAACGTCGCCGTGGGTGGTGACGTCGAGGATTTCACCGCCGCTCTTCCTGACGAGGCGGCGCGCCTCTCGCGGGACGCGACCGACGCTCTCGACCTCGATTACGCCGGCGTGGACCTGCTGTGTCGTGACGACGCGTGGTACGTCCTCGAGGTAAACGTGACGGCCGGATTCAAGGGACTGTTCGACGCCACCGGGATCAGTCCCGCGCCGTCCATCGCTCGTCTCGCGATCGAGCGTGCCGGCGGTCGCGTCGACCCGGACCGAGTCACGGCGCTCTCGACGACGCTCGATGACTCGGTCCCGGACTGCACACCGCCGATCGAACCGACGGACGAGGGGCCCGAGACGATCGGCTACACCGAGCGCGTGGCGGTGAGCACGGAACAGGGAACTGCCGACGTGATCGCCAAATCGGACACGGGTGCGCGGCGGACCAGCATCGACCTCGACGTCGCGGCAACGATCGGTGCCGGTCCGATCGTCGACACGACGCAGGTGAAATCCGGATCGCGGACGGGCCGGCGGAAGCGCGCGCTCGTCGAGGTCGACGTCCGGATCGGCGGCCGGTGGCACACCGTCACCGCGAGCGTCGAGAACCGAAGCCACATGAGCTACCCCGTGCTCCTCGGTCGAGACGTCCTCGATGGGTACCGCATCAACGTCACGAAGGGAGCTCCCGAGGAGTGAGCGACGTCGAGCCACACCGATTCAAACGGAGGGTTACCCACATGAAACACATCGACTACGCGTACACGAGAGGAATGGACGACGCGGAAGTAGACGAACTGCTCCGCGAGACCGACTCGGGCGTTCTCGCCCAGTGTCACGACGGGGAAGTGCATGCGATCCCGCTGGTCCACTACTACGACGGAGACGAGTTGTACTTCAGATTCGGAACGACCGACGACAGCACGAAACGAATCTTCGTCGAGCCGGCGGAGACGGTCTGTTACACGCTCTACGACACCTATCCGACGGACGATCCTCGGGAGCTCGACTCGTGGAGCATCGTGATCACCGGACGGCTCGCCGAGGTCCCCGACGACGAGTACGAGCGGTTCGACACTGCCGAGATCAACGACCGATTCTCTCCGATCCGCATCTTCGGTGAAGCCATTGCGGACGTGGAGATCACCATCGTCGAGCTCGAACCGGAGCGGGTGACCGGTCGTATCACGCCGGACAGTGACTTCGACGAGTGAGGCTGGCGCTGGACGGGCGGGCTAGTTCACTCGACCCGCACCGTCCGACTCGCGCGGACGGGCATCAACGGTCGGTCGGGGAAGACGATCTCGACGACGAACTCGAGTTCCTCTGCCTCCGGCGTGCCGAACACGCCGACCGGGACCGTCGTCTCGCCGTCGAGGTACGTCGTCGTCTCGTTCATCTCCACGTCGTTGACCGTGACCCGGATCCCGGTCCGCGCGCCGCCGCCGGCGTTCCGGACGCCGACCTCACACAGCTCGTTCTCGCCCACGGCGACGGTCTCCGGGAACTCGCCCCACTCGATCGCGATCCGCGGGAGGTCGGCGGCGGCCGAGACGACACGCTCGGCGACCGAGTCGCTCATGCCGGCGCGCTCCAGCGCGCCGGGGCCGGCGTCGACGAGGGCCGCCGGGGAGGTGAGATCCGCGTTCGCGAGGCGGTCCGCGCGGGTCGATCCGACCCCGTCGATCGCCGTGAGTGCGACGGCGTCTCGGCTCACGCCGTGTTCGACGCGCGCCTCGACGCGGCGCGCGAGGTTGGCCGCACGCGGTCCCGAGAACCGGTCGAGGAACTCACACAGCGCCGCGATCAGCCGGAGCGCGTTCTGCCGGATCACCCACGCGTCGGCGCGGAGATCGGACGGCAGCGAGTCGGCCATCCCCGCGAGCAGGATGGCGAACACCTTTCGATGGCCGTTCTCCAACTCGGTGTCGTGGCCGTCGATGATCCGGTCGATCGCGTCCGCCTCCGCCGAGCGCGCGGAGACCGAGTCGAACTCGCCCGCGGCCGCGACCGTTTCGAGGATGGCATCGACCGTGAGCGTGTCGCGCTCGGCGAGCGCGTGGAACCGGTCGGCGGTGTCGAGCCGCAGATAGTACTTCGAGGCCAGCCGGCCGAGCGCCGTGGGCTCGATCGACAGGTCGTCGTCCGTCGCGACGAACCCGTTCGAGACGAGCGAGTCGAGCGTCTCCCGGACCCGATCTCGAAGCCCCCCGTAGTCGTACTCGTCCGGCTTCGACCGCGCGCGGACGTAGTAGAACGTCGTTTCGAGCCAGTCCATCACGTCCGCGACGCCGCGGATCGTCCCCATCGAGATCTCCGCGTTGAGATGGGACTCGAGCTCCGCCGCGAGCCGCGATTCTATCTCTTTGCCCTCCCGGAGCAGCGTCCGGTACTTGTCGGCGTCACCGCGGTCACAGACGACCCAGCCGTAGCCGACGTCGTCGTAGCCGGGTCGTCCCGCACGGCCGAGCATCTGGAGGACGTCCAGCGGAGAGATGTCGGTCTCCCCCTCCAGCGGGTCGTGGTATTTCGTGTCGCGAATGACCACGCAGCGCGCAGGGAGGTTGACGCCCCACGCCAGCGTGGAGGTCGAAAAGAGGAACTTGATCTTCCCCTCCTTGAACCACTGCTCTACCCTGTCGCGGTCCTCCTTGCCGAGTCCCGCGTGATGGAACCCGACGCCGTCGGTGACGGACTGGCGGAGCGTGTCGTTCGTCAGCTCTTTCGCCTCGTTGTGGAAGTCGTAATCGCCCCGCGAGTCGATAGGGATGTCACGCTCCGAGATCTCGTCGCGCGCCTTCTTCGCCGCCTGTACCGTGTCCTGTCGCGAGGAAACGAACACGAGCGCCTGCCCGTCCTCGCGGACGTGCGGCTCGGCCAGATCGAGCGCGCGGTAGAGCCGGCGGTACTTGTCGGCGAACGCGTTCGAGCCGTGTGAGTACGTCTTGACACCCGTTTCGAGGTCGACGGGTCGGTAGTCGTCGCCGAACTCGTAGGTCGTCTCCGGCGGCGCGTCGAGCCACTCCGCGACGTCGCCGACGTTCGGCATCGTCGCCGACAGCGCGACGATTCGGGGGGCCTGCAGCCGGCGGAGCCGGGAGACGGTTACCTCGAGGACGGCCCCGCGCTTCTCCGAGTCGAGCAGGTGAACCTCGTCGATGACGACGCAGTCGACGTCGGTGATAAACGAGTACCGCGTCGAGTCGTGCTTCCGAGTGGCGCTGTCGGCCTTCTCGGGGGTCGTGACGAGCACGTCCGCGCGCTCGGCTCGCCGCGGATTGAGGTCGCGCTCGCCGGAGACGACGTACACGGAGTAGCCGAGCTCCTCGAAGCGTTCCCATTCGTCCTCCTTCTCGTTGGTAAGCGCGCGTAAGGGAGCGATGAACAGCGCGGTTCCGCCCTCCGAGAGGGTCTTACAGATGGCGAGTTCGGCGAGGGCGGTCTTACCCGACGCCGTCGGCGCGCTCGCGACGACGTTGTGATCCGACTCCATGATGCCGGGCAGCGCCTCCCGTTGCATCCGGTTGAACTCCTCGAAGCCGAACGCGTCCGCGAACTCCGGGACCGCCTCCGCCACCTTCACGCCGCACCACGCCGGGGGACGGCTCGTCGTCGCCGGGAGCTGGATCGCATTACTCGGTGAGGGGGGCTTCGCGGGGAAAGGCGTTTCTCATGCGGCACGCAGCGAGCGGTCGTCCGCGACGAGGCCCCGGACGAGGGGGCTCGCGCGAGCGGAGGGGAGGACGGCCCACTACGACTCTTCGGTCGTCTCGGCGATCCGCTCCAGCTGTCGGTTCCGCTCGCGCAGCACGCGTCGGAGATACCCGTTCAGGTACCGGCGGTCGACGAACTCGCCGAGCCGTCCGCCCGGAAGCCGGTAGCTGATCGCGTCGTCGACCAGCGTGTGTGTCGCGTCGATCCGCTCGAACTCGTGGTCGTGGACGAACTCGACGAACGGGCCGTCGACCTCGCGCTCGCGGACCGACAGCGGCGGCGTCGCGGCGACGACTTCGATCGTTCGCGTGACGGTCATCCCGAGATGCCGGGACTCGCGAGTCACGCGGTCGCCCGCCTCCAGGACGCCGTCTGCCGGTCCGTCGACGACTCGTTCGTCGTAGCCCGCCATCGCGCGCTCGTGAACGCCGACGCGGCGGGACAGCTCGTAGGCGCGTTCGATCCCGCACGGCAGCGTCGTCGTCACGCCCAGATCGGCCATCGATCCGCCCTTTTCGGCGTGCCCTTAAGAGTGTACGGTCGGTGGCCGCCGTCGGCCGCGGTTGCCTCCGTCCCGATCGCCACCGTCCCGATCGCTTAAAACGCCTCCCGACGACCGGATCCCATGGAACTCGCCACCGCCGTCGGTGTCAGGGAGGCCGCCGTTCTCGCCGTTCTGTTGCTCGTCGTCCTGCTCGTCGCCGTCCGCCGCGTTCGCGGTCCGTCGTCGTCGGCTCGCGAATCGAAGCGCGCTCACGAGCAGGCGAAACGGCGCGACCCGCCAGTCGAGATCGGGGAGACCTACGAGTTCGGAGTGACCGAACTGACGGACCACCACTCCGGCGAGGAGGTCGCGATCGGGAAGGTGGAGGGATTCGTCGTGTTCACCGAGGGGATCCCCGGCTCCGTCGACGAGGGCGACGTGATCCGCGCGAAGGTGCTGTCGTTCAATCAGGGTCGGACCTCCGCGGACGCGACGTTCGTCGCCGAGGCCTGAACGCCCGGCCGACGTCACTACGCTCGGCCGGCGTCACCGCACCACGTCGCCGACCGGTGTGCCGTCTTCGGTCCCTTTTAAGCGATCGCCGTCCAACGGACCGTACATGACGAACTCGTCGCCCCGGTACGCCGATCCCGACGAGAACCCCTACGTGGAGGCTCCTCCGACCGATTTCGATCCGGTCGACGAGCTGTCCGAGGGAGCGGCTGAGACGCAGGCGGAGCTGCTCCGGGCGGCGATCCGCGAACACGACCATCGGTACTACGTCGAGGCGGACCCGATCATCGACGACGAGACGTACGACCGACTGTTCACCCGGCTCCAGCGGTTGGAGTCGGCGTTCGGTCTGTCGACCGAGAACTCCCCGACCGGGCGCGTCGGCGGCGAGCCGCTCGCGGAACTGGCCACCGTCGAGCACGTCGCGCCCATGCTGTCGATCGACAACGGCGTCGACGCCGACGCGGTCCGGGATTTCGACGAGCGCGTCCGCTCCGGGCTCGCGGGCGCGGGCTTCGATCCGGACGAGCGCCGGTACGTCTGCGAGCCCAAGTTCGACGGGCTCTCCGTCGAGGTCGTCTACGAGGACGGCGAGTACGTCCGCGCGGCGACCCGCGGCGACGGACGAGTGGGCGACGACGTCACCGAACAGGTGCGCACGATCCGGTCGGTTCCCGGACGGCTTCGCGGCGACCCGCCGGACCTGCTCGCGGTCCGCGGCGAGGCGTACATGCCGCGGGACGCGTTCGCGGCGTACAACGAGGAGCTGATCGAGCGCGGCGAGGAGCCGTTCGCGAACCCCCGAAACGCCGCCGCCGGGACGCTCCGACAGCTCGACCCGGAGGTGGTCGCGGAGCGCCCCCTCGAGGTCTTCTTCTTCGACGTGTTGGCGTGGGAGCCGGACACCGACGATCGGGCCGTCTCTCGCCCCGCAACGCACCGCGACGAGCTCGACGCGTTCGACGCGTTCGGGCTCCGTCGAAACGGCGCGGTCGAGCTGGTCGATGACGTCGAGGCGGCGATCGACTACCGCGACCGGATCCTCGAGGAGCGCGACGGGCTGAACTACGAGATCGACGGCGTCGTGATCAAGCTGAACGACCGGGCCGCCTGCGAGGCGCTCGGCTCCACCTCGCGGGCACCTCGCTGGGCGTTCGCGTACAAGTTCCCGCCGCGGACCGCGACGACGACGATCCGAGACGTCACGGTGCAGGTCGGGCGGACGGGACGACTCACCCCCGTCGCGGAGCTCGATCCGGTCGACGTCGGCGGCGTCACCGTCTCCCGCGCGACGCTGCACAACCCCGCCGAGATCGAGGCGCTCGGCGTGAACGTCGGCGACCGCGTCCGGATCTACCGCGCGGGCGACGTGATCCCGTACGTCCCCGAGGTCGTCGAGAAGCGCTCCGACGGGACCTACGGCTTCCCCGAGGAGTGTCCCGTCTGCGGTGCACCGGTCGAGCGCGACGGCCCGCTCGCCTTCTGCTCGGGCGGGCTCGGCTGTCCCGCACAGCTCGACCGCGCGATCGAACACTGGGCGCGCCGCGACGCGCTCGACGTCGAGGGGATGGGCCCCGAACGCGTCGCGGACCTCAGGGAGCGGGGGCTCGTCGAGTCGCTGCCGGAGCTGTACGACCTGACCGTCGAGGATCTCTCCGACCTGGACGGCTGGGGGGAAACGAGCGCGCGCAACCTGATCGAGGAGCTGGAGTCGACGAAGCGCCCCTCGCTCGGCGCGTTCCTCGCCGGCCTCGGGATCCCGGACGTGGGCGCGACCACGGCGCGCGCGCTCGCCCGCGAGTTCGGCGACCTCGATCGGTTGCTCGACGCCGACGAGGCCGAACTGCGGGCGGTCGACGACGTCGGACCCGAGGTCGCCGGATCGATCCGCGAGTTCCTCGCGACGCCCGAGAACCGCGCGGCCATCGAGGGGCTTCGCGAGCGCGGGATCGAACCCGAGTCGGGTGACGTCGGGTCGAACGACGACGAGGCCGCCGACGCGCTCGCCGGGCTCACGTTCGTGTTCACCGGATCGCTGTCGACGACTCGGCGGGTGGCCGAGGACGTCGTCGAGGGCCACGGCGGATCCGCGACCGGAAGCGTCTCCGGAAACACCGACTACCTCGTGGTCGGCGAGAACCCGGGGCGCTCGAAGCGCGACGACGCCGAGGCGAACGACGTCCCCGTCATCGACGAGGACGAGTTCGCCGAGGTCCTCGCAGACCGCGGGGTCACGTGGCCCCCCGTCGAGGACTGATCGGGAACGCGGCCCGATGGGTGATCGCCGAGTCATAACCCTTTATCGGTCGCCGAGTGAATCGGTGTCCATGACCGCCATCGAGCTGCGTGGCGTGACCAAGGAGTTCGCCGACGTTACCGCCGTTCGAGACCTCGATCTCACCGTCGAGGAGGGCGAGGTGTACGGCTTCCTCGGTCCGAACGGGGCTGGCAAGTCGACGACGATCAACATGGTCCTCGATCTCGTTCGACCGACCGCGGGTACCGTGACGGTCCTCGGTCGAGATGCGACGACCGACAGCGTCGAGATCCGCCGACGAACCGGCGTCCTCCCCGAGGGGTTCTCGGTGTACGAGCGACTCTCCGGCCGGAAGCACGTCGAGTTCGCGATAGAGTCGAAGGACGCGGACGTCGACCCGGACGCCGTGCTGGAGCGCGTCGGTCTCGGCGACGACGGCGACCGTACGGCGGGCGGCTACTCGAAGGGCATGCAACAGCGGCTCGCACTCGGGATGGCGCTCGTCGGCGATCCCGACCTCCTCATCCTCGACGAGCCGTCCTCCGGACTCGACCCGGCGGGCGCAAAGGAGATGCGCGAGATCGTCCGCGAGGAGGCCGATCGCGGCGCAACCGTCTTCTTCTCCTCGCACGTCCTCGGACAGGTCGACGCGGTGTGCGATCGCGTCGGTATCATGCGCGAGGGCGAACTCGTCGCACAGGACTCCGTGGAGGGGCTCCGCGAAGCGGTCGGCGGCGAGGAGACGCTGGAGATCGAGACCGCCGGCGCGAGCGACGAGGACCTCGCGGCGGTTCGCGCGCTCGACGACGTCTCTCGCGTCGACCGCGACGGAGACACGGTGATCGTGAGCTGTGCGAGCGGGGTGAAAACTCGCGTTCTCGCCGAGTTGGAGGACGCGGGCGTCGACGTCGAGGACTTCCGTACGGAGGCGGCGTCGCTGGAGGACCTCTTCTTGGCGTACACGGAGGGCGACGCGCCGGAGGGGGCTGAGGAGCCTGCAGCGCCCGACGCCGAGGCCGCGACCGAGGAGGTGGACCGATGAGCCTGCCCGCCGTCGCGAAAAAGGACTTCCAAGACACGGTCCGATCGCGGGCGATGCTGCTGCTCGTCGCGCTCTTTTCGGGGCTCGTCGCCGTGATGGCGTACGCGGTCCGTCCCGGTCCGGAGAGCGACGCGTTCGCGACGGAGCTCCTCCTCAGCATCTTCGTCGGCCCCATCCTCGTGACGACGCTCGTCCCCCTCGTCGCGGTCGTCGTCGGCTACAACGCGGTGAGCGGCGAACGGGAGTCGGGATCGCTGAAGCTGCTTCTCTCGCTGCCCCACTCGCGTGCGGACGTCGTCTTCGGAAAGGTCGTCGGCCGCGCCGCCGCCCTGTCGCTCGCGGTGTTCGCCGGGTTCCTGCTGCCCGCGGTCGTGCTGATCGTTCTCCCGGTGTCGTTCAACGCGGGGTCGTACCTCGGATACACGGTGTTCGCCGCGGTGCTCGGGAGCGTCTTCGTCTCCATCGCGGTCGGCTGCTCGGCGGCCGCCTCGACGCAGCGCCGCGCGCTGATCGGCGGGATCGGGATCTACTTCCTGTTCGTGCTGTTCTGGAGCACGCTCACCGGACAGCTCCTCGGCGCGTTCGATCCCGTCGTCGAACGGCTCCCGGCCTCGACGGTACAGATCCAAACGTTCCTCGAGACCGCGAACCCGACCACCGGCGTGCAGGTGCTGACGACCGCGTTCCTCAGTGATCAGCTGTTCGCGGGCGAGACGTTGAACCGACAGATCTCGGCGGCGGCGATGCTGGTCTTCTGGGCGCTCGCGCCGCCGCTCGTCGGGCTGTTGAAGTTCGATCGCGACGATTTGTAACCGGTTTGTGCGCCGCGGACCGGATTACTCGGTCGCCGCCTCGATCGCCGCCTCCAGGTCGGCGACGATGTCGGCGGGGTCCTCGATGCCGACCGAGATCCGAACCATGTCGCCGGTGACGCCCGCCGCCTCCTGTTCGTCCTCGGTGAGCTGCTGGTGGGTCGTCGACGCGGGGTGGATGACGAGCGTCTTCGCGTCGCCGACGTTGGCCAACAGCGAGGCGAGCTCCGTGTTCTCGACGGTCGCCTTCGCGGCGTCGAAGCCGGCCTCCAGCCCGAACGTGATCATGCCGCCGTAGCCTCCCTCGAGGTACTCGCTCGCTTCCTCGTGGGTCTCGTGGCTCTCCAGGCCGGGGTAGTTCACCCACGCGACGTCGGCGTGCTCGTCGAGGTACTCGGCGACGACCTGTGCGTTCTCGCAGTGACGCTCCATCCGCAGGGGGAGCGACTCCGTCTGCTGGAGCGTGTTCCACGCGTCGAAGGGGGCCTGCTGGTTGCCCAGATCGCGCAGGCCGCGGGTGACGGCGGCGAAGGTGAACGCGGCCTCGCCGAACGCGTCGACGTAGTTGATCCCGTGATATGCGGGGTTGTCCTGTGCGATCTCGGGGAACTTCTCGGGGTACTCGCCCCACGGGAACGATCCCCCGTCGATCAGGACGCCGCCGACCGTGGTCCCGTTACCAGTGAGCCACTTCGTCGTCGACTCCCACACGAGGTCGGCCCCGTGCTCCAGCGGCCGGCACAGGTACGGCGTCGCGAACGTGTTGTCGACGAACAGCGGCACGCCGTGCTCGTGGGCGATGTCGGCGATCCGCTGAATGTCCGGCGTGACCAGTGCGGGGTTGCCGATCGTCTCGAGGTGGACGTACGCGGTGTCCTCGTCGATCGCCTCCGCGTATCCCTCGTAGTCGAGCGGGTCGACGAAGCGCGTCGAGATCCCACGTCGCTCGACGGAGTGGGTGAGATACGTGTACGTGCCGCCGTACAGCGCCGACGAGGAGACGACGTTGTCGCCGGCCGAGGCGAGCATGAACGTCGCGAGATCGAACGACGCCATCCCGGAGGAGGTGGCGATCGCGGCGACGCCGCCCTCCAGCGAGGCGATCCGCTCTTCGAGGGCGGCGTTCGTCGGGTTCATGATCCGCGAGTAGACGTTGCCCAACTCCTCTAACGCGAACAGCCGCGCCGCGTGGTCGGCGTCGTCGAACTCGTAGGAGGTGGTCTGATAGATCGGGGTCGCTCGCGCTCCGGTCGTCGGATCGGGATCCGATCCCGCGTGAACGCTTCGCGTGCTGAACCTGGGGGCGTCATCGGCGTCGTCGGGTGCCATACCGATCCTGCGTCCGGCGGACGCTTAAAAGTGGCCGGCGGTCACGTATCCTACCGATATCTGAGAGGCGGCCGAACGGGTTCGGTTGCAGGCACTCGCGCTACCCTTTAATATTGCACACCGGGAACGTCCGCGCGACCTTGTCTCCGATTCCGAGCTCGTCGCTGACGCGAACCACCTCGTCGACGTCCTTGTACACGCCGGGTGCCTCCTCGGCGATCGTCGCGCCCGACTGCGCTTTCACGTAGATCTGTTGTCCCCCCGCGAGGTCGTCCCGGACGTCGCCGCCCCAGAACTCCTGTTTCGCCTGCGTCCGGCTCATCAGCCGCCCGGCACCGTGGGCGGTCGAGCCGAACGAGACGCGCATCGACTCGTCGCCGCCGGAGAGCACGTACGACCCCGCGCCCATGCTTCCCGGAATGATCACGGGTTGGCCGACCGCGCGGTACGCGCTCGGCACGTCCTCGTGACCCGCGGGGAACGCACGCGTCGCCCCCTTGCGGTGGACGTACAGCTCCCGCATTTCGCGGTCGACGACGTCCTCGCCCACGGCGGGGAGGCCGTCGGGACCGACGCCGACCTCGTGGCGCTCCTTTTTCCCGATGTTGTGGGCCACGTCGTAGAGGAGTTCCATTCCCAGCTCCTCGATCGGGTCGGCGTCGAACACGTCGCCGAACACCTCTCGGGTCCGGTGGGTGATGAGCTGGCGGTTCACCCACGCGAAGTTGATGCACGCACCCATCGCGCCGTAGTACTCCTCGGCGAGCGCCGAGCCCGCCGGCGCGGCGGCCAGCTCCTTGTCCGGCAGCGAATCGAGGAGGTCGCCGTGTTCCTTCTCGATCCGGCGCAGGTAGTCGTTACACGTCTGGTGGCCGAGTCCGCGGCTCCCACAGTGGATCAGGACGACGACCTGCCCCTCCGAGAGACCGTACGCCTCCGCGGTCGCGTCGTCGAACACGTCCGTGACGCGTTGCACCTCGAGGAAGTGGTTCCCCGACCCGAGCGACCCCATCTGGTTGCGCCCGCGGTCCTTCGCCTTCTTGGAGACGTACTCCGGGCGCGCGTCCGGCCGTCGACCCTCGTCCTCGCAGTGGTCGAGGTCGCTTTCGATCCCGTAGCCCGCCTCGACCGCCCACTCGACGCCGCGTTCGAGCGCCGCCTCGATCGCGTCGATACCGCCGTCGATGACGCCGCCGCCGCCGAGCCCCGAGGGGACCGCCTCGAACAGGGCGTCAACGAGTTCCTCCTCGCGACCGCGCACGTCGTCGTACGTCAGGCTCGTGCGCACCATTCGGACGCCACAGTTGATGTCGTAGCCGATGGCTCCGGGCGAGATACAGCCGGTCTCGGCGTCGATCGCGCCGACGCCGCCGACCGGGAAGCCGTACCCCTGATGGCCGTCCGGCATACAGATCGCCGGCTCGACGATTCCCGGCAGGTGCGTCGCGTTCCGCAGTTGTTGGAGCGTCTTGTCCTCGCTTATCTCCGCTAAGAGCGCCTCGCTGGCGAGCACCCGCGCCGGAACCCGCATCTCTCCCTCCCGCGGGATCTCCCAGACGTGCTCCCGGAGCTTCTCTAGTCGGATGTCGTCGAACTCGCGCGTGGTCATGCGTATCGCTTCGCCACCGGAGGGGAAGGGCGTTGCGTCCGGTCGGCGGTGTTCGGGCGAACGCCGGTCTACTCGCGGTCCCCGACGACCCACTTCTGCGAGTAGCTCTCGCCGCACGCACAGTGCGCGTACGCGTGCACGACGTCGCCCTCGGCGTAGATGCCGCCGACGTCCTCGTTTCGTCCCTCCGCGAACGCGAACACGAAACTGATCTCGTGGTCCTCGTCGGGCGACTCGCCGGCGTCACCGGACACGTCGCCGGTGTCGTTCGACTCCTCGCCGGCTTCCGTCGCCGAGTCGTCCGCGAACGGACAGTCCCCGTCGTCGAGCGACCGCGCGATCTCGCCCTCCGTTCGTGTCGCGGTCTGTGCGAACTCCATCGCACCCATCCCGGTGCCTGCCTGGAACGCCGCCCGACCCGTCTCTCCGTCGAGAACGAGTCGAACGCCACCGTCGGTCTCGGTGCCGACGTTCCGGAGTCGGGAATCGTCGTCGAGGGACGCGTCGCTGATGAATAAGACGACGTCGTCGAGTCGATCGCCGGCGAGGAACTCGTCGAGTTTGCTCATGTCGGTGACACGGCCGTGAACCCTAAAAGGCGACCGAGTCGGGACGAGCTCGACACCCGCCGAGTCCGTCGCCGACGCCGACGGGGGATCGTCGAGCACGGTCGTCGCGAGGCGCTACTGCGCGTCGAGTAGTCTCGCGCGACCCGCGACGAGCCCGCAGAACGCCCCCGTGGCGTGGGCGATCAGCGCGACGCCGGGTGCGGCGGTCGCGAGCGTGAGGAACACGGCGACGAGGCCGAACAGCGCGAACTGGGCGCGCGTCGAGAGACGGAGCCGGTCGAACAGTGTCGTGCTCACCACGTTGCCAGCGAGCAGGTAGCCGCCGAGCGCGAAGACGGCTCCGCTCAGTCCCAGTACGGCTGGCGATGGGCCGATCAGCGAGCCGAGCGTCACCTGTGAGACGCCCGCGAGCGCGCCGGTGGCGACGACGAACGCGTGAAAGCGAAGCCGAGTCGTTCGGCGCTCGACGAGCGGACCGACGAGAGCGAGCCCGACGGCGTTCGCGAACAGGTGAGCGAGCGAGCCGTGTGCGTACACGCTGGTGACGACCGTCCACGGCGCGACCGAGACGGGGGCCGACAGCGCGAGCGCCCACGCGAGATCGACGACGCGCAAGGCGGTCTGGACGACGCCGACGACGGCGACGATCCCGAGCGTTTCGAGCGTGGCACGCATCGCCCGATCGTTGGGGACGAGCGCTCATAAACCCGCGACCGACCGATCGGGACGCCGGCGACTGCGAGGGAGCGACACGCGACGAGCCGAGCACGCCCTCCGACAGCGCAAGGGGAACGGTCCCACACGGACGGTCGAAAGGTAAGGTACAAGTACGAACGACGGTTTCGAAGAGATGCGGGCTCGTAGATCAGCGGCAGATCGCTTCCTTCGCAAGGAAGAGGCCCGGGGTTCAAATCCCCGCGAGTCCATTCAGTTTTTGAAGCCGCCGAATAACTGTATCTAGTCCTTAGAAGCCCTATTACATCAATATTCGCATTCAGATACCTCGTGAGAGAGCCATTTGATTCGGTCTCGCGGACGAGATTGCCGCCAACATTTGATTCGGTAACGGGGTCGCGGGTGAGCTGGGGTGCGGTCTGTACAAAGGAACCGAATTGGGGCGAGCTTCAGGCGCGGGTCCGTTCGCTGGCAGCCTCGCGCAGCTCCTCGTTGCGATAGAACGTTCCCGGCGATACCACACGACCCATGGGGACCGGTTAGATCACGGTCAGGCGATTTGTGTGCGTGACACAGAGTTCGGGCGAGAATCGATCTCGAATTTTACGGCGGTCCTATACGATTCCGCGAAGACTTGGGTAGGACTGGTCCAAGGGTGGACGGAAGTTGACGGCGGCGGTTCTATCGCAATGTTGGCTCTCTTTCCGAACACATCACACTCTGAAATAGGTGTAATTTGTCCGAAGAATGTGACCGCTGGCGAGACCGTTGATCGGATCTCAATATCTTGGTGGTGAGTTCTGTCTTCCCGGACCTCCCACGAGGTCGAGTACCTCAGGGCCATACGTGAGTACAGCGATGAACAGCAACAAAACAACGAGCAGTATATTCTCTATCAGCCCTGTTGCCCATGCGTTGATAGCACTCATAAACTCAGCCGTGGTGAGGCCTTCACTTTGGCTGGCTGCGCTCATCATCGCCCATGGAACTGTTAGGTAAAACACACCTAAGACTGCCACAACACCGATTACTCGCTTCACAAAAATCAATTTCGCGACCAACCCTCCGCCGGATTTTCGTTTTGATCTCATAGTTGTTTACCCTGGAACTGCGGGTGTATCTTCAGAGCTTCCGTCCGACATCGGTCATAAAGTAAAATGCCCCCAATCCGCCAGCGCCGATCATCATTATTCGACCCCACGACTCATACTCGTTACCAAGGACACCATTAGAGGTGGCCCACACGATACCGAGACCGATTATCAGTACCACGATCCAACTCGGCAAGTCTCCGAGATTCAGGCTTGATGCCATGTCAATTAGGTGGTGTTTGAGAAATTTAGTTGTGCTGGAACCAGAGTGAAAGTAAAGGATGGAAAGAAAGATCACAGGATGGAGAGCGTGTTGTATCTGAAATCGTGGGGTGTTGGTTGATATACACGTGCCTGAGAAGTTACAAAAACGACTATTTTGCGTGAGAACGCCCCCGACCACCCACCCGGCTCAGAACACTTCGAAGTACCCTCAACGACGGTGGTTCGGTAAATCAGTATACTCGGAACGTTTCTAAGAACTCCTCAATCACATCCTGTTCCGCAGAGGTGATTCCGAACATATCGTATACAACATCATTTACCATTTTCTCCAGTTCCTCGATGTCCGTCTCCTCTACCTCGACACGATCCGCCTCCAGATGCTCCAGAAGCTCCACCACGCCCTCGTCGCTTCGGGGAATAGGAATGGTCGTTTCCTCGCCGCTCTTGACACTCCGGCCATTCACGGCGGCGTGAACGTACTCAGCACGATGCTTCCGGGCTCCTCGGTCGTCGGAATACATCGCCGGGTCGTTGATTACGTCCGACCGACCGGCCTGTACCGTGAAGTCGCCCTCTACGTCTCCCTGTACTTCGGCGTTCACCGGATACCGGCGAGTCTGCCATTCATAAGTGATGTAGTCGAGTTCACCGTCATAGTCCCCAAGATACGCTTCAGGGAATCGCGCAGTCTTGGTATCTGTATCTAACGCTGTAGTGATCGTGGATACAGACTTCCGGATCTCGTCGCGGTTGTCGTCGTCGCCCCACGTGATCGGAAGCGGTGTCAGATAGTTCGTCGTGTACTTGTAGTACCCATCGACCTTCAGCGCCGTATAGTGTTTGAGATAGAAGTCTAACGCATTAGAGTTCAACAGGGCGGCGAACGTATCTGTCCGACTCTTGAACTCATCTTCGAGTTGAACACCGTACGCGGCCTTGAAAAACCACGTCCCGACCTCATCCAGCATAAACGTCGCCTCTGCCGCGATTTCAGGGCAGATGAGCTTCGGATCTTCAAATCGTGTCATACTCTTAGGGTATCCGAATCCATACCAATCCTCCCGGTCTTCAAACCTCCCACCCTCACGGCTTTCTAATGCATTCCGATGCTCCATCAGATACTCCCACGTCAGGGGTAATTCGTTTTTGAGTCTCTCCTGAGTGATTAGGTTCGAGGTGAGATTCTCGTCGTCGTCACGGTCGAGTGTGTACGGCACGATCGCGTGTTCTCCAGACCAGTCTCCACGCCATCGGTTAATATCACGTCCCTGTAACCAAGGGCGTAGTGTATCTGCCTCGATCTCGTACTCTCGGCTCGCCCCCTTCGGAACAACTGTGACCGTGTTACCTGTCTCGTCGGCAGAAATCCGATCGGCATCAATTGGCGTGACGAGGAACACGTCGTTCGCGCTGGTCTGTGTTCCAGCAAAAACGGAGTCCGTCACATCCCCCACAGTCGCGTCACTTGCCGCATCCATTTTGTGAATAATATTCAGTTCTTCTGGTGGCATCAGCGCCCAATATCCGTCATCTAAGTCACCCTGCGGATGGTCGAACACGTTGATGAACTCGTCTTCGTATCCCGGTTCGTCACGGTGTTGACGGACTGCGTCGAGGATTGCGGTATCGAGGCTCCGGTTCGTGGGCGCTTTCGTATCTCCCTTTACACGAACACACCGGATTTCATTCTCGTTTCGTTCGTTCGCGTCCGGCTCGTCTTCGAGGATAACGATAGCCGGGTAGTTCTTCGCATCCTCAAACACGCCCGAGTCACGGAAGTCATAGACCTCCTTGATTCGGCTTTCACGCAACAGCACACGACGAAGCCCTTTGCCGTAGTCTGTGGTCATAAACTGATTCGGTGTGATAAATCCGAGTTTTCCCGTATCCTCTGATAACCAGTCGAGGCCGCGCTCATAGAACGGACCGTAAATATCGTAGTTCCCGGTTGTGGACTCGTAGAGTTGCTTCATCATCTGCTTCTGACTATCCGGGAGGTTCTGGATACGGACGTACGGCGGATTACCAACGACATAGTCGTACTTCATATAATTCTTAGCGACGAGCGCCAGAACCGTGTCCTCGAACATCTTGAATAGCCGCCCGTCGTTGTGTTCCTCTTTGAGATACCGGACGTTCTCCAGCATGTCGTTCACGTACGGGGCGAAGAACTCCTCGACGCCGTCGTACTCGCGATCCGTATGGTGGTGGATACGCTCCTCAAGCCCGCTCTGATAGGTCCAGTCGAAGTCCCCACCGAACTCCTCTGCGAGTGCCATGTGATCCTTCACCGTGTCGAGAACCCCCTGTAACGCGGCAAAGTACTCCCCGAAGTTGCTCACACCCGTCTCAAGCTGGATCGTGTCGAACAGCGGCATCCGAACCCGCCGAACGAGGAAGCCGTCCTCGGTCTCGCCTACTTCGTCCTCGTCTACTTCGACAGGGAGCGGAACCGGGATCCGCACGTCCTGCTCGTCGTCGGTCATCGCGTCGAAGGTCATCTGTCGGGACCCGTCATCACCGAGGTCAGTCCCAGTCAGTTCCCGCTCGTTCCGGAGCGTGTCGGTCCGGTAGATCGGGAGCCGGCGGATCGTGTACTCCGGGTGTTCCTGTTTCGCCTTCCGATACGCGGGGAGAACTGCCACGACGAAGCGGATCTGCGCCATGAGAACGGCAAAGGGGTGTATGTCGAGCCCCACCACGCGCGGGCGGGTACACAGGTCTTGGAGATGGTCTTTCCAGTCTGGGTCCTCCTCGTACTGCTCTACGTCCGCGATGTACCGTTCGACGGCCTCCACGAGGAACGTCCCCGAGCCACAGGCGGGATCGATGAGCCGCTCGTTCGAGACGCCGCGGTCGTAGCCGACGCCGTCCATGATGTAGTCGATCACCGGCTGCGGCGTGTAGAACTCTCCGAGGGCCTTCCGCGTCTCCGGGTCGAAGTACCGTTGATAGAGGTCTCCGAGAAGGTCCCCTTCTACGTCTCCGAAGTCGAACCGGAGTACGTTGAAGAACACCTCCGCCACCGCCCGGCTGAATCGATCCCGGGTCGCGTCGCTGATCCGTTCCATCCCACTGGTCTCCTTGGCGACTTCCTCGAACTGGCTTGCGCCCGTTTCGTGTCCCCGAGATAGCTCCTCGGCGTAGCCGTCCGTCCACCACACGAAAATGTCGTCCTGAAACAGTCCCTCGACGAGTTGGTCCGACATGTCGTCGATCAGGTTGTCCGCGGCGACGGGGAACGCGTCAAGATTGATCGTCCGGCCGAATCCTTGGAGACCGCGAAAGTACTCGTCCATCCCTCCGTACGGAGTGCCAGCGAAGAAGTCGTGGTCCTCAGTGGCTTTCGCGAGGAGAAGGCGGGCGAGAAGCGCGTGCCCGCTTTCGAGACAGAACATGAAGTCCCGGAGTGACTGGTTCCCGCCGATAAAGGGCTCCCACGAGTCCGGCACTTCGTCGGGTTCACTCGCGTACGTCGCCTCCCAGAAGTCATAGGCCCCTTTGACGAACTTGGCTTCCTGATCGTCGCGGAGTTCTTCGAGAAGGTCCATCATCCCCGTAATGAGATCCGCAAACGGGCTGCCCTCCTCAAGTCGGAACGTGTCGAAGAAATGCTCTTGCCCGAGTTCCGCCTGTTCGTTCAAGGGGATCGGATCGAGGTCCGCGAGGAAGTTGTTCACG
Organism: Halorubrum rarum; assembly: GCF_048380895.1. Classification (NCBI taxonomy): domain Archaea; kingdom Methanobacteriati; phylum Methanobacteriota; class Halobacteria; order Halobacteriales; family Haloferacaceae; genus Halorubrum; species Halorubrum rarum. The sequence continues at coordinate 47,621 of NZ_JBLWMN010000006.1, read as the reverse complement.
TCGTCGGGGTCGGTGAGGTCGAACTCGCGTTTCTGAAGCGCGCTTAAGAGGTCGCGGGCGTCCGAGTCGGTGACGGCGTCGAGAGAGAGTACGAGTTGGGGGCGGTCCTCCCCGCGTCGGTAGAGGCGTAGCTCCTCGCCGTTCGTCAGAACGCCGTGTTCCGCCCGGAGGAAGTCCATGTAACCGAACAGCTGTGACTTGTGTTGCGGGAGGGATTCGCCGGTGGTCTTGAATTCGTAGACGGTCGTGACGGCCTCGTTCGAGTCCAGCGTGATGTAGTCGGGGCGGCGGTCGTCGGGGAGGGTGAATTCGCTCCGGAGGTCGGTGCCGGTTCCCTCGAAGCCGAGAGCGTCGTAGAACCCCGTTTCGAGAAACAGATTCTCTACGTCGCGCTCGCTCATGTCCCCCGCCGAGCGGGTACTAATTCCCTTGAGAGACTCGGAGACGGCGGCGGCGTCAGGCATAGCCTCTTGTGTCGACCGGTGTTCCTTAATGATTACTGACTACTTGGATACACGACAGCGATAGAACCCGCCGGCGAGGATAGTCCTTTCTGGTAGTCACTAACGTCGAGTCAAAGGATCGCGGGCGGCGGGGTTCTCGCCTATTCAGGGAGTTCTCGCCGGCCAGCGGAGAAGTAGTCAAAGCAGGGCAGTCTGTCTCCGTCACACTCGCACCCGCCGTCGGTAGCGACGCCGAGGACCGGGCTTGAGCCCTCGAAATTTACGGCCGCGTTCAAGACGGTCGGGCCCCCGACGATCGCGAGTGCGGTCTTGTGCTTACAGTCCGTGTCGTGGTGAATATCGGCTGGACACTCGCACTTGACCGGAACTGCGACACCATCCGGTACATCCATGCCGACCGTGTACGAGTGATCGTCTTTCTCGAAGCCGTAGCTCGCGTTCGTAACTTCGATCAGGTGCGGCCCGATCACGGGCATTTCCCACGGTTTCCATTCAACCCGCTTGAGCGTGCGCGAGGTAAATTCGAGGTGTTCAACAGCGTTGCTCTTATCGACCGAATAGGATTCAGCAAGCCGGTCGAGTCCACACTGACGCCATCCGAAGTGATCCGTAGTGAGAACGGAGTGCGTGGCCCAAACGACTCACTATGTCCGTCGTCAGCAACGCTGCGCCGCACACCGAGTGGAGCGTCGACAAGAGTACAGAACGCTCACGGCGAGCACAACCACGGACCGATTCAGGAGATCTATCCGGAAGACCGTCTCACGTCGTGTGTTTCGCTTCCTCCGACTCCTCGACGACCTCCAGCCCACGATTGTTCACGGCGTACGGATCGAGGCCCTGCTCCTGGAGGAACTGCTTGTAGAGGCGTTCGGCGGTCTCACCGTCCTTCTGTTTGTCGCTGGCGCGGTCACACAGCTCGATCAGGTTCTCGGGGACGTCGTTCTCGTGGACGATCCAGTGGTTGATCGTGTCCGAAAGCCGGCGGATCGGCGAGGTGAAGTGTCCGTAGATGTCGAAGTTGAGCGCGTGGTGCCCGCCGAAGGGGTCGTTCATGTACTTCGCTCGCGGCATCACCTTCAACACGGCGCGCTGGATCTTACTGAGCTGGCGCTCCGGCGACTGCTCGAGGGCGGCGTTGACCGCCTTGCGCGGGTCGTCACCCCACGCGTCGCCCGGGATCGACACGGACTCCAGCTCCTGTATCTCGCGAAGCGCCTCGTTCCACTGGTCGGGCGTCGGCTGCGGGTGGACGCGGTACATCGCCTCGACGCCGCGCTCCCACATGAGCGTGTGCGTGACCGCCTTGTTCGCCTTCAACATCGCCTCCTCGATGATCGTGTGGGCGCGGTCGCGCCGCGGGTTGAGGACGAGCGATCCGTCCGCTTTGCGCTGTTCGTGCATTCGATCGGCGAGCTCGAAGGCGAGCTCGTTCTCCTCGCCGAGCGGGAGCGACGGGTCGTCGAGTCGCTCCTCACACTGCTTGTAGGTGAGTCGTTCGTCGGAGTTGATGACGGACTTGTAGATCTCGATGTTCTCGAAGGAGAGGGTCTCGTCGTCGATCTCCATCTCGACGGTGTGGGCGAGTCGGTCCTCCTCCGGCACCAGCGAGCAGACCGTCTCGGCGAGGACCGCCGGAAGCATGTGGATCGTGTACGCGGGCAGGTACACGGTGTTCGCGCGCTCGACCGCCTCGTCCCACATCGCGGTGTCGGGCGTCACGTAGTGGGTGACGTCCGCGATGTGCACCCACAGTCGGTAGGCGTCCGCCTCGCGTTCGATCGAGATGGCGTCGTCGAAGTCCTGCGCGTCGATCGGGTCGGTCGTCCACGTCGTCAGGTCACGGAGGTCGCGGCGCTCGTCGATCTCGGACTCGATCTCGTCGTACACGCCCTCCGTTCGAGTCTCCGCCTCCCGGAGCACCTCCGCGGGGAACTCGTCACGGATGCCGAACTCCTCGAACAGCTCCTCGCGTTTGTCCGCCAGCCGATCCGCCAGCTCCTCGGTGATCGTTACGGGACCCTGGTCCTCGGCGGAGCCGGGTTTCGGCTCGTCGTCACTCATACGCGAACCAAGGCGCGTCCGTTAGAAAGGCCTGTCGGGGCGAGCGCCGTCGGATAGACGGCCGATCGCGTCGGCTATCGGTCGCGTTCGGTGCGTGTCTCGGAGCCGGCATCGGCGACGACGGCGTCGGCGTATCGGTCGAGGAACTCCTCCTGTGAGAGGCCGTCGGACTCGATCGAGAGGATCAGCGATTCGAGCCCGTCCCGCGGCTGGTGACAGATCTCGTCGTCGCAGTCGGTACAGAGGTACTCGAACTCCTTGTCGAGTCGGTCCCAGCGGTTCCCCTCCTTGTCGTACTCGCGCGCGTCCTCACGCAACACCGAGTCGCCACACGCGATACACACCACGGTCCGCCGCTCCCGGCTCCTCCGGGCACGCCACATATCGATCCACTCGACCTCGGTCCACTTAGCGTTTGGTACGCGGCAGACGCCCGTCCGACGCCCCCGGCCCGACGTGCCCGGCTCGGTGCGCCTGACGACTCACACGATACCGAGTCCGCCCAACACGAGTCGAACGCCGATGACCGTCAGGAGACCGAATACGAGCCCACGGCGGCGACACGCGCCGAGTCGGGGACGAAGACGCTTCCCGACGGCGACACCGGCGGCTGCGGGAACCGCGGCGGCGACGGAGACGGCAGCGACCGTCACGCCCGAGTACAGCCCGAGTGCGCCGGCGGCGACGACTCGAACGCCGTTGACACCGAGGAACACGAGCGCGACCACGCCGACGAACACCCCGTGTGAGAGGTCACGGCTGCGGACGTACGCGACGATCTGGACCCCGACGTTCGTCGCACCGAACAACACGCCGGACACCCCTCCGATCGCCGCCATCCATCCCGGCGATTCCGCGAACCTCGGCTCCGTCACGCTCGACGGGAGGGCGATCGGGACGACCCGCTGGCTGACGGCGACGAACGCGAGCGTCACGACGCCGAGCCCGAGACGAAGGGGTGCCTCGGGAAGTCGGTCCAGCAGTACCATTCCGAGCAGCGTGCCGACGGTCGCGGCGACGAGAAGCGGCGCGAAACGGCGACCGCACGACCGGAGCTCCGCGCCGGACAGTTCGTCGACGAGCGAGAGGTTCGCCGCGAGGATCGGAACGATCATGAACACGACCGCCGTCGCCGGATCGAGTAAGGTGGCCAGCGCCATCGTCCCGACGACCGCGAATCCGAACCCCGCGACGCCGTTGACGGTGCCCGCGACGGCGACGACCAGCGCAACGGCCAACAGGAACGACGGCGTGAGCGGAAACGACACGCCGAACGGTCGCTTGCTCCCTATGTAAAAACCGGTCCCGAATGCGGACGGAACGCACGACCGTCGCCTTCGAAGCTCACCGATCACGGTCGGTGTCGACGGGTTAATTTCCCGTGCGGGCGTTGATGGAGACGATACAGTGGGTGCCGAAGCGCCCGCCGGAGGCAATCCTGCAGCCGACCGGACCCTCACGGATGGGGTTCGTAGAACTCCCGAAGCGCGCCCCCGAACTCGTCCGTCAACGTCGCGACGGCGTCGCCGACGAGCACGTCCCGGTCAGCGAACTCGCGCTCGACGTGCGCACCGAGCGCCACGTCGCCCGCGGAGTCGCTCTCGAGGTACTGGCGGGCCGTCGTGAACTCGCGTTCGCGCTCGACGACGTACCGATCCCCGTCGATGAACGGCCCGTACGTGTCGGGATCAACGTCGTCCGCGTACGTCTCGTAAAAGCGCGCCGCGTGTTTCCGTACGGCGACGGGCGGGCCCTCGTGTCGCTCGATGCGGGGTCGCTCCGCGGCGTCGAGCTCCGCATACAGCGCGGCCCGGTCGTGCGGCCGGGCGCGCTCGCTGACAGCCGGATCGGCCGGCTCCTCGCTCACCATCGCCTGCGCGCGGAGGACGTCGAAACCGTGCCCGTTCAGCCCGCGGACGATACCGTCGAGCGACCGTCGAAGCTGGGGCCACAGCTGATCGTCGACGAGCTCCGGCGCGTCGAAGACGACGGCGACGGGCGTCGCACCGCGCCGGTCGAGATGCTCCCGGACCTCGCCCGCATCGAGCGGGTCGGGATCCGCCGCGAGAAACGGCTCCTCGCGCGGGTTCGCGAGCAGGTCACGCGCGTAGTGCTGGAACCGGGCGAGATTCGAGGCCGAGAGGACCGCCGCGACGTTCCGGTTCGGATCCGTGGGATCGACGACGACGAGCGGATCGTCGAACGTCGTCTCGGCGTGACCCTCGGGGTCGAATTCGACGGGAGGGTGCCAGCTCCGGGCCGACTCGACGAGCGGTACGAACCCGCCGAGTTCGACGACGAGCAGCTCCGTGAGATAGCCCGAGAACCCCTCGGTACGGAGGTCGCTCCCGTACGCGCCGACCCCTTTTAAGAACGCCTTCGCGAGGACGACGTCGCTCGCGAGCTCGTCGTCCAGCCGTTCGGTGAGGTAGGCGTCGTGGAACGGCGTCCGGTCGACCGCGGACACCATCTCGGCGGCAGCAGCGACGCGGTAACAGGGAACGAGATCGACGTCGAACCCGTCGTGTTCGCCTTTGACGTACGGGTGTTCGGCGTACTCCTCGTGGCCGTCCGGCAACACCGCGTGACCGACTGCGAGCCCGTACGTCTCCAGGAGCTCCCGATCGAGATCGGGCGGGAACCGAACGAACAGGTCGATGTCGCGGTCGCCGGCGACCCACGTCCCGCGTGCGGTCGAGCCGACCTGCACCACGTCGGCGTCGACCGGCAGCTCCGCGATCGCGTCACGAGCGCGATCCGAGAGTTCCGCGGCGGTGTCCCGAAGCCGCTCCCGCTCGGCCGGCTCCGGCGTCACGCGCTCACGGACGCGCGCCAGCACCGCGTCGAGTTCGCTCATGGTCGGGAGTCTCGCGGTTCGGCCGAAAGCGTGTCGGTCCCTCGGGCCCGTGTCGGTCGAGGCCGATAGCGGGGAACGGGACGGCGAGCGTGCACCGGTCCGATCGACGGACGTCGCGTCCGTCAACCGTGTCGACCGTCCCCGCAGTCGGGTGGAAACGAAAGCCCTATCAAAACGACGCGAGTACGAGAGGATGCGAGCCGAAGTAGCTCAGTTGGTAGAGCGCCTCGCTGTTACGACGCTCGGCGGATCTCCCCCCGGACGTCGCAGAGACGAGGCGGTCCCAGGTTCGAGTCCTGGCTTCGGCGTCCCTTTTCCTCCGGTCACATGGGTTTTTCACACGAAACGAGTCGACGATCCACGTGTCCAGACGCGACCAGTACGACCGACTCGGCGAGCCACAGAAGCGCGGACAGGCGACGGAGGCGATCGTGAAAGCGGAGCAGCTCGCACGCGACGTCTCCGTGTTGTCCCCGGAGTACGACAACGATCCGTACGATCTCGTGGTCGAGGTGGACGGCGAGTTCCACCGGATCCAAGCGAAGACGGCACACGACGCATCGATCGCCGGGGTCGTCCAGTTCAGAACACGAAGCACGCGCACGAAAAGCGACGGCTACGAACGTGAGGGATACGAAGACGATATCGAGTTTTCGCAGTACTGAACGTCAGAATGGAGGACGTCTATCTCGTCCGATTCGAGGACGCCCCGGATACAGCGATGAACCTCAGATACGAACCTGCAGCGAACAACAACCGGAAGAACGTGAACTGGCATGAGGAGTATCTCTTGGACACCGTATTGGACGCGCTGCGATCGGAGTAATTCGGTACGCTAAAGAGTACGCCTCGGATACGACCCTACGAGGGCCTTTAGCTTAGTCTGGTCGAAAGCTTCCCGCTCATAACGGGACGAGCGCCGGTTCGAATCCGGCAAGGCCCATGTCTCGCGGCGAGCACCTTCGCGAGCCGCGAGTTCAGAGCGGCGGATTCGAAGCAGGGAGCGGAGCAACGCGGAGCGACTGGGGTTCGAATCCGGCAAGGCCCATGTCTCGCGGCGAGCACCTTCGCGAGCCGCGAGCTCGGAGCGGCGGATCAAGTCGGCAGTCCGGGTCGTGCCGTCGAAGCGGAGCAGGGAATGCGACGGGGAGGACTCGAACCTCCGGTTTGACTCTGGATGAGCCACGTGTTCCGCTACACCACCGTCGCGCGGTCCCGTTTGACTCGTCCGGCGATCCCGACTAAGTTATGCGGTCGCTGTCGAGCGGTAGTCGACGACTGACGTCGTGTTTTCACGTGTGCTTCGGGAATCCCGGTATCGGCCCGTTCGACGGTGCGTGTATCGCCGCGTCAGCGTCGACCCGAGACGTTAACGGTCGTCGGCAACGGAGTTCGGGTATGCCCCGTACTCGAGTGACGGTCCGATGTGAGTCGTGCACGCTCGCGGAGACGTACGGGTCGCTTCGACGTGCACGGATGGCCATCGCGGAGCACGGTCGGGAGACGGGCCACGACCTCGACTGGGAGATCGATCGGCTCGCTGCCGGCGTCGAACGGGCGGGCGCGGACGCCGGGGTGTGCGGACGGTCCGGATGTGAGAACCCGGACTCGCCGCTCGTTCGGAGCGAGTTCGACGAGGAACGCGAGGACGGCGTGGAACGCGAGGACGGCGTGGAACGCTGACGCGCGGTTCGTACTCGGCGATCTGGAGTGGAGATCAGTCGGAGACGTCGAACGACACGTCGAGACACGCGCAGGCGTCCGTCTCGGGATCGAAGCAGTCGGGACACTCCGGTCGGCGATCGATGATCGTGTCCAGTCGTTCGGCGACGGTACCGTCGATGACGGCCTCGAGTTCGCGGGCCTCCGCCCGGAACTCCTCGACGCCGAGCACGTTCGCGAGGAACCGCTCGATGATACAGTACGTCTGGAGCGCGTCGCGGGCGCGGACGATCCCGTCATCGGTGAGGCGAACGCCCTTGTACTTCTCGTGTTCGGCCAGCCCGCGACCCTCCAGTTTCCCGATCATCTCGTTCGCGCTGGCCGGGCTGACGTCGAGCGCGTCCGCGATGGCACCGGTGGAGGCGGGACCGTCAGTCGACTGCTGGATGACGTAGATCGTTTTGAGATACTGGTCGGCGGTGTTCACGCGTTTCCTCCGTCACAGCCGCGCCGTGATCGTTCGGTTCGTGTGATCGTCCGTCGCCCGTCAGGTCCTCCGATCATCGTCCCTCCATGATCTCGGTTACCGCTTTGGCTCCCTCGGCCTCCTCGTTACGGATGGCTCGCAGCGTGTCGAGTAGCTCCGTGCGGTCGACCGAGAACTCGGCGTCCGACTCCTCGATCGCCGCGATGAGATCGTCGTAGAACTTGTAGGCGGTCTCCTCGTTGCACAGCTGGTCGTACAACACGCCGTCGAAGTCGTCGGGCTGTGTCCGTCCGTATCTCGCCTCGACGAGCGATTCGATCTCGTCGAAGGGGACGCTCTGAACGTCGAGGTCCTCGATGAGTCCTTCGAGCCGTTCCCGGTGTTCGGCCGATTCCGTCGCCGCGTGTTCCAGCAGCTCCTCGACGTCGTCGTCGAGCGCCGCGTCGAGGCTCCGATAGTGGTGGTACGCCCGCGCCTCGACGACCTCCTCTAACACGATCCCGATCTGGAGCAGACGTGCGAGCTGGTCGTCGGACGTGATCCGGCGACCAACACTCACGGTACCCACCCGATCGATACACCCGTTCGCATGTGTTGACGTCGGAGGCTCTCCGACTTAAGGGGTTCCCTCGATGCGATCCGTACGACTCACCCGAGTTCGGCTCGCAGCGCCGCGTTCATCGCCTCGACCGGTGCGGCCTCGCCGGTCCAGATCTCGAACGCCTCGATCCCCTGAAACAGCAGCATCCACGCGCCGTCGACGGCGGTCGCCCCCCGATCCACGGCATCGCGGAGCAGGCGCGTCTCGATCGGCGTGTACACCGCATCGAGGACGGCCAAGTCCGAGTGCAACGCCTCGGCAGGGACCGGCGTCGAATCGGGGTCCTCCATGCCGACGCTCGTCGCGTTGACCAGAACGTCCGCCGCCGAGACCCGGTCCGCCATATCCGCGAGCCCCCCGCCAGTCGCGCCCGGGACGTCGTCCGCCAGCGCGACGGCACGATCGACGGTGCGGTTCGCGACGTGGACCGTCGCGCCGGCGTCCGCCAGCGCGAACGCCGCCGCGCGCCCGGCACCCCCCGCGCCGATCACGAGCGCGTCAGCACCGGCGAGTTCGACGCCGTGGTGTGTGAACGCCCGCGTCACCCCGGCGGCGTCGGTGTTGTACCCGGACGGACGACGTTCGGCGGTCCCGCCGTCGGCAGTACGGTCGTCAGTAGTATCGGCAGTCCCGGAGACGGGGCCGAAGTCGATCGTGTTGACCGCGCCGATCCGCTCGGCGAGCGGGTCCGGATCGACCGCATCGAGCACGTCCCGTTTAAACGGGATCGTGACGTTGAGTCCGCGAACGCCGAGCGCGGCCGCCCCGTCGACCGCTCGAGCCGCGGCGTCGAGCCCCGGTTCGAAGGTGACGTATCGTGCATCGATGTCGAGCGCTTCGTAGCCCGCCTCGTGCATCGGCGGCGACAGCGAATGGCCGACCGGGTTCCCGATCAGTCCGTAGACGTCCATGGACGGGACCGCGTGTGCGGCGAGTAAAAAGCCGCCGTTCGGGGTCGAATCGGAATCACTCCGTCGCCGCCGGGCGCTCGTCGCTCGACGACGGCTACTCGTCGCTCAGCGCCAGCGACGCGAGCAGCGCCTCCAGTTGGACCTGCTCGTTCGCTCCCTCCGCGATCCGGTAGTCGACCTCGCCGACGCGCTCCATCAGCCGGACCGCCTCCCGCTCGGAGAGGTCGAACTCCCAGACTGAGCGGTGGAGCTGGTCGATCACGTCGCCGCCGGCCATCCCCGTCTCCGTGATCAGGGTATCGAGCGTTGCCCGCGCCTTCGCGAAGTCGCCCGCGAGCGCGTCCGTCACCATCGACTCGATCTCCTCGGGCCGCGCGGTCGCGGTGATCGCGTACACCGCCTCCTCGTCGACGATCTCGCCCGTCGTCGCCGCGGCCTGGAGGGAGTTGATCGCGCGTCGCATGTCGCCGTCGGCGGCGTACACCAAGGCGTCGACGCCCGCCTCGGTCACCTCGATCCCCTCCGCTGCGGCGATCTCGCGTGTCTGGGCGGCGACGGCCTCGTCGGTGAGCGGCGAGAAGCGGAAGACGGCACACCGCGACTGGATCGGGTCGATGATCTTCGACGAGTAGTTACACGAGAGGATGAATCGGGTGTTGTCGGAGAACTGCTCCATCGTCCGGCGGAGCGCTGCCTGCGCGTCGTCGGTGAGGGAGTCGGCCTCATCAAGGAACACGATCCGGAAGTCGCCGCCGAACGACGACCGCGCGAACCCCTTGATTCGATCGCGCACCACGTCGATGCCGCGCTGGTCGGAGGCGTTGAGTTCCAAGAAGTTCCCGCGCCAGTTGTCGTCGCCGTACACCTGCCGGGCGATGGCGGTGGCCGCGGTGGTGTTGTGCATGACCGTTGGAACCTCACCCGCGACGTAGTTTCGCGTACCGGGGACCGTCAGGTCGTAGACGCGCTCATCGGTCTCAACGCGTTCGACCGCTTCGATTTCGTCGTACAGGAGATCGGCGCGTGCGATTCGCGACGCGTCGTCGAGGAGTTCGATCGTCTCCACCGATAGCCGATCGACGGCGATGTCCCGAAGTCGATCGGCGACGGTTTCGAGTCGGGTGAGCAACGCGAGCATCGCATCTTCCGACCGAAGGAGGTTCGTGAGATCCGGCGTGTCGAGTCGGAGCCCGTCCACGATTTCCGCGTAGTCCGCGCCAATTAGGTCGACACACGTTCGTAGTTCGGCTTTCACGTGGTCGATGCGGGCATCTTCGTCCGGTCGATCCAGTTCGTCCAGAATCGCAATCGCCCGGTTTGCCTGTGGCGTTCGGCGTCCGTCGCTGTACTCGAGCAGTCGATCGGAACGTGTGCCGACGACCGCAGAGACCTCCTTCCGCGTCTCTATCGGGGCCAGTTCCTCCCGACTATCGACCCACTTCGACGGAACGGTCGTCGTCGCCTCCAGCTCGGGACGAAGCGATTCAAGCCGAGCGAGCGCCTCCTGGGCGTCTTCGATCCGTTCGGTCGCCGCATCGACGACGTCGTCGAGAACCGAGCAGTATCGCTCTCGGCCGGGCGATTCCGGATTGAGGCTCTTGGGGAGGTGTTCGGTGATCGGGATATCGAGTCGTCGACAGAGGTCCCGAAGGACGGTCTGTGTCGGGATCGTGTCGTGATTCGGATTGGCGTCCTTGCCGGCGTGCTCGGAGAGTCGGTCGGCCTTATACGCGATCGAAAACCCGACCGCGTCGTCGAATCGACGCAGGTTCCGTGCGCCCGAAACGTACAGCGCGTGGTACGTCCGTTCGATTCCGGACCCGTTGGTTGCGGATTTCTGGACTACCTTTCGACGAGAAGCGATACCGAACGTCGTGAGGAGGTACGAAAGCAGCGTGATGTGATCGGGGTTTCGCTGTGTCAGTTCGATTGTCCCACCGGCGTCGACGTGTGCCTCGGCGTCGAACATCGCCCGGAGGAACGCGGCGCGCGCGTCGTCACCGGCCGTGACGAGAGTCGAGCCGATCCCCTCGTTACCGCTCGCGCTCGAGAACACGTCGAACACCGACTCCAGATAGTGGGTCAGAGTTCGGGATCCGATCGCGACGAACGGGACGTCCTTCTGGACCCCGCGTCTCGTCTCCACGTCGAACAGGTCGTGTGCGGCCGACTCGAACGCGTCGAGGAGCGCGTCGTCGGTGTTGTAGAACTTGATTCGCCCGTCGTCGATCCGTGCCTCACTGATCGCGAGGCCGACGAAGCGCGCGAGCTCGGGTGTCACATTCGTCGGCGGCGTAATCGACCGGGACCGCCGACCCTGTGTGACGTACTCGATCGTTTCGACACCGTCTACCCACCCGTCCGAAGTACCAGCCGTCGAACGAAGTGTCGACAGGGAGATTGTCCGATCGAGACCCAGATGATTCGCGGTTTCGGCGTTGAGTGTTACCTCGGTCAACTCTGGGTTCATCTCGTCGTCCCACCGGATCGTCGTATCGTCCGAGGGCGTCGGCAGCCGACTGGGCCGGGCGATCCGGTCGTCGGCAGACATATCTTCGGCGGGAACCCACTCGAACCCGTCGTGGGTGATGACTCGGAACTTGTGCTCCGGCGTGACTCGGAACGCAGATCCGTCGCGGGTCGTCACCTCGACGAGTTCCTCGGCCCGCTTCCCGAACACGTGCGACGGCTCGACGTACTCGAAGTGGTTTCGGTCTGTTAATGTCGCAACGCGAAGCCCGTCTTCGGGCGCGTCGAAGCCATCCGCGTTATCGACTACGTCTTCGATCGGTCTCACACCGTCGTCGGTCAGGACGGGAGAGTCGCCGGTGACACATTTCCCCACACCGGCAGGACCGCTGAAAAGAAGGTGGGGGATGTCGTCCTGCTCGATATAGCTCTGGAGCCGCTCGACGATCGCCTCTTGCCCGTGGATGTCGTCGAGCGACTGCGGCCGGTACTTCTCGATCCAGATCTCCCGGCCGGTCGCGGTCGCAACCGTCTGCTCGTCGGCCTCGCTCATGCCGGATCGGAGGGTCGGTGGGGTGATAAACGCCCCGAGAGCACACCACCGACCACTCGTGTCAACACAAAATAATTCTCTGCTGCTGTTCGCCTTACTCGAACTGCGCGACGAGTTCCGGGACGACGTCGAACAGGTCGCCGACGATCCCGTAGTCGGCGATGTCGAAGATCGGTGCGTTCGGGTCGGTGTTGATCGCGACGATCGTGTCTGAGCCCTTCATCCCGGCGACGTGCTGGACCGCGCCGGAGATGCCGATCGCGATGTACACGTCCGGAGTGACGACCTTTCCGCTCTGTCCGACTTGCCGGCTCTTCGGGAGCCAGCCGTTGTCGACTATCGGCCGGGAGGCGGACAGCGTCGCACCGAGCGCGTCCGCGAGCTCCTGAACGACGTCGATGTTGTCCTCCTCCTCGATCCCGCGGCCGACGGAGACGAGCACGTCGGCCTCGCTGATGTCGATGTCGCCGGCCGCGACCTCCTCGAACCCCGTTACACGCGCACCCGACTCCGGCGTGTCGATGGTGATCGATTCGATCGTCGCGTCGCCGACGCCCGTTACGGGCTCCCACTCGCCGTCGCGGATCGTGAGTGCGAATCGGTCACCCGCGACGTCGACGGTGGTCTCCACCTTCGAGCCGTACATATCGCGGGTGACGGTGAGCCCGTCGTCGTACGCGATGGCGGTCGCGTCGGTGACGAGTGGAATCCCCTCGCTCTCTGCGAGCGCGGGCGCGTAATCGAGACCGTTGACGGAGTTCGGCATGATGACCGCGGTCGCGTCGGTCCGAGAGAGTAGCTCCTCGATCGCCGACTGGTAGACGTTGTGGTCGAACTCCTCGCCGTCCTCGACGGTGTAGATGGTGTCGACTCCGGGTCGATCGAGGTGCTCGGCGAAGCTGTCGACGTCGCCGCTGATCACCGCGAGGTTCAGGTCCCCGCCGAGCTCGTCCGCGAGCTCCCGGCCCGCAGTGACGAGTTCGTAGGAGACGTCACGGAGGTCGCCGCGACGGTGTTCGGCGACGACGAGAACGTCGCTCATTACGCGCCCACCCCCTTCTCGCGGAGGACCTCGGCAAGGCGTCCGGCCGCCTCACCGGTGTCACCCTCGATCATCTCCGCGTCCGACTCGCTTTCGGGCTCGTACATCGACGTGAGCGTCAGCGCGCTCTCGACGTCGGCGGCCGAAAGGTCCAGATCCGCGAGGTCCATGGCAGCGATCTCCTTGCGTTGCGCCTGCCGGATCCCGCGAAGGCTCGCGTATCGCGGCTCGTTGAGACCGGTCTGGACGGTCAACACGGCCGGGAGGTCGACCTCCGTCAGCTCCTCGATACCGCCTTCCAGCTCCCGGTGGACGTTCGCGATGCCGCCGTCAGCGTCGATCTCGAGGTCGTTGACGACCGCCGCGTGCTCGAAGCCGATCCGCTCGGCGAGCGCCACGCCGGTCGCACCGAACGCGTTGTCCGCCGCCTGCACGCCCGACAACACGAGATCCGGGCCCTCCTCGTCGACGACCGCCTCCAACACGTCGACCTTCGATTCGACGTCGGCGAACTCCGTCTCGAGCGCGTCGTCCCAGACCCGCACGGCGCGGTCGACGCCCTTCGCGAGCGCCATCCGAATCGTCTCCTCGGCACGGCTGGGTCCGATTGTGACGCTCACGACCTCGTCCGCGAGGCCCTCTTCAACGAGTCTGACGCCCGCCTCGATGGCGTAGTCGTCCCACTCGTTGAGGTCGTACTCGAGATCGGATGCGGCGATCTCGGTTCCATCGATCGCGAAGTCGTCGTCGACTTCACCGATCTCCTTGACGGTTACCAGGACTTTCATGATCGACGATCCGCGGGTCGTGATGTAAGGGCTTTCGGAACTCGTTTCACGGGACGATCCGTTGCCGTTGTGACCTCAGCGGCTCTCGGAGTTCATCCCGTCCGCCTGCTCGACGCCGGGATCGTCGCCGTCGGGGAGCGAAATGAGGTTCTCCCGTCCGAGTCGAAGCTTCTCGACGCGGTCGTCAGCGGCCATCGTCGAGAGCAACTGTGACACTTTGGCGTCCGACCAGCCGGTTTCGGCGACGATGTCCGCCTGCCGCATCCGGCCGCCCCGTCGATCCAACAGTCGCTCGACACGTTCCTCATCGGAGAGGAGCGAGAGGTCCGCTTCGGATCCGTCGGCCGCGCTTCCGCCCATCCCATCGGTTCCGGTTTCCACGCCGCCGTCGGCGTCCGCGGCCGATCCGGTACCCGGTTTCGGATCGGAACCATCGGAACCGACCGCCGGCGACCCGCCGCCGGATCCGACCCGGCGGTAGCCGAGAAGGCCGACCGCGATGAGCAGCGCCGCGAGCACGATTCCGACGGTGAGCATCGTCCACGGGGGCGACCCGACGGTACCCGTCGGAGAGTACACGACTGCGACGCGTTCCTCGTCGTCAAACGCTCTCGGGCCGTCGATGATCACGGCGTTGTCGCGGAGCGATACGGTCGCGCCCGGCGTCCCCGAGACCGAATACCCGTCCGGCGTCGCGATCTCGATCGACTGTCCCTCCCCCAGTGACCGGAGCCACGTGTCGTTCGTCGGCGTCGTGAGCGCGTCGCCCAACACGAGAGTCTCTCCGTCCGCCGCCAGGAACTCGGTCCAGACGAACGTGAGTCGGAGCTCTCCCACAGCCACGACGGCGTCCTCGTCGACGTCGAACTCCTCGACGTCGTCGTGGACCTCGACGGTCCGATCGACGTCCTCGATCCGCATCTCTCGGTCGGCGTTCCGGCTCGCCCCGTCGGCGAGTCGCTCGAAGAGGGTCGCGCTCGGACCGATCTCGCCGTCGACGAACCGGTCGCCGACGGACTCGAACACCGCCGTCTCGTTCGCGTCGGTGAGCTCGTAGCGAACGACGACCGCCCAGCGAGCGTCGCGATCGGGACGGAGATCGATCCGGATGTCGGTGTCCGGCTGTCGATCGAACGTCGCGACCTGTGCACGATGGGGACCACGGTCGATGGCGTGACGATCGACGGACCGGTCGGTTACCGTCTCGCTGCCCAGCACGGACGTCTCGGCGACGAGGGAGGGGGTGTCGGCCGTCTCCAGCGGAGCGCTCTCGCCGCCGCCGACACCGACGCCCGACGCGAGGGCGACGACGAGGACCGCGACGAGGAGCACGCGAGCGGGGTACCGCATACAGCCCGAATCTCACATCCCCTCGGCAAAACCCTTTCCATACTTGGCTTTTCGACCGTCGGATACGACGCGTTGGCTCCGGATCGCTCCGGAACGGTCGGATCGGAACGAGTCGATCGGTTCCGTCCCGTTTCCGTCGGCGCGGAGCGGGGAGGCTCCGACGAGATCCGGTCGGCTCTCCGGACGCTCGATACATTGAGGTGGATTTTTTGTACTCGGGGGCGGAACGGACGGTGATGAGAGCCCTCCCGGTCGTCGTCGCGCTGCTGCTGGTGATCGCCCCGGTCGCCGGAGCGGTCGCTCCTGCGGAACCACACGCCGACGGAGCGACGACCGACGCCGAGTCGATACACGCCGCCGACGTGTCGGATGGCTCGAACGAGTCCGACGGCACGAACGGCGGCGAGGACGCGAACACGGATGCCGGAGACGGAAGCGCCGACGTCGAAACCGCACAGCTAGCGGAGGAGCGCCGGACCTTCCGCGTGCTGTCGACGCCTCCGGACGCCGAGCCGAGAACCGACGTTCGCACCCACGGGGCGAACCTCGGAACCGCACTCGGGTGGGAGGTCGGAGACGTCGATGCGGCACTCGAAACCGAAGCGGTCGTTCGAGAGATCGAGAACGCCGAAAGCTCGGAGCAGCGACAGCGGCGCATCCTCGCCGCGATCAACGAGATCGAGCAGGACGAGGTGAGCCTCAACAGCCGACAGACCGCGGCGATCAACGCGCACGCGGCCGGGGAACTCTCCGATAGGGAGCTGCTCGACGAGTTGGCGACCATCGGGGTCACGGCCCAGGAGTACGACGAGCGGCTCGACGTGCTCGACGAGTTGGCAGAGGAGACCGACGACTTCAGCTCGCCGAGCCGACTCGCCGAACTGCAGATCCAGTTGCAGGTGTACGAGGGACCGGTCCGCGATCACGCGCTTGCGACCGTGCGCGGCGAGACCGGCGGCAGCGATATCCACGTCGAGTCGAGCGATGGTGCGGTCGTGCTCGCGACGATCGACGGCGACGAGTACGTTCGCGAGGCGTTCCGGACCGACCGCTGGGACCGGGGCGGCGGCACGATCGGCAGCGAGGACGCGATCAACGCGACGGCGGAGAGCTACCCGGAGACGGCCGCGATTCGTGAGGCCGACGCGTTCGGTGCCGGCGCGGTCCAGCGGATCACCGTCTCGCACGACTTCGGCGAGCTCCGCACGTTCGTCAGCGGCGGAACCGATCGGGTGTTCGTCGAACACCAGCGGATAGACCTCGAGACGTTCCCGGACTTCGAGCCCGTCTCGACGACCGCGGACGGGTTCAACGTCACCGTCAACCGAAGCTACCCCGGCGGACCGGTGCAGGTCGCCGTTCTCGACGACGAGAACGGCAACCCGATCACCGACGTGACGGTGACGATGAGCGTCTCGGGCGGCGACAGCGAAGCGATCGACACGACCGACGTCGACGGCGTCGTGTGGACGCTCTCGCCCGCCGACTCCTACCGTATCACCGTCGTCGACGAGCCGCGCGTCGCCGTCCTCGACGGGATCGCTCCGACCGACACGCCGCGAGTCGCGGACGAAGCCGCGGGAGGCGGGAGCGGCGACGACGGCGACGACGGCGACGACGAGAACGGCGGCGACGACGGCGACACCTGATCCTTAAACCGGATAGGGAGCCAGACCCCCCGTGCGTCGGAACCACCACGAGCCTCGGCGGCGCGGGACAGCGCCGATCGGCGTCGTTCTCCTCGTTGCTATCGCGGTCGTGCTCGCCGCCGGCCTCGCCGCGGCGACTCTGGACGCGCCGGCCGAGCCCGCACCGACGGCGTCGCTGTCGCTCTCCGTCGAAGGCGACCGGATCGAGCTCCGACACCGTGCGGGCGACCCGATCCACATCGAGGAGGCGACGATACATGTCCGAGTCGACGACGAGCCGCTCGATCGGCAGCCGCCCGTGCCGTTCTTCTCGGCCGCCGGATTTCGACCGGGACCGACCGGCCCGTTCAACGCCGCGAGCGATGACGTCTGGAAGCCCGGCGAGGCAGCGTCGTTCGCGGTGGCCGGGACCAACGATCCCACGCTCGAACCGGGGCGGACCGTCGAGGTCCGGCTGTCCGCTCGCGGACGACAGATCGTAACGCTGGACGCGACGGTTCGATCGGGATGAGCCGAAAATCGGGTGCAGCGAGCGCGGTACGGCCCGGGATTCGGCGTGGGGTATATACGCGCCGATCGCCTACGCGACGGTGTGACCGCCCGAACCATCCGGGCCCGCGACCGACCGGTGTTCGGCGTCGACGTCCAGAGCGGCGACGTGCGCGGCGACGATCCGTCGTACGCTCTCGTCGTGTTGGACCCCGTCGACGACGACGACCCCGACGCACCCGACGCGGACGGACCGCTCGCACGGGTCACTCGCGACGTCGTCTCCCGCCGAAAGCTCCGCCGGCTCATCGACGACCGAGAGCCGCTGTACGTCGCCACGGACAACGCCTACGAACTGGCGGCGGACAAGAGCGCCTTGGTGAACCTCCTCCGGTCGCTTCCGGACGGGACCCGCCTCGTTCAAGTCACCGGTGCGGAGCGGCCGGAGCCGCTCTCGCGGGTCGCCTCCCGGCACGGGATCCCGTACGGAAAAGAGCCGATGAAGGAGGCGGAGGCGTCGGCCAGACTCGCGGCCGCGAACGTCGGCCACGAGGTGACCGCGTTCACCGACGAGACGACCGTCAAGGTCTCCCGGGGGCGCTCGACCGGGAAGGGCGGGTGGAGCCAGGACCGCTACACGCGGCGGATCCACGGCAACGTCAAGAAGCGGAGCCGACAGGTCGAATCGAAGCTACGCTCCACGAACCTGGCGTACGACCGCGAGGTGACCGAGAAGTACGGCGGCTACTCGAACGCCGTGTTCACCGTTTCGGCCCGGCCCGAGGACATTCCGGTGTCGAACTCGCGGGCGGGAGACGTCCGCGTCGTGGTCGAGCGCGAGCGCCGCGACGGCATCGAGTACGAGCCGCTCGTGAAGCGCCGCGACAGGGTGATCGTCGGTATCGATCCGGGGACGACCACCGCTGCCGCCGTCGTCGGCCTCGACGGCACCGTCCACGCGCTCTACTCCTCGCGGACCGGCGACACCGCCGCGGTGACCGAGTGGATCGTCGAACAGGGGCGGCCGATCATCGTCGCCGCCGACGTCGAGCCGATGCCCGAGACCGTCGAGAAGTTCAGACGGTCGTTCGACGCCGCCGGCTGGCGGCCGACCACGGACCTCCCGGTCGACGAGAAGCTCCACCGCACCCGGAACGCCAGCTACGACAACGACCACGAGCGCGACGCGCTCGCGGCGGCGCTGTACGCCTACGACGACCACGCCGACCAGTTCGAGCGCATCTCCGAGAAGACCCCACCCCGGCTCGACCGCGAGGAGGTGATCGCGGGCGTCGTCGCCGGCGGCGCGTCCGTCGAGGCGGTCGTCGACGACCTCCGTGAGGACTCGGGCGGCGGAGGTGGCGACGACGAGAACGGTGACGACGCGGACCCAACGGAACCGGATCGGACCGAAGAGGAGGAGACGATCCGGCGTCTCCGCGAACGCGTCGATCGGTTGGAGACGCACGCGGAGACGTTGGAAGCGGAACTCGCGGAACGGGACGACCGCATCGAGGAACTGGAGGTCGAACTGGAGGAGGCGAGACGTGAAGAACGGATCGAGGCCCGGAGCCGCCGGGCCGTCTCCCGACTCGAGCGCGAGACCGATCGGCTGGAGCGCGAGCGCGACGACGCCCGCGAGACCGTCGCGGAACTGGAGGGGAAAGTGGAGAGTTTAAAGGAGATCTGGAAGCTCGATCACTCGAACTTCGGCGATGTCGCCGAGGGGAGAGACCTCGTGAGCGTGAAGACGGTCGAGCAGTTCACCCTCGACGCGATCGAGGCGACCGACGAGGCGTACGGGATCGCGGCCGGCGACGTCGTCTTCCTTCGAGACGCCTCCGGGGCGGGCCGCCGGACCGCGGAGCGGCTGGCGGCACACGATCCGCGGGCGGTGATCCGCGACGGGAACCTCTCGGAGGTGGCCGACCAGGTCCTGTTCGACCACGACGTCCCGGTCGTCCCCGCGGAGGCGGTCCCGGTTCGCGAGATCGACGAACTCGCCGTGGCCAGCGAGTCGAAGCTCGAAGCCGCGGTCGACGACTGGGCGCGCCGAGCCGAGCGGCGACGACGCGAGGAGAAGGCCGAACGACTCGACCGGATCATCTCGGAACATCGCGCGGGAACGACGCTCCCGGAGACGGAGGAGTGATCCGACGACGGCGGTTCGGTCGAGTTACGAAGACGGCACCGCCGACCCACGAAGACGCCGCGGTCGGCTCACGACGACGCTAGTAGCTTCAACCGGAGCTCCCGCTCGTCGATCTCGTATTTGAAAGACGGATGGCCGTCGACGAGGACGTACGGGACGCGCTCGCCGTACTCCGCGGCCAGTTCGGGGTCCTCGTCGACGTCGATCATCGCGATATCGACCGCGACGCCGACGTCGTCCGCGACTCGTTCGACCGTCTCTCGGGCGGTGACACACAGCGAACAGCCCTCGCGGGTGTAGATCGTCACGGAGACCCCATCGGTGGCGGAGTCGTCGCCATCCCCGGAGGCGGCGTCGGCGGTGTCCGCACGGACGGGGGGTTCGGAGTCCGAAGCGGTGTCGGTCATGGTCGGGCGTCGGGTCGCCCGCGGCGAGTGTGTTTCGGTTCGCGCAGGGGTCGGTCACTCGGCGTCGGTCCCGACGACGAACTCGACGTCGCCGGCGATCATCGCGCTCGCGATCACTGCGCCGCCGACGACGAGCGCGACGGCGAGCGTGACGAGCGTGACGGTCACCGCGTCGCCGCCGATCGCGACACCGACGAACGCGCCGACGGATCCCCCGACGCCGCCCGCGATGATCGCGAGCGTACTCGCGTCGTTCATGTCGTCGACTTCTTTCAAGCGGATAATAACTCTTCGCGTCGGGTTCTCCACACTGATAACGGGAGCCGAGTCAACGGCACCGGGACCGCGATCGTGAGCGCTACCGCGGATACTCCCGACCGAGGTCGAGTCCGTCCGCGGGGCCGTCGCCGTTTCGCGCACCATCGCCGTTTCGCGTGTCGTCGTCGGTGTCGCCCGGGGCGTCCTCGGTCCCGCCCGGACTCACGCTTCCGGTCCGGTAGCCGGCCATGTCGAGGGTGACGTACTCGAAGCCGAGATCGGAGAGGTGTTCGTGGACGGCGTCGGCGAACGCCGGATCGAGCGCCCGAGCCAACTCGTCGGGAGCGATCTCGACGCGCGCGAGGCCGTCGTGGTCGCGGACGCGAAAGCCCTCGAACCCCCACTCGCGGAGCAGCCGCTCCGCCTTCTCGACCCGCGTGAGCCGCTCCGGAGTCACCGCCAGCCCGGTCGGGATCCGTGAGGAGAGACACGCCATCGACGGCTTGTCCGCGACCGACAGGCCGTACGCGTCGGCGATCGCCCTGACCGCCGACTTGTCGATTCCGGCGTCGAGCAGCGGCGAGAACACATTGAGCTCCTCGACGGCGCGCAGTCCGGGACGGTGACCCTCGCCGGGGTCGTCCGCGTTCGTCCCGTCACAGACCGTGTCGATCCCGAGCTGTCGGGCCCGGTCGTACATCTCGCCGAGACGCATCGTTCGGCAGTGGTAACACCGGTCACCGTCGTTCTCGACGAAGTTCGGGTCGTCGAGTTCGGAGAACGTCACCGTCTCGTGTGCGATCCCGATCTCCCCCGCGACGCGCTCGGCGTCCGCCAGCTCCGCGGCCGGGAGCGTCTCGCTTCGGGCCGTGCATGCGACGGCGTCGTCGCCGAGCGCGTCGGCCGCGAGCGCGGCCACGACGGAGGAGTCGACGCCGCCCGAGAACGCGACGAGAACGCCGTCGCGCTCGCCGAGCCGAGCGCGGGCGGTCGCCGCTTTCTCGGCCGTCTCGGGATCGAGTTCACCCGAGCCGGCGTCGAGCGCGTCCTGAGTCATGGAACCGGTTTAGTGAGGGGCGCGAAAAAGGGCATCGGAGCGGGAGGCCCGAACTCGCCGGACGCGTCGAGCGGTCAGACCCCCCAGAAGAAGACGATGCCGAGCGTCGTCACCACGGTGAGGATCAACTGGAGCGGCGCGCCGACGCGGAAGAAGTCCGTGAACTCGTACCCGCCCGGCCCGTACACCATCAGGTTCGTCTGGTAGCCGATCGGCGTGAGCATCGCGGTCGACGCGGCGAACGTCACGGCCAACACGAACGAGAAGGGGTCGGCTCCGATCGCCTGCGCGGTGTCGATGGCGACCGGTATCATGAGCACGACGCTGGCGTTGTTGCTGACGACGTTCGTGATCAGCGCGGTAAACAGGTAGAACAGCCCGAGCACGACGACCGTATCGAGCCCGCCCGAGGAGACGACGATGACGCTCGCGAGCCACTCGGCGGCACCCGTCCGCTCCATGGCGACGCCGAGCGGAATGAGTCCCGCGAGCAGGAAGACCACGCTCCAGTCGACCGCGGAGTACATCTCGTTCGGCTTCACACAGCCCGTCGCGACCATCGCGACGATCCCGCCGAGCGCGCTGACGACGATGGGCATGACGTTCAGCGCCGCGAGCGCGACGACGACGGCGATGATGCCGAGCGCCACGGGGATCCGACCGGTCCGGAAGTCGGGCCGCGTGAGCTCGCCGCCGACGATGAAGTTGCGGTCGTTGCTGAACCGCTGGATCGTCTCCTCGGTCGCCTGCAACAGCAGCGTGTCGCCCGCTCGGAGGTGACGTTCGTCCATGCGAGCGTGGATGACCTTCCCGCCGCGGCGGATGGCGAGGACCGTCGCGTCGTATCGGCTCCGGAAGTTCAGCGACTCCAGCGTCTCCCCGATGAGCGAGGCCTCCGGAGAGATGACGACCTCGACGAGGCTCTGTTCCGTGACCGGCTCGACGTCCGTCTCCTCGGCCTCCAGCCGCTCCTCGCTCACGTCGGCGTCGGGCGCGAGGTCGAGTCCCTCGACGTCGACGAGCGTCAGGAGGCTCTCGCGGTCGGTGCGTAACACGAGAACGTCCCCCGCTCGGATCTCCTTTGGCGCGAGCGGCTCGGTGAACACCTGATCGCCGCGGACCAGTTGGACGATGTCCGCGTCGACGTCGATGTCCCCGAGGCTCCGATCGATCGTCTTCCCGACGAGCGGGGAGTCGTCGCGGACGACGACTTCGGTGAGGTACTCCGTCATCTCGAAGCCCGCGATCAGCTCGTCGTCGATCTTGATCCGTTCGGGAAGCAGATAGGGGCCGACGGTCGCGAGGTAGACGACGCCGGTCACGAGGACGACGACCCCGAGCTGTGTGAACTCGAACATCGAGAACGGCCGTCCGATGAGGCGACCGGAGACGTCGGACGCGAGGATGTTCGTCGACGTTCCGATCAGCGTCAACATCCCGCCGAGCATCGCGGCGTACGACACCGGCATCAGGAGTTTGGAGGGGGATACGCCCGTCTTCTTCGAGATCGTGTTCACCATCGGGATCATGATGGCGACGACCGGCGTGTTGTTGATGAACCCGGCCGTTCCACCGGAGAGACCCAACACCGCGAGCAGCTGTTTGAACGGGCTGTCACCGAACTCCTCGGCGATCCGCGCTCCGATGATGTTGATCAGCCCCGACTGGCGGATCCCCTCGCTGAGAATGAACATCGCGAGGACGGTCACCGTCGCCGAACTGGAGAAGCCGCCGACCCCGGTCGCGGGGTCCACCTGCGTCCAGGGCTCCAAGACGATCAGCGAGAACATGACGCCGATCGCGGTCACGTCGATCGGGACCGGCTCCGTCACGAACAGGACCAGCGCGACCGCGATGATCGCGAAGATCAACAGGATGTCCGCCGTGAGCGGCGGGATACCGCCGCTCGTCTGCGCGAGGACCGGCAGCGAGGACGGAGGCATTCGGATCGATGGATGCTCGTAGTCTTCAAAAGCGTACCGCAGGACGAGCGCGTGCGGATCGTCGCTCGGCGTCGCCTGGACCCGCTCCCCCGTGCCCGTACCCTTTTTGCCGTTGCCGCGAGACCCGCGAGTAGATGGAGTTGGAGGCGATCCCCGGCGTCGGCGCGAAGACGGCGACGGCGCTGCGCGAGCTCGACGACCCGGAGGCGACCGTCGAGTCCGGCGACGTCGCCGCGATCGCCCGCGCGCCCGGCGTGAACGAGGCTCGAGCGGCCCGGATCGCTCGCGGCGCGATACGGCGGCGACACGACGACGACGACCGGCTTCTCGCGACCGATCGCGCCCGAGAGGTGTACCGAGACGCGATGGGGCTGTTAAAGGATCGAACCGTCACGGAGTACGCCGAAAAGCGGCTGGAGACGTTCTACCCGAGCGGCTCCGCGTCCCGGATCGAGGAGGCGCAGGCGTTCGTCGAGGCGGCGACGGAGCGAGAGCCGGACCCCGCCGTCCTCGACGCGCTCGACGGCGTCGAACCGCTCGAGACCCCCGGCACGGTCCGCGTCCGCGATCGCTGTCTCGCGACCGCCGACGCGGAGGTGTACGCCCGCGCGGAGGCGGCCGTTCCGGAGCTCTCGATCGAGACCGTCGAGAACGCGCGGGAGATCTCCGAGCTCGCGCGGTCGTACGCGACCGTGATCGTGTTGGACGAGGAGTTCGCCGGACTCGACGTTGAGGGCGACGTCCACGTCCGCCCGGACGCGCTGGCGACGCCCGCGGAGACGGTGCCGGAGCGGCTGCTGGCCTTCTTCGCCGCGAACCGCGACCGGCTGGAGGCCGCCGCCGAGGTCCACGAGGCGTCGAGAGACATCGACGGCGGCTCCGGCGAGGCCCCCGCGGCCGACCTCGCCGCGCTTCGGAGCGCGCTCGCCCGCCTCGACGCCGACGGAACGATCGTCGGGGACGCGGAGCTGGAACGGCTGGCCGACGCCGTCGACGACCTCGACGCGGCGGTGTCGACCGCGGAGTCGGTCGCCGACGACCACCTCCGTGAGGCGATCCGGGAGCGCGACGTCACGATCGAGGGGACCGACTTCCTCTCGCTGGTCGAGCAGGGCGCGCGCGTCGATTCGCTGCTGGACCGCGAGCTCGCGGACGAGTACGACACCGCCCTCGTTCGGGCTCGAGAGCATCTCGTTGACGCGCTCCGGCTGGAGCCGGGCGAGTCCGACCTCGCCGAGCGCGTCTTCGGCGGTGACCCGACGTTTCCGGTGGAACACGAGGCGGACGCCGTCTCCCGGCTCCGGACGGAGCTCGCAGCCGGGCGGGACCGGCGCGCCGGACGACTGAAATCGGAACTCGCGAGCGATCTCGGCGAGCTTCGCGAGCCGGTCGAGGCGCTGGTCCGCGACGCGCTGGAGCTCGACGTCGAGCTGGCGATCGCCCGGTTCGCCCGCGATTTCGACTGCGTCATGCCGACCGTCCGGGACCCGACGGACGGTCCCGGCACGGGCGGATTCAGGATCGAGGGGGCTCGGTCTCCGCTGCTCGACGTCGGGTTCGACGAGGTGGATCCGGTCGACTACGAGGTGTCGGGCGTGACGCTTCTGTCCGGCGTGAACTCCGGCGGCAAGACGTCGACGCTCGACCTCGTCGCGCTCGTCGTCGTCCTGGCGGGGATGGGGATGCCCGTCCCCGCCGAGGAGGTCGAGATGGAGCGGTTCACCGAGCTCCACTACTACGCGAAATCGCAGGGGACGCTCGACGCGGGCGCGTTCGAGGCGACGCTCCGGGACTTCGGCGACCTCGTCGAGGGCGCGGCCGGACGACTCGTCCTCGTGGACGAGCTCGAGTCGATCACCGAGCCCGGCGCGTCCGCGAAGATCATCGCGGGCATCCTCGAAGCGTTGGACGGACAGGACGCCACCGCCGTGTTCGTCTCCCACCTCGCGAGGGAGATCCGCGAGGCGGCCGCCGCCGACGTCGCCGTCGACGGCATCGAGGCGGTCGGGCTCGTCGACGGCGAGCTCAGAGTGAACCGCTCGCCGAAGAAGGACCACCTCGCGCGGTCGACCCCCGAGCTCATCGTCGAGAAGCTCGCCGACGACCGCGGCGGAACGTTCTACGCGGACCTGTTAGAGAAGTTCTGACGGTCCCGATCGGCGGAAAACCGCCAAACCACTGCCGGACGGCGGAACCCGTTGGGAACGATCGACACGGGGGACGCAGTTGTGCCAACTTTTAACCCGATCCTGCTCGGGGTATCGATCATGAACCTACTGCAGGCGGCGACCCGAGAGACGTTCTGGACGATCGGGCCAGTCGGCAAGGCGGCGTTCTACTGGCTCGCGGTCGTCGCGCTCCTCGTGTTCCTGTACGGCGTGTACGCGCGCTTTACCGCGTACTCCCAGGGTCGATCGGACCCGCAGGACCGGCTCTCGGATCTCCCGTCCCGGACGATGACGGCGACGAAGACGGTGCTCTCGAACGTCAACCAGTACGACCGAGACCTGTACGCGGGCGTGATGCACACGTTCGTGCTGTGGGGCTTTCTCGTCCTGCTCGTCGCGACGACGATCCTCGGGATCGATATCGATCTGTATCGCCCGCTGACCGGCGAGTCGTTCTGGGTCGGCGACTTCTATCTCGCCTACCAGTTCGTCGTCGACGCGTTCGGGCTGCTGTTCGTCGTCGGCGTCGGCATGGCGCTTTATAAGCGCTACCGGGCCCGTGAGGGCCGTCTCTGGGGGAAGCACACCTCTCTCGAGGACGACGCGTTCGTCTGGACGCTGTTCCTGCTGGGCGTCGGCGGCTTCCTCGTACAGGCGATCGGCATCGTCGGTCAGCCCGAGCGCGCGGGCGAGACGGTGAGTTTCGTCGGGATGGCGATGGCCTCGTGGTTCCAGTGGGCCGGACTCACGCAGGCGGGCGCGGAGGCCGCATACGGCGTCATCTGGTGGCATCACTCGCTGCTGGCCTTCGCGTTTATCGCGTGGATCCCGTACGCGAAGCCGTTCCACATGATCTCGTCGTTCGCGAACGTCGTCGCTCGCGACGAGAAGGCGGGTGCACGCCTCCCGAACGTGCCCGCTGACCTCGATCACACGAACGCCGAGTCGATCGAGGACTTCACCTGGAAGGAGCTCATGGACGGCGACGCCTGCACGAAGTGCGGCCGCTGCTCGTCGGTGTGTCCCGCCAAGACCGTCGGTCGAAACCTCGATCCGCGTGACGTCATCCTCGATCTCAAGGCGTACCGCGAGTCCGTTAGCGACGATCCGGTCGTCGGCAGAGACGAGATGGCGACCGACGGCGGCGTGGCAGCGTCCGACGGCGGCTCGGTCCCAATCGTCGCGGACGAGGGGGGCGTGATCGCCGCCGAGTCGATGGAGTCGTGTATGTCGTGTATGGCGTGTATGGACGCCTGCCCGGTCGACATCGAACACCTCACCTCCTTTACCCGGCTCAACCGCCAGCTCACCGACGAGGGCGCGGTCGACTCCCATCTCCAGGACGTGTTCCAGGACGTGATGCGGACCGGCAACACGTTCGGCGAGTCGGCGTCGACCCGTGGCGACTGGACCGAGGACGTCGACGTCGACGTCGCGGACGCCCGCGAGACCGAAGTGGAGTACCTCTGGTACGTCGGCGACTTCCCGAGCTACGACGACCGCAACAAGAAGGTCGCGCGCGCGCTCGCTCGACTGTTCGACGAGGCCGGCGTCGAGTTCGGGATCCTCTTCGACGACGAGAAGAACGACGGCAACGACATCCGGCGGATCGGCGAGGAGTTCCTCTACTTGGAGCTCGCCGGTCACCACGTCGAGACGTTCGCGGACTGCGAGTTCGATCGGATCGTCTGTACGGACCCGCACTCGTACAACACCATCAGAAACGAGTATCCCGAACTCGATCTGGCCGAGTTCGCGGACGACCCCGTGATGCCGTTCGACCGCGAGGAGCCGTGGAACCCCGACGGATCGATCGAGGTGCAACACTGGACGCAGGCGGTCGAGGAGCTCGTCGCCGACGGACGGCTCGGACTGTCGGGTGACGAACTCGAGTACACGGTCACCTACCACGACCCGTGTCACTTGGGGCGGTACAACGACGAGTACGAGGCACCCAGGGAGCTTATCCGTGCGACCGGGGCCACCCTGTACGAGATGCCGCGCTCGCACAACGACTCGTTCTGCTGTGGCGGCGGCGGCGGCGGTCTCTGGACCGAGGTGGACGAGGAGACGAAGCCGAGCGAGGAGCGGCTTCGCGAGGCGCTCGAGGACACTGACGCCGGCGAGGCGGTCGAGAAGTTCGTCGTCGCCTGCCCGATGTGTACGACCATGTTCGAGGACGGACGCAAAACCGGCGGGTTCGAATCCGACATCGAGATCGTCGACGTCGCGGAACTGCTGATCGAGGCGATCGAGGCCGGCCGGTAGCACCTCGTCCGCACTCGGTCGAGAGCATCTCGAGCGGGACCGATCGCGAGACAGTTCGTGCCGCCGTTCGAGAGGTCTCCGAGGAGACGTATAACCGAAGAACGAGAGGTCCGAACGGGCGGACCGTCCGGGTCGAGTCGGGTTACTTGCCGCGTCGCCGGTCGCCGCCGATCGACGGACGGGTGTGTTCCGTACCCTTACCGCGTTTGCGCTGGCCGCGGCCCTTGGTACCGGCGGAGGTGAGTCCGCGGAACGCGCGACCCTTGTGGTCGTCCGAGCAGATCCAGTTGAGGTCGTCGTCGTTCTCGATCGCGGGGTGAGCGGGATCCACGAGGATCACTTCGTGCCACTTCTGAGAGCCGTCCTCACCGACCCAGTAGGAGTTGAGCACGCGCAGGTTGCGGTACTTGCGGGAGGCGCGCTCCTCGGCGATGCGCTGGATCGACTTGCGGCGCGAGAGGCGGTTGACACCCTGGCGCTTCGAGCGGCGGCCGGCCTTGTGTCGCTGCTTGCGCGAACCGCCCTTGCGGACGCTCACGCGGGCGACGACGATACCCTGTTTCGCCTTGTAGCCCAGTTCGCGGGCCTTATCGAGGCGAGTGGGGCGTTCGATCCGCTCGATCGCGCCCTGATCGCGCCACTCCTGTTTGCGCTGCCACTGCAGCTCCGCGAGTTTCCCCTCCTTGGGGGACTGCCATGCGTCCTTGATGTGCGAGTAGAAGCTTCGTGCCATTGTTGTCCACGGACGCTTGCGATTCAGCCGCGAGGCGGCCACATGTCGTCTCGTCCCGGAGCGACGGCGAGCGCGTCGATCGCGCCCGACGTCACGACCCGGCGGCGAGTGCCCGCTGGACGTCCGTACCAGCGAGTTGTCGTCTCTACCTCGTGTTCGGTTGTAAGGCCTTCGCTCCACGACGAGTGTGCGTGAGAGTGACAGAGCCGATCGATCCGTCCCGATGATGCCGGGACGATCAGTCGTCCTCCCGATCGGCGTAGCGCTTGATCAGGTACCCGAAGCCGCCCAGTGACGCGAGACCACCGAGGACGCTGAACCCCGGAACGTCGTCCTCCGTCCGAGACCCGACCGCGTGTCCGTCGGCGGTTTCGACGTCATCGGACGCGACGACCGGTTCCGACGACGTTTCCGTACTCCCGTCGTCGATAGCGTCTCCGTCGGAGCCGTCGCCGCCATCGATGACGGATGCCGAATCGGGGGACTCCAGCGGCGTCGATTCGGACGATCCGGATGTCGATTCGGACGATTCGGGTGTCGATTCGGACGATTCGGGTGTCGACTCGGACGGTTCCGAGGGCTCGGGGGTCGCTTCGGTCCCGTCGTCGGCGTCGTCCGTGCTTCCCTCGTCGACGTCATCGGCGTCGTCCGCGCCAGTACCGTCGTCCGCGCCAGTACCGTCGTCCACGCTTCCCCCGTCGTCGGCGTCGTCCGTACGTCCCTCGCCGGTCTCGTGTGCGTCCGCATCCGACCCGTCCTCGATCCCGGCGAGTTGCTCGTCGGTCAGGTAATAGCTGAACATGGCTTCACCGCCGGAGTCGTTCCAGATGGAGAACCCGGTGATCGTCTTGCCCGCGTGTTCGCCCTCGCCGGCGAACGTCTGCGGCGGGGTCCACTCGTCGCCCGGCTCGCCGAGCCGCTGGCGTTCCCCGTCGAGGAACGTCAATACCGGACGGACGATGAGTTCGTAACCGTTCACGAACTCCTCCGCGCGGACCGTCACTTCGTCCCCGTCGAAGACCACTCCCCTGTCTTCGGTCGGCTCGCAGTCGACGTCGAACGTGACGTCGAACAGTTCGATCTCGCGGACCCGGTGGAGCGTTCTGCCGGGGGATCCGTAGACTCGGACCGGTCCGAACGCCGGGTCGTACTTCTTGGCGTAGCCCTCGCCACGGACGTTCAGATCGTGGACCGGCGGATCGTAGCGCCACAGCGAACACGTCGGCTTCGTCGGGTCCGACCCCGGATCGTACGCGTACGTCCGTGTGACGTCACCGAGAACGGCTTCCACCCTGACGAGATGACCCCGCCAACTGTCGATCTTGCCGGATTCGTACGTGGTGTATCCGTACTCCGGCTCCGAGTTCTGCTCGCCCGTGAACGTCTCGGTGTACCCCGTCGTCGTCTCCACCGTGACCTCGTCGGGCCGCGCCGCTCGACGGTCGAGCGTCGCGACGAGCCCGTCGTGACGGATCTCGATGCCGGGGTCCCACTCGTGGTCCGCGGCGACGGGCCGACCAAGCAGCGAGACTCCGAGGAGTGCGGCCCCGGTGGACGCAAGGACTCGTCTACGGTTCGATCTCGGCGAGTGGCGCATGCGTGCGAGAGGGGATCCATCGGCTTTGTTAACGGACCGTTGTCGCGAATATGGTGATGATACTCGGAACCCCGCCGGCGACCTCGACCGCACCGCGGACCGCGTCCGACCGGTCGTCGGTCGACCCGTCCGCCCGCCGAACGCGGGAGCGACGACCCGAACGACATCCGACGCGCTTTTGAACCGACTACTGTGAGTATTCACTGCCGAATACCATGAGAATATCGACTGAGGAAGCCGCGCGAGTCGTCGCCCGAAGTCGCGAACCGACGACCCGGTCTCGAGGGGTGGGCAACGAATGCCCAAGATAAGCGTCGAGATCCCGGGCGAACTGCTCGACGACCTCGACGAACACGTCGGCGACGACGGGAAGTTCGTCAACCGGAGCGACGCGGTGCGCGCGTCGATCCGGAAGACGCTGGACGTGCTCGACGACATCGACGAGCGACACGGTCGGCTGTCGGACGACGCCGAGGACGCCGACGACGGGACCGATGAGTGAGCACCCGTACGCGGGCGACCCGTTGGGGCGGGCCGCGGTGGCACAGGTCGGGCTCGTGGCGCTTTTCGTCACCGCGCTGGCGACCGCGCAGGTGACCGCCGCGAAGGTGCTCGCCTTGCCGCTCCCGGTCGCGCTCCCGGCGGTCGGCCCGGAGATACTGCTGCCCGGCGCGGCGCTCGCGTACGCGCTCACCTTCTTCGCGTCGGACTGTTACGCGGAGCTGTACGGACGACGGGCCGCGCAGGTCGTCGTCAACGTCGCGTTCGCGATGAACTTCGTCGTGCTCGCGCTGGTGTGGTCGACGCTCGCCGCGCCCGGCATCGACCCCGAGGTCACCGCCGCGTTCGACACCGCCCTCGGCCCCGCCACGAACGTCGTGATCGGGAGCCTCCTCGCCTACGTCGTCAGCCAGAACTACGACGTGGTCGTGTTCCACGCGATTCGCGATCGCACCGGCTCCGAGATGCTGTGGCTCCGGAACCTCGCGTCGACCGCGACGAGCCAGATCCTCGATACGGTGATCTTCGTCGGCGTCGCGTTCGTCGTCGCGCCCGCGGTCCTCGGTATCGGGATGCCGATGTCGGTCGGTGCGGCGGCGACGCTCGTCGTCGGACAGTACCTCCTGAAGCTGTTGATCGCCGTCCTCGACACGCCGTTCGTCTATCTGGTCGTACGCGCGGTCCGAGGGTAGCGTCCAGTGGAGCGCCGAGCGAGCGTTCGGAACCGACCCGGACTCACCGCTCCCGGTTCAGTTCCCGGTCGAGTTCGTCCTCGATCGACTCCGTTTCGAGTTCGCTCGCGATCCGGCGCTCGAACTCCTCCTCACTGATCCGCCCTTCGACGTACTCCGTGCGGAGCCGTTCCTGCGGATCCGTCGAACTCCCGGTCGACGACGACGACCGGTTCGATCCGAACCCGTCCGCCGTCGTTCGCCCGTCGTCGCTTCCGCCGAACAGCCACGCCCCCGCTTTATACGCGAGGTAGACGACGCCGATCAGGATCGCCAGCGACACCGCGGCGGAGACGACCGCCCACGCCAGACTCAGGACCGCCGAGACGATCGAGACGACGACGCTGGCGGCGATCAGGATCGCGAGCGCGATCGCGCCGTAGTAGAGGGCCTTCTTCCCGTCCATACCCCGCTATCGCGCTCCCGTGCGCAAATACCTTCTCCCGGAGCGATCGAACTCCCGGAGCGATCGAACGCGGCCATCCCCGGGTTACCGAGGGTCGCAGCCACGGGGCGGGCGCTCTCTCGTCAGAAGACTTATCCGACGTTGTGGTCGTAACCGAACGAAATGCGTCCCGAACTGTCGTCACGATCGAGTCGTGTTTGCACAGCGCTCGGGACCGAGGTGGATCCGTGACCGATGGCCCTGACGCCGGAATCAACCGCCGGACAGTCCTCGGCGCGGTCGCCGGCGCGGGGAGCGCTGCGGTTGCGGGCTGTTCGGGCTCGGAGCCCGACGACGCGGAGACCCTCTCGATGGACGGCGAAACGCTCGAGGAGCTCGCCGCCCGATTCGCACCGACGCTGTACTTCGACGCGGCCGAACCGTGGTTTCCCACCGATCCGCGCCCCTACACCGTCGAGGAGGGCGGCGAAACCGTCGTCGACGGGTTCCTCGCATTCGACGGATACCACGAACGCTACGAGGAGGCGGGTGAACCCCCCGATCCGACGGTGTTCTACAACGGGGTTCGGTACGAGGACTCGTCGCTCGGCGTGGTGCAGTTCTGGTTCTACTCGGCGTTCGATCAGTTCACCGCCAACTTCCACTGGCACGACTGGGAGGTGTTCCACGTCTTCGTCGATCTCGACTCCGGCGATCCACAGCTGTACGTCGCCAGCTCGCATTCCCGCAGCGTCCCGAACAACGAGTTCCTCGATCCCGACCCCGACGTCGTTCCCCGCATCCTTCCCGAGCTCGGGTCGCACTCCAGTACGCTCTCGATAAACGACGCTCCCGATCGATTCCAGCGGGTCGGCGAGGAGGGACTCCTGGCGGACATCACGAACACGACCGTCGATACCGTCGAGGACCTGCTCGGGATCCCGCTCGCGTACGGGCTTCCCCGCGACGAGGGGATGCGGCTCCCGTTCGTCGTTCCGGAATACGAGGGCGAGCCGCTGTACGAGCATCCGGAACTCCCTTCGGTCACTCCGGACGCATTGGTCGACGAGGCGCTTACCGTTCGCTCGCTCGACGCGTTGGAATCCCCGCCGACCGACCTCCCGCTGCGGGAGACGGGACTCGCGTTCCGCTACCGCGGCAGGGACGGCGATCCCGAGCCCGCGGCAGCCGACGAGGGGATCGAGTCGGTCGTCACGTACGAACTCGTCGAGAGCACCGAACTGGAGGATATCTCGGCGTTCACCGGCCCGCAGCTGAGCTTCGAGTTCACGGTTCCGAAGATCGCTGAGGACGCCATCGCCGGGCACATCACGGCGACCGATGTCCCGTGGGAACAGCCCCGATACGAGAACCCAGCATCCGACATCACCGCCGGAAACCACCGCGCCGAACTCGCGGAGCGCTACGACGCGATCGCCGACGCGGTCGGGATCGGTGGCGACGTACTCGACGCCTTCGACGGCGTCGTCGCCCGCGTTACCGAGGCGACCGAGAGCGAGGACGCGCCGGCCGGAGGAGGGCTGACGACAACGGACGCGAGCATCGAGTCGTTCGTCCTGATCGAAAGCGATCCGGAAGCGGTCCCGACGTTCGGCGGAGGGATCGCGGTGGCTCAGGGGGTGCCCGACGGCGAGCACAGGCTCACCGTCAACGGTGCCGGGCAGGCTCCCCACAGCGAGCAGCTCGTGGTCTCGGAGGACGACCCCGTCACGGTTGCCGGTGCCGACGGCGAGATTCCGCTTGTCGCCCGCAAGTACGCGACGAAGGTCGAACTGTCCGACGCCGAGAGCGACGCGGACGTGACTCGGGCGGCGATCGAGGACGATTTCGCCGGTCGGATCTACGACTCCGCGGTCGACGGGAGCGACGCGATGTACGTCCACGTCGGCGGCGCGTACACGGCCGAGGTGCGGGACCCGAACGACGAGGTTGGTGCGTATCGAGTCAATCCGGCCTCGGAGGACGCGGGGACGGGGGAGCCGATCCGAATCGAACGCCCCGAGACGGGCGCGGCCTCGCTCGCCGGGTTCGTTGCGGCTGTCGCCGAAGAGACCCGTGCCGAGGTCGCGGCCGCGGCGGCGGAGGGCGACGGCGGAGACGACGATGGCGACGACGATAACGGTGACTCCGGAGACGGGGGAAGCGAAGATGACACCGGCGGCGGTCCGTCGAACGCGGTGAACGGGCTCGAACGGGCTCTCGCCGCCGCGGTCGAGGCCGCGGAGCGGGCGGAGGAGCGTGCCCGCGAGGGTGACCGCGGGGGGACGGACCGCCACCTGGAGACCGTCATCGAGCGGATAGACCGGATCGAAGAGCGGCTCGCGGCGGCCCGAGACGGCCTCCCGCCGAGGCTCGCAACCGCAACCGGGAACCGGATCGAGCAGGCAACGCGCCGCGCCGAGCAAGCACAGGACGCGAAGACGTTGTAGCCGGATCCCGAGGTGACCGTCTCCGCCGGCTCACGGACCGTGCAACCCGCCAGCACTGGATGGAAAGGTATACGACGCCGACCGCACCAGACGTATATAAGCAGATGTCTCAGGAGGGCTACGACCACACGACGGTCGAAAAGCGGTGGCAGGAGGCGTGGGACGACGCCTCCGTGTATCGCACGCCGGACGAGGTGGACGATCCCACCTACGTCCTCGGCATGTATCCGTACCCGTCCGGGAAGCTCCACATGGGCCACGTCCGCAACTACACCATCACGGACGCGTACGCCCGCTTCCGTCGCATGCGCGGCGACGACGTGCTCCATCCGATGGGGTGGGACGCGTTCGGGCTTCCGGCGGAGAACGCCGCCAAGGAGCGCGACACCAACCCGCGCGACTGGACGTTCGACTGCATCGACACGATGCGCGACCAGATGCGATCGATGGGGTTCGGCTACGACTGGGACCGGGAGATCACCACCTGTACGCCCGACTACTACAAGTGGAACCAGTGGCTGTTCACTCGCTTCCACGACGCGGGGCTCGTCGAGCGTCGGGACGCCGAGGTGAACTGGTGTCCGTCCTGTGAGACCGTCCTCGCGGACGAGCAGGTCGAGGGCGACGACGAGCTGTGTTGGCGCTGTGACACGCCCGTCGAGGCCCGCGAGCTGGACCAGTGGTTCCTGTCGATTACGGAGTACGCCGACGAGCTGTTGGAGGCCATCGACGACCTGGAGGGCTGGCCGAACTCGGTGCGGCAGATGCAACGGAACTGGATCGGCCGACAGTACGGGACGACGCTGGACTTTCAGGTAAGCGAGGCGCGAAGCGCCTCGAACGGACGCGGCGAGGGAACCGAGCCGCGGGAGTACGGCCCCGTCGAGGCGTTCACCACCCGCGTCGACACGATCCACGGCGCGACGTTCTTCGCGCTCGCGCCGGACCACCCGATCAGCGAGAAGCTGGCCGCCGAGAACGACGAGGTCCACGAGTTCGTCCACCACGAGGCGGATCCGGAGGGCGACGAGCCGAACGGCGTCGCGACCGATCTCACCGCAACCAACCCCGCAACCGGCGAGGAGATCCCGGTGTTCGTGGCGGACTTCGTGCTCTCGGACGTCGGGACGGGGGCGCTGATGGCCGTCCCCGCCCACGACGAGCGCGATCACGCGTTCGCCGAGAAGATGGGCGTCGAGATCACGCCCGTCATCGCGCCCGAACCCGACGACTGGGACGGCGAGACGGTCCCCGACGCGCCCGACGTGAGCGAAGAAGCGTTCACCGCCGACGGCGTCGTCATCGATTCCGGCGAGTACAGCGGGCTCGACAGCGCGACGGCCCGCGAGCGGCTGACCGAGGACATCGAGAGCGCCGAGGAGAGCACCCAGTACCAGCTGCGCGATTGGGGTATCTCCCGACAGCGCTACTGGGGAACCCCGATCCCGGTCGTCCACTGCGACGACTGCGGTTCGGTGATGGTCCCCGAGGAGGACCTCCCCGTCGAGCTGCCGGAGTTCATCAACACGACCGGGAACCCGCTCGACGCGGCCGAGGAGTGGAAGCGGACGACCTGTCCGGACTGCGGTGAGCCCGCGACCCGCGAGACGGACACGATGGACACGTTCGTCGACTCCTCGTGGTACTTCCTGCGATACGTCTCTCCGGACGCCACCGACGTGCCCTTCGATCCGGACCGCGCGAACGACTGGATGCCGGTCGACCAGTACGTCGGCGGCATCGAGCACGCCGTGATGCACCTGCTGTACTCGCGGTTCTTCACCAAGGTGCTCGCCGACGAGGAGGGCTTACGGCACCGCGAGCCGTTCACGAACCTGCTGGCGCAGGGCATGGTCCAACTGGACGGCGAGAAGATGTCGAAGTCGGTCGGCAACGTCGTCTCCCCGCAGCGGATCGTCGAGGAGTACGGTGCGGACACCGCCCGGTTGTTCATGATGCAGGCGGCTCAGCCCGAGCGCGACTTCGACTGGTCCGAGGAGGGCGTCAGGTCGACGTACCGCTTTTTGACCCGGTTGAAGCGGCTGGTCGAGGGGTACGACCCCGAGGCGGCTGTGGAGTCGTCCGCGGCCGACACAGCGATCGCCAGCTACGTCGACGCCGAGACCGACGCGACGGTGGCGATCGCCACCGAGGAGTACGACGATCTCACGTTCAACGTCGCCTTGCGGGAGGCCCAAGAGCTGGTGGGGACGCTGCGCAGCTACGCCGATTACGCCGACCCGGATCCCGACGTGTTCGAGCGGGGACTCTCCGCCGCCGTCCGCCTGCTCGCGCCGGTCACGCCCCATCTGGCCGAGGAACTGTACGCTGAGCTCGGCGGCGACGCGAACGCCGGAGTGGACGTCGATGCCGACGAGTTCGCCGTCGACGCCGACTGGCCGACCGCGGACGTCGACCGCGAGGCCGCGGCGCTGCGTCGCCGTCTCGTCGAGAACACCCGCGAGGACGTGCGCCAGATCGTCGACGTCGCCGGCATCGAGGATCCCAGCGCCATCGACGTCGTCGTCGCACCCGACTGGAAGTACGACGCCTTGGAGATCGCGATCGACAGCGACGCCGACAACCTCATCGGCGAGCTGATGAGACACGATCACATCCGCGAGCGGGGCGACGACGCCGCCGCCTACGGACAGGATCTCCAGGCCGAACGCGAGGCGCTCTCGGCGACGCTCCCGAGCGACGAGGAGTACGAGGCGCTGACGGCCGCCGCGTGGCTGATCGAGCGGGAGTTCGACGCGCCGGTCACGGTGAAACGGGCCGACGAGGCCGACGACGGCGTGGTCCGAAAGGCCGAACCGGGCCGTCCGGCGATCGACATCAGCGAGTAGTACGCACGGGATGCGGGCGACGTCGTGGGTCCGCGAGGCTCACGGTCTCTCTCGAGTCGAAATAACACGAACGTCCCGGTGAGTTCCGACTACCGGAGCCGCTCGGCGACGAGCGCCTCGACGTCGTCGCGGAACTCGTCGACGGCGATTTCCTCTAACACGGGCACGAAGAAGCCCTCGACGAGCATGTTCCGTGCGGTCCGCGAATCGATCGAGCGGCTCTCCAGGTAGAACAGGTCCTCGGCGTCGACCTGTCCGACCGTCGCGGAGTGGGACGCCTCGGTGTCGTGGTTGTGGATGATCAGCTTCGGCGACGCGTCGGCCTCGGCGTCGTCCGACAGCATCAGCGTGTTCTCACGCTGATAGCTGGAGGTGTTCCACGCGTCCTGACCGACGTCCTGTACGCCCTCGTAGACCGAGCGGGCGACGTCGTCGAGCACGCCGCGCGTGACCAGATCGGCCGTCGTGTGCTCGGCTTTGTGCCAGACGCGGGCGTTGACGTCGAAGTGCTGGTCCTCGGTGCCGAAGAACGTCCCGACTATCTGGCTCTCGGAGCCGTCGCCGGTCAGTTCGGTCTCGACGTCGGAGCGCGTGAGCTTCGAGCCGAAGTTGCTCTCGATCCAGTCCACCGTCGCGTACGTGTCGGTCACGCCGCGCTTCAGCGAGTATGTGTACGTGTCGTCGTCGAGGTTCTGCAGCGAGCCGAACTGGACGTTGGCGTTCTCCCCGGCGACGATCTCGACGAGGTTCGAGAAGTACCGGTCTCCCTCGGCGTCGCCGTCACCCGACGATATCGACTCGAGGATCGTGATCGACGACGACGCCTCGGCGACGACGAGCGTCTGGCTGAACAGCGAGCGGGAGTTCATCTCCGCGCGGACCGTCACGTCCTCGACGTCGACGCCCTCGGGAACGTACACGAACGTTCCGGTCGTGAACAGGGCGACCGAGAGGGCGGTGAGGTAGTTCTCCTCGGAGTCGATCACGGAGCCGAAGTTCGCCTCGATGACGTCGCCGTACTCGTCGAGCGCCTCCGTGAACGGGAGGACGACGACCTCGTCGTCGCCCCCGACTCGTTCGGTCTCGTCCGACTGGTTGAGGGGGTCGACGAGCGCCTCGAAGTCGAGCGATTCCAGATCCGTCCAGCGACGGCCGGGCGTCTGGATGACGTCCGGTAGTGCCGCCGCCTCCAACGCGTTGAGGGCGTCGAGACGGGTTTCGAGGAGCCACTCGGGCTCGTCGCGTTCCTCCGCGATACGTCGTACCGTGTCCTCAGAGAGGCTCTCGATAGCTTGCGTACTCATATTATCCGAGTGAACCCTCCATCTCCAGCTCGACGAGCCGGTTGAGCTCGACGGCGTACTCGATGGGCAGTTCCTCCGTGATGGGCTCGATGAAGCCCGAAACGATCATCTGCTTTGCGTCGTCGTCGTCGAGACCGCGCGACTGGAGATAGAAGATGTCCTCGTCGCCGATCTTGCCGACCGTCGCCTCGTGAGCGACGTCGACTTTCGACTCGTTGATCTCCATGTACGGCATCGTGTCCGACGTCGACTCGTTGTCGAACATCAGCGCGTCACACTCGACGGCCGTCGAGGAATTTTCCGCGCCGTCGGCGATGTGGACGAGTCCGCGGTAGTTCGTACGGCCGCCGTCCTTCGCGATCGACTTCGACTCGATGGTGGATTTGGTGTTCGGCGCGTTGTGATACACCTTCGCGCCGGTGTCGATGTCCTGTCCCTCGCCGGCCATGGCGATCGTGATGTGGTTGTCCGACGCACCGCGGCCCTTGAGGATCGTCGAGGGGTACAGCATCGTCGCCTTCGACCCCATCGACCCGGAGATCCACTCCATGCGCCCGCCCTTCTCGGCGATGGCGCGTTTCGTGTTGAGGTTGTACGTGTTCTTCGACCAGTTCTGCACCGTCGAGTACTGGACGTGTGCGTCCTCGCCGACGAACACCTCGACGCCGCCGGAGTGGAGGTTGAACGCCGAGTACTTCGGGGCCGAACAGCCCTCGATGTAGTGGACCTCGGAGCCCTCCTCGGCGATGATGAGCGTGTGCTCGAACTGGCCCATCCCCTCGGAGTTCATCCGGAAGTACGCCTGCACGGGCATGTCGACGGTCGTGTTCTCCGGCACGTAAACGAACGAGCCGCCGGACCAGATCGCGCCGTGGAGCGCCGCGAACTTGTTGTCGCTCGGGGGGACGCACTTCGTCATGAAGTGCTCGCGGACGAGATCCTCGTGTTCACGGACGGCCTCGTCCATGTTACAGAAGATAACGCCCTTCTCCTCCCACTGTTCTTGCATGTTCTGGTAGACGACCTCGGACTCGTACTGTGCGCCGACGCCCGAGAGCGCGTTCTTCTCCGCTTCCGGGATGCCGAGCTTATCGAACGTGTCCTTGATCTCGTCCGGCAGCTCCGTCCAGTCGTCGACGCCCGCACGGACGTCCACGTCCGGGCGGATGTACGGGACGATCTCGTCGATGTCGACCTCCGAGAGGTCGGGCGCTTCGGGCCAGCCGGTCGGCATCGGCATCGCCTGGAACTGTTCGAGTGCGCGGAGCCGGCGCTCCAGCATCCACTCCGGTTCGTCTTTGTCCTCCGAGATGACGCGGACCGTCTCCTCGGTGAGGCCCTTCTCGGTCCGGAAGGCGGACTTCTCCTCCTTCTTGAACTCGAAGCGGGCCTCGGTGTCGGTCTCTTTCAGGTGGTCTTGTTCTGAACTCATGGTATTGATTTACGTTTCCGGGTGCTTATGTGTGATCAGTAATCATAACCGATTACGCCGCCTCGAACGCTTCCTCGCGGACCCAGTCGTACCCCTCGTCCTCGAGCTCCTCGGCGAGCGTGGCGTCGCCGCTCTTGACGACCTCGCCGTCGAGCATCACGTGGACGTAGTCGGGTTCGACGTACTCGAGGATCCGCTGGTAGTGAGTGATCTGGAGGATCCCCGTGCCCTGCTCGTCGCGGAGCGCGTTGATCCCCTTGGAGACGTCCTGCAGACGGTCGATGTCGAGCCCGGAGTCGATCTCGTCGAGCACGGCGATCGCGGGTTCGAGCATGGCGGCTTGCAGCACCTCGTTCTGCTTTTTCTCCCCGCCGGAGAAGCCGGCGTTGAGGTACCGCTGCATGAACTTCTCGTCCATGTCGAGCAGCTCCATCTTCTCTTTGAGGATCGACTGGAACTCGGCGACGCCGATGTCGCCGTCGTCCGTCGGCCCCTCCATCGGAGAGCTGTCGTAGCCCGTGTCCTCCGCGTCGTCGTCCGACTCCTCGTCCGCTTCCTCGCCCTCGAACAGCTCCTCACGCTCGTCCGCCTTGGCGTTGAGCGCCTGTCGGAGGAAGTTCGTCATCGTGACGCCCTCGATCTCCGCCGGGTACTGGAAACCGAGGAAGATGCCGAGCGCGGCACGCTCGTTCGGCTCCATCTCG
Organism: Halorubrum rarum; assembly: GCF_048380895.1. Classification (NCBI taxonomy): domain Archaea; kingdom Methanobacteriati; phylum Methanobacteriota; class Halobacteria; order Halobacteriales; family Haloferacaceae; genus Halorubrum; species Halorubrum rarum. Next base: position 7,296 of record NZ_JBLWMN010000006.1, on the reverse strand, counting down.
AGGAGCGACCAGTGGTAGTCGTCGTCGTCGAGCTCCGCGTCGACGTCGGCGACGTCCTCCGCCTCGAGGTGGAGCAGGACCTCGCCGTCCGTTACCTCGTAGGCGGGATGTCCGGCGATCACTTTCGCGAGCGTCGACTTACCCGAACCGTTCGGACCCATCAGCGCGTGGATCTCGCCCGTCGCGACTTCGAGGTCGACGCCTCGAAGGATCCGTTCTCCGTCCTCTTCGGCCACCTGCGCGTGGAGGTTGTTGATCTCGAGAGTTGCCATATGTAATCTGATTCCTCGTGGCCGTTGAGAAGGGGTTCTCGGGGTTAATGGTTACGGAATCCCCCGTCCAAATAGCGAATTATAAAAAGAAATTTTTCAGATGTAGAAACGAAACTCTCGATTGACTACATAAAGGAACCGAGTCCGGTCTGTTCCTGACCGGTTTTGACCTCCTCCCACGACAGCCCGAGCGCCTCGATCACCCGCTCGATCGGCCCTTTGAGCGTCTTATCCAGCATCTTCTCCCAGTCGACCTCGAACTCCTCGGGGACCTGATCGGCGTACTCGAAGCAGATCACGTCCGGATCACGCTTGAACTCGCCGTAGAGCGGATCGCGCTGCGGGTCGAGTCCCTTCTCCGACTCCATTCGCTTCCAGAAGTCGGGGTGGACCTTCTTCAGGTAGAGCCGCTTGGGCTTCGAGCCGTTCCCGAAGTTCGTACCGAGCATGTGGTTGGCGTACTTCGCGCCGCGTACCTGCGCAGTCGGGGTCTCGTAGGCGTCCAGCTTCTTGCCGATCCCGCCCGGGATCCCGATCTCGTCGAGGTCGATGTCGCCGTCGAGCACCTCGGCGATCACGTCCACGAGGTACGACTTCACCGCCGCTAAGTCCTCGTCGATGTCGTCGCCCGTGACGATCGTCTCGATGACGTTCTGTTGGACCTCCTTCGTGATCTGTGCGATGTCAGAGCGCTTGTACTCGAAGCCGGTGATGTCGATGTCGTCGACGTCTTTTCCCTCCTTCCAGATGATGTGGCCCGCGTACCGCTTCTTCTTGCCCGCTTGGAAAAAGCGCCGGTAGAGCTTCTCGAACTCGATCTGGAAGCGGTGGATCTCGGCGTTCAACTCCTCGCGCGCGAAGTCGTCGTAGCGCTCGTTGATGTGATCCTCGATCTCGAAGGAGGTCTCGATCGCTTCCGCTTTATCGACTTCCTGTCCGAGAGACAACATGACTGAGTCGGTGTTGTGGAGCACGATTCCGCCGACGCCGTCGACGAAGTTCTCGTTCTCAGCGACGCTCAGATCGTAGACGTATCCGTCGTGATCTACCTCCTCGACGACCGGGTCTCGGCCGCCTCTGTAGTAGTCACACGTTCGAATTGTGTAGCTCCTTTTGCTCTCCCTGTACTTCAGCGAGTGCTTCTCTCCGCGCTGCGTGAGAAGCGTAGAGAGACCCGCCGCGAGCTCTCGGCTCGTCGTCTCGAAGTCGAAGTTCTGCTCGCAGTACTCAGCCGTGTATCGCGGGAATTCACGCGACCCGTCGCCCGCAACGAGCACGTCGACGAAGAGCTGTTGGAGGTCGTCGGGGAGATTAAACACGAACCCGGGGATCCGTTTTCCCCGGGACGTTTGCCCGGCGAACTCACGGAAGAACACCGCCGAGAGCTCGTTCATCATCTGGAGTTTGTTCGTACCATCGTCGTACGTCACCGATTGAACCCCGCTATCGGTTTTGTACTCGACGGTTCGATCGTCGGACGCGTCCGACGCGATGACACTCGCAGTCGCCCCGTCGAACAGACGCTGGTAGTCCTCCCGGAGACCCTCCAGCCATTCCGTTCTGGATTCGGCGATACTCGCACCGAACTTGGAATCGGTCGTCTCGATCGTCGAGGCACTCCCTTCAGTAACGTACGCGGCGAGCAAACGGATGAACGCCCGTCCGTCATCGGAGTCCAAGTCGACGTATCGCTGTACCTTGATGCTCTTCTCTATCGTGTCGTGATGCTTGTGGCCGAACCAGACCCAGTCGTCGTCCGCGTGGACTCGCTTGACTTTCGTTTCCGCGTCCTCACTGCCGACGCTTCGCCCGTCCTCGTACTCCCGCGTGTATCCCTCCAGCACGTCGTACACGTCGATCCTCTCCACCGTTTCGACCTCGGGGAGACCGGGTACCCGAAGCGGCTCTTCGACCTCCTCCGGCTTCGCTTCGACGAGGTCGCCGTCGTCTTCGACGACGTACGAGTGGTCTCTGGTCGTCGTCGACTCGCCGAACTTGTGCTGGAGAGTGACCACCGGCTTGTCGGTCTCGTGCCGGATCACCTGCTCGATCGGCTGCCACTCCGGTTCGCCGTTCTCGGTCACCGAAAGCGCCTCCCACCCGTCCACGCGACGTCGTTCCTTGTCTATCGACACCGAAGCGACCGATCCGCCGTCGGCAGTAATAAGCACGTCTTCGTTCGCGGTTGCGTCAGAGCGTTCGAAGAGGTCAGCAATCGGAAGAATCCGAACGGTCCCGTCCGGATCGCGCACGACGACGGGCCTGTCACCCGTGACGCTGTCCCCATACGCGACATCGTGGCCTAGCTCGTTAGCCGCCTCCTCGGTGAAGTCGATGACTTCGCGACCCGTCGCTGTGACGGCTGCTGCACCCTCTTTGTCGTACAGGCGGAATCGATCCCACCCCGTCACGCCGTAGAGCGATTGACCGACGAACTGGAACGTTCCGTTCCGCCCTGCGAGGAGCGTGTGATTGTCCTCGACGGTCACACAGTAAACGCCGTCTTCGGCCTCGCTCCGCGAGCCGCTCCGATGCATCCGAAGCGTGTTCTTCGCGTTTTCTGCGACGTAGATCCGCCAGCTCCCGCCGTCGTGACTGTAGCTCGCGGTGATCCCGAGATGCGCACACAAACGGAGCACGCCGTCCCGCAACTCGTCGCTCGACGTCGTGTATCGCCACGATCCGGTCCGGCGGTCGCCGTCGCCGTCGATCAGCGTTTCCAAGAACGCGCGCTTCTGCGCCCTCGTCGCCTCGAAGACACGCTCTGGTATCCGTTTCTCGAAGCTCCCGTCTCCGCAGCGGTCCCGGAGGAGGCCTCCGAGCAGTTTCGACGTGAACTGGTAGCAGCGCTCGTCGACGTCGTAGTCCAACCCCATTCGATCGAGAAGCTCGCCGATCGTCGCGTGGTCGGAGTCGCCGCCGTCCGCCACGGCACCCTGTGCGATCCTCACCGTGGTCGCGGAACCACGAAGCCCGTCATCAAGTTGCTTCTCCTCGGACGTGTACACGTTTCCTTCCGTGACGTACCACGCGAGCAGTTCGAGGAAGTCGTCGCCGTCGAACGTCCGCGGGACCCATTTTCGCCCGGACTCACGGTGAATGAAGCTCCGTTCACACACCGACTCGACGTACTCGCGGTGTTCCTCGAACTCCGAAGCCGTGAACACGTAGCCGGTCCGTCCGACATCCGCCTTCGGAACGCGTCGAGGCGTCCAACCGAGTTCAGCGGTGAACGTGTGACCGTGGACGCTCGGCCGGACCCACACTTCGTACTCGTCATCGACGAGTTCGGTCAGATCGACCTCATCGATCCGCTCACCGTCCGGTCCGTCCCAATCATGGGGGAGTTCGTAGTCGGTCGCCCGATCGAGATCGCCGGCCTCCACGAAGCTATACCCGTCTTCGGTGATCCCGTTCGTCTCGTTCTTCCGGACCAGCATCCGGTGGTTCGGCGTCACTCGGAAGTCGATCTTCGAGGTCTCGATGTCGACGAGTTCGCCCCGGTAGTCGGGGTACGCGTGGGTCTCCTCGACGGTCTTGACCTCCATCTCCTCCGTGTCGGGGTCGAGCGAGTACACGGCGTCGCCGACCTCCAACTCCGTGATCGACCGAACGCCTTCGGGAGTCACGACCTCGGTATCCGGCGTAAAGCAGTTCATAATAACCTTGACAGCTCCCTGCTGTCGGTCGTACTGCTCGTAGGGTTCGGTGCCGGGGTCGTGATCGTTCCGGAGCGCCTTTTTTGCTTCGCGCTCGGAGAGGAGCTCGTCGACCATCTCGCGCATGATCCCGTCCGGCTCCTTCCGGAAGTGGGTCCCGTTGGGCGCGACGTACGTTTCCCCGTCGTACTCGTCCGCCTCGACTTTCGTCTCCGGGCCGGCGTTGATCGTCACCATGCACATCGGGTAGAGGCTTTTTAAGTCCTGTACCGTCACCATCTCCTTGACGCCGGTGATCGGATCGAAGACGGCACCGCCCTCGAACTCCTCCGACTCCTGTTGGCCCTTCGTCGGGAGCGCGAACTTCCCGAACGCTTTGTGAAGGACGTACATGTCGACGGTGTCGCCGGGCGTCGGCGCGTCCTCGATCTTACACCCGACGAACGTTCGCACCTCGTCCCAGAAGGCGATCACGTCCTGCGCGCGGTCGATCTCGACGCACAGTTCCACGTCGCGGATGCTGTACTCCAGCAGCCGTTCGGGGTCTTGCTCCCAGAGATCACCGATGTCGCCCGTGTACCGCTCCTTGCCGACGCCGAGTTCGCGCTCGCCGACCGCGTCGAGCCGGTACGACTCCAGTTCCGTGAACATCGTGCGCTTGTACGCGTACAGCAGGTCGAAGACGACCCGGCCCTTGATGTCCGGGCCGCCCCAGCTGGAGCGCCACACCTCGCCGATCCGGGAGAGGCGGTCGATCGAGAGGTCGTGCTCGCTGCCGGTCTCCTCGTCGAGGACCTCCATGCGATCGAGGAGATACGGTGCGTCGAAGTCCTCGAAGTTCCACCCAGTCATGAGATCGACGTCGGTGTCGTCGATGTACTCGACGAACGCGTCCAACATTGCGGCCTCCTCGTCGAACGTCTCGACGCGGAAGTTGAGCGCTTGATCGGCGACGATCCCCTCGTAGTCGGGGAGATCCTGCGGCGGTGGCACCTCGGCTTCCGGCGCGTCGTAGAGCCAGACGACGTACTCGTCGTCGTAGGAGTCGTGGCTCGTGAGACAGATGATCGGCTCCTCGCCGTCCTCGGGGAAGCCGCGGCGGTCGTCGACCTCGATGTCGAAGGTGTTCACTCGCATCTCGGCGTCGACCTCGGCGGGTTCGAGGTGGCCCTCGTGGACCTGGATCGTCCCCGAGCCGTCGTCGAGCCGGCGCTCCTCGACGCGGAGGCCGCCCGTGAGTCCGTTGTCGATCAGAAAGCGGTTCGGAAAGAGGATGTCCGCCTCGAAGGAGTTCTCGAAGTCGTCGCGGATGTTCCCGACGTCGCGGGGCGTCCGGGTGATGATCCGGGTGAGCGGCTCGCCACGAATGCTCTCGTAGGGCTCGCCGTCCGGTCCCTCCTCACGGGTTCCGATGACGACGTCGTACGACTCGACGGGATCCGCGTCGAGGTCGGCGGTCGGGACGTAGAAGTACGGCTCGACGCCCAGTACGCGGACGTGCTCGTGTTCGTCGTCGCCGCCCTCGACCGGCCGGCGACCGAACACGTGGACGACGGGGTACTCGTCGCTGCCGTATCCCTCGACGGCGTAATCGATCTGGGTGATCATCAGGTCGACGGTCCCTGTCGATTCCGGGAACTTCGCCTCGTCGAGATCGACGACGTCGCTGACGTGACCGCGACCGCCGCCGGCGACGACCTGCGCCTCCTCGGCGGCGATCGCCGCTCGCGACGCCGCGCCGTCGCCGTCCGCGGCGTCGGGAGCTGAGAAGTCCGAAAGACCCGACTGGTTCATGGCGGTCCTTCGGCGTACCGTGCTAAAAAGCTCGGCTTTCGGGTCCAGCGATGAGCCCGGCTTTCGGATCCAGCGATGAGCCCGACCACGGAAAGGCATTTATTATGGTATCTCATACCAGACTTCGTGACCTCGAATCCACACGCGGACGACGAGACGCACCGCTCGGGCAACCGTGACGCGGGCGACGCCGAGGTGGAGGTGTACGAGGACGGCGGGAGCGTGGTGCTTTTCGACGCCGCGAATCCCCTCGCGTGGGTCGAGGCCAGCCGAACCGTTCGGCTCACGGACGCCGCCTAATACGGACCGCTGGGCCGACGGCCGATCCAAGCGTGACACAACCCCTTTTGCTTCGCAACACCGTAGGTCGGTTCGTGAACCCGTTCGACGAGGACGACGAGGGCGATATCTCCATCGGCGAGAGCTCGGCCGCCGAACGCGAGATGACCCCGGACATTCCGAAAGCGCCCTCGGTACGGACGTTCGACAACGACGGTGACTTCAGCGCCGCTGCGGACGTCGATCAGGATACCCTCCGGGCGTTCGTGCTCGCCGTTATCTACGCGAACGCGGCCCTTCTCCTCGTCAGCCTCGGCCCGATGGTGTGGTACTTCGAGGGATGGACGCGGGTCGGTCCCGCCCTGTTCGTTATCGGGATACTCGCCGGAATCCGGACGTACCAGACGTATCGTGGGTGGGAGCGGTCTCGGGACGAACGGGATGCGGACGGAAACGACGAGGGAGGCGACACCGACCTCCACGACGACGCCCAAGGACCGGACGACGACGCCGGCCTCCACGACGACGCCCAAGGACCGGACGACGACACCGACCTCCACGACGACGCCCAAGGACCGGACGGCGGCCGTGACGGAGAGAAGACGCCGATCCCGGAACGGTAATCCGTCGGCCGACCGTTTTCAGGCCATGCAGACGGTTCGTGACGCCGACGGCGCGACGTATCTCCTCGTGAAGCGGTCCGAGGAGTCAAGCCGGGTTCGAGACCCAGCGACGGGAGCGGAGCGCTACGTCGACAACGCGGAGCTCACGGTCGTCGACGGCGCGTCGGCGCTCGCGACCGCGGCGGCCGGCGTGCCGGAATCCCTCCGCCGTACGATCCGTGCCGTCCACGACGACCGGGCGTTGGGACTGCTCGTCGTGATCGTCGACGAGGGGCCGCTGTCCGTGCTCGGACTGATGGATCGCGTCGACCTGTGCGAGTCGGACCTCCACGGCCGACTCGCGGAGTTCCGCGCCGCCGGACTGATCGACGAGACGGAGGTCTCCGGACGACGAGGCTACGAGGCCACGGCGATCGCGGAGGACGGCGTCCGGCTACTTCGCCGAAGCGACTCCGGAGAGCCATAAGAAGAGCCGACTCCGTTTAAATAAGTAATATTTGGCATATGTGGGCCCCGATCACGGTCAGTACGGACACAGCGGCGATCGATGACGGGAGTGAGTATTGCAGTTCGTCGGTCGCGACATAGTATTTAAATGGCCGTGAGTAGCGGCGACGGACGCTTATAAACGAACGACGCGGTGGCGCGTGCCTCCGAGCGCCCACCAGG